>JBHEMP010000091.1:0-29663 GCA_046262515.1 Candidatus Dormibacteria bacterium | reverse complement strand
AGCTGTTTGTCGGCGCGCTCGGGGACCGATTTGATGATGGCGTGGGCGGCGTCCAGGATGTTCTGGGTGGAGCGGTAGTTCTGCTCCAGCTTGACGATCGTGGCGTCGGGGAAGTCGCGCTCGAAGAAGAGAATGTTGCGGACGTCGGCGCCGCGGAAACGGTAGATGCTCTGGTCGTCGTCACCGACGACGCAGATGTTGCGGTGCCGCTCCGCCAGGAGCTTGACCAGCGTGTACTGGACCTTGTTGGTGTCCTGGTACTCGTCGACCAGCACGTGCGCGAACCGGGCCTGCCACTTCGCCAGCGTTGTCGGATCCTGCTGGAAAAGGTGCACCGCCTGCAGCAGCATGTCATCGAAGTCGAGGGCCGAGGCCGCCTTCATTTCCTTCTCGTACTCCGGGTAGACCCGCGAGACGATCTCGGAGAAATAGTCCTCAGCCCCGCGGGCGAACTCCACGGGGCCGAGCATCTCGTTCTTGGCGTAGGAGATGCTGTTGCTCACCGCGTTGGGTGGAAATTTCTTCTCGTCAAGGCGCAGCCGTTGCATCGCCCGCTTCACCGCCGACAACCGATCCGCCTGGTCGTAGACGACGAAGCTGCGGTCCACACCGATGACGTGGCCGTCGCGGCGAAGGATGCGGCCGCAGATGGAGTGGAATGTGCCCATCCAGGGTGGCGCCTGCCCCGGGCCCAGCAGCTCCTCCAGACGGGCCTTCATCTCGCGGGCGGCCTTGTTGGTGAAGGTCACAGCGAGGATGTCGTTCGGACGCGCGCGGCCGCTCTCCACCAGGTGAGCGATGCGGTAGGTCAGCACCCGGGTCTTGCCGCTCCCGGCGCCGGCAAAGATCAGGAGCGGTCCGTCGCCCGCGGTGACCGCCTCCAGCTGTGGCGGGTTGAGCAGGGCGGCGAGTTCGGCGGTGGCGCTCAAGTCGCGGGGGCCATGTCGGCGGCCGCGCGCGGGTCCCAGCCGATGACCTCAGCGAGGACATCCAGCCGCCAGCGCAGGCAGAGATCACGGGCGGCGATCGCGTACGCCACCTGCGAAAGCGCGCCCGCGAAACCGCCCCCCAGCAGCAGCGCCCCGCCACCCAGCAGGATCACCCAGGCGGCACCCGCGACAACCAGGATGAAGTCGCCCTGCCAGGCGAAATAGACCACCAGCATCACGATGCCCGGCGTCGCGACCACCGCGGCAAGCAGACCGACGCCCACGGTGAGGCCGAACTGCACCACCCCCATGACGAACCCGAACACGAACGTGTCCATCTTGTTGTGACGGAAGAGCCACCAGCTGGCGCGCACCGAGTCCCACGCGCTGACCCCGAGGATGACCAGGGTGCGGTCCGACCAGGCCAGGCCCAGGCCCAACGTCACGAACGCGGCAATAAGCGCCAGCACCAGGACCAGGGCACCGATGACCAGCAGGGGAATGACCGCCGACCCGACAGCGGCGTAGAAGGCGACGCCGGCGAGCGCGACAAGCGCGACCGGTACCCCCACCGCCACGCCCAACCCGAGCTTGATGAGGCCCAGGCGAAAGTAACGCCAGCCTCGGCGGGTACCCTCGCCCCAGGCCTGGCGAAGCCCGACCTCATGGCCCGCGTCCAGCTGGAGGCCGGCCCAGATCGAAGCGGGTACCGCGATGCAGGCGATCACGCCGGCCACGACGAACAGCACCAGGACGACCAGGACTGCCATGAGCACAAGGGCCGCGTGCTCGCTGATGAAGGTGGCGACCTGCCCCCCGCCGCTGGATCCCCGCCGTGAGCTTGGAAATGGCACGTTGAACCGCGCCCCGATGCCGGCGCCGCCGAAGACCCCGAGGAGCCAGAGCCAGCGGTGCGACCAGGCGATGGCAAAGGACCGCGAGAGGATACGGCCGACTTGCAGGTTCACCGCGGGCCCACCGGCGCGGTCGCTTCTGCCTCGACCCTGTACTGCCCCGGCCGCCGATCCAGGATGGCGTGGTTGAGGGGGTTCCGCTGCCGCTTGCGCGTGGCTTCGGAAAGGTCCATCGGCGCGACCAGGAGCTGCTCCTCCTCGGGAGCGCCGGGTCCAGCCAGGGGCCACCCATCCCACCCGACCAGCAGGCTGGCGCCAATGAAGCCCACCTCCCGCTCCTCGCCGACCCGGTTGGAGAGCGCGAAGTAAACCTGGTTCTGGCTGGCGATGCCCATGGCCGCCACGCAGGACTGGGTGAAGCCGCGGTCGTCGTAGACCTGGCGGCGGAAGTTGCGCACGAAGTTGGAGGGGCTGAGGATCAGCTCGGCGCCCCCCAGCACCAGCGAGCGGGCGGATTCCGGAAAGAAGATGTCGTAGCAGACCTGCATCCCTACCCGCCCAAACGGCAGTTCGAAGACGGGGAAGCCACGGTCCCCGGGCTGGAACAGGTTCTTCTCATTGAAGAAAAGGTGCACCTTGCGGTACACGCCGACCAGCCCTCCCGGCCCCAGCAGCGCCGCGCTGTTGAAGAAGCCGTCGCTGGCGCCATCCTCCGGGAAGCCGCCGCAGATGTACAGGTTGAAGCGCCGCGCGAGTTCGGCCCAGCCGGTGAGAGCGCGGCCGAGGGCGTCCTGCCTCGCCGGCTCCGCAAAGCGCGCGAGCTCCGCAGTGTCGGAGAACGCGTATCCGGAGGCGCACATCTCGGGCAGCACCAGCAGGTCGGCCCCGGCCTCGGCGGCCTGCTCCACCCCCCGGGCGACGGCGGCGAGGTTGGCATCGACGTCACCGATCCGCACGTCGAACTGGAAGACAGCCGTTCTCACAGGTCAATTATCGGCGCCCGACGCGGCGCATGGGCATCAGGCAAATGGCCACCAGTAGCCCGGTGGGAGGAGCAGGATGATCATCGCGCCCGCGGCCAGGAAGGGACCCAGTGGGACGCTGTCGCGGCGCGACAGTCGGCCGACGGCCATCAGGATCAGGACGACCGCGGCGCCCAGGACGAGCCCGAAGAGGACGGCCCGCCCCGCGTTGAACCCAGGGACCGACAAGCCCAGCATGGCCCCCAGGAAAGCCGCCAGCTTGACGTCGCCAAAACCCATGGCGCCGCCGCCGTAGATCCGGTTCACGGTGAGGGCCAGCCCCAGGAACAGGCCACCCATGATCGCGCCGCCCAGGATGCTCCCCACCAGGTCGGTGTCCTGGCCCTGGGGGCTCAGGATCACTGCCAGCACAAGGCCCGGAAGCACGACCGCGTCGAGGACCAAGCGGTGGCGCAGGTCGAAGATGAACACCTGCAAGAGGAACGCCGACCACAGGCTGCGAATCGCCCACTCACGTGTCGGCCCGAACTCGGACCCCAACGCGGCGAAGGCCGCCCCGGTCAGCACCGCCTGGACGACCATCGCCGGCGGGCTCGACCGGGCCAGGGCGTCCCGGCCCTCGATCCACCGGGAGAATGCCGCCGCCACCGCGCCGAAGGCGATCCCCAGCGCCGCCTGGGGCAGCAACACGGCGGTCAGGGCGAACCGCAATCAGGCACCCCGCCTCCCGACGGCAACCACGACCATGCCGAGGACCACCTCGAAGAGAAGGCCCAGCAGCCCGCCACCTAGAGGACCGAGGAGCAGAACCGAAAGGAGCAGCAGGATCCCGGCTCCAGCTTCGATCAGCGGCGAGGAGGCCCCGATCGGGGCGGCACAGGTGGCGCATCGACCCCGACGCAGCAGGTAGCCGGCCACCGGTAGCAAGTCGACGACCCCCAGGTGGCGACCGCAGCCCCGGCAGAAGGAGCGGGGCTGCACGACCGACTCGCCACGGGGGATACGGTCGGCTGCGAGGTTGATGAAACTGCCGATCACCAGCCCCATTAGGAGGGCGTAACCCGTGAAGAACGGCCGTAAGTCCATGCCATTATTCTCGATCCATGATCTCCGTAACGGGCGCGCAGGTATCCGATGAGGCGGCCAAGTACATCGAAGGCGTCATCCAGCGTGGCGCGAGCGACCTGCTGCTCACCGCGGGTGCCCCGCCCACGGTCCGCGTCAACGGCGAGCTGACCGCCCTCTTCCCCGAGACCATGTCCGCCACCGAGGTATCGACGCTGGTCCGGAGCTTCGTGCCTCCCGAGCGCCTACCGGCCCTCGACAACCTCGGTGAGGTGGACTTCTCGATCAACTGGATGGACCGGGTTCGCTTCCGCGCCAACGCCTTCAACCAGCGCGGGTCACTGGCCCTCGCGCTGCGGCTGATCCCCTACGCGATCCCTTCCATGGGAACCCTGCGCCTGCCTCACCCCGCCGCGGAGCTGGCGAAGCTACGCCAGGGGCTGATCCTCGTAACCGGCCCGACGGGCTCGGGCAAGACAACGACCATGGCCTCGATGATCGACTGGATCAACCAGAACCGCGCGTGTCATATCGTCACCATCGAGGACCCCGTCGAGTACGTGCATCGGCACTCGATGGCGATCGTGGACCAGCGGGAGGTCGGAATCGACACCAAGAGCTTCTCCAGCGCCCTGAGGGCCGCCCTGCGCCAGGACCCGGACGTCGTCCTGGTCGGCGAGATGCGTGACCTGGAAACGATCCGGACCGCGGTCACCGTCGCCGAGACCGGCCACCTGGTGCTGGCGACCCTCCACACCAACGACACCGGCCAGGCGATCGACCGCATCATCGACGTCTTCCCCGGCGAGCAGCAGCAGCAGATCAAGCTGCAGCTGGCCCACACCCTGGCCGGGGTGATCTACCAGCAGCTCCTGCCTACCGCCGACGGCAACGGTCGGGTGGCCGCCTTCGAGGTCCTGCTCGCCAGCACCGCCATCCGCAACCTGGTTCGCGAAGGCAACACCCGACAGGTGCGGAATGTCCTGGCAACCAGCATGGGTGCCGGGATGCAGACGCTCGAGCGCTCCCTGGGTGAACTGGTGGCTGATGGCACCATCACCTACGACGAGGCTGTCGGCCGGTCACTCTATCCGGGAGAGATCCGGTCGGGCGCCAGCCCAGTCGAGGGCCGGAAAAAGTAAGAGCGCCACCCCTAAGGTGGCGCTCATTGGATCAGCTAGCGAATTAGCAGCCGGATGGAACCGCCGGGCCGTTTGTGACCTGTGTCGCCGCCGTGATCTTGCCATCGGCGCCATAGGTATATCCCCACCTCGTCGGAGTACTGCGGAGGTAGTTGCCACCGGTAAGGGTTTCAATGGTCTGGTTCGCCGTGGCGTCCTTCTGGGGATTACTGGCCCAGTCTGAAACACCGGTCCCGGCAGCGATGATGGTTGTGCCGTTCTTGGCCATGTCGGAGTCGAGCGCAGTCTGGACTGTGCTCTTCTCCTGCTTGCATGCGCTCGTGTTTGCTTGATTAAGGAAGCCGACCACGCCGAAGGTGACGATCGCGGCGAGGATGGCGATGATCCCGAGGACCACAAGAAGTTCGATCAAGGTGAATCCCGCCTGTCCGGCGCGGCGCCTGCGGGCGCGAAGTGCAAGTATCAAAGTCTCTCCTCTTACTGCCGAAACAGACAGCGTAAATATGTTGTTGTCACGAATGTAACAGGTTGCCCGCCCCAAGCGCTAGAGAGCGAGCGCATTGAGCATGCCCTGCGGGCTAACGTCCCCGCAGTCGCTGTGCCAGGGACTTTCCCCGCGCACCTGACTGACCAGCCGGCGCTGCAAGGTTGAACACGGGGTAACCGGCCGACCCATCGCGGCCGGTGCCAGAGGCCGCGAGCAGGCCGGCGCCGTGGGCGCCTAGGTAGCGTCGCCATGACTCCGCCTCGGTCACGGCCGTGGCCCCTGCAGGGTGCTCATTTTGCGCCGCCCAAGGCAAATCCGCGCCCGCGAGGGCGAGTTGCGGAATAGCCTCTGGGCCGATGTCCAGCATCTTCGGGGCGGGCAAGGGGCCGAGCGTGCGGCTGTGGAACGCCATCGCGAGGGAGAGAACAGCCACCCCCTCCGCACCAGGGCCCTCAGGTGAGCCCGCTGGCACAGCATGGCTCAGTCGCGGCACCCCGCCTTCGAGGAACACCACCTCGAATTCCGAAGCATCCCAACCCACCAGGATCCCGTCGGCAGCGCCCAGCACCTTGGCCGCGCACTGCGACCGGAGGAAAACCCCGGCACATTTCAATCCTGCGGCGGCGACGGCATCCGTGAAACCCGCCAGGACGGTTCGGTCGGTGATCACCGCGAATACGCGCCGCTCCCCCTTGGCCCCCCCGGGCAGATCAGCCGAGTGCACGATCGTCGTGTCCGGACGCAGAGGCAGGTCGTGGCCGACCGCCTCCACCACCCCCGCGTGGGCACGCCCGGGCGCGGGGTCGAGCAAGCGAACCGTCACCGTGCGATCACCAATGGCAACGCCCGCGGTCCCACCGCCGAAGCCGAGCTCCTCGGCCAAGGCCCTGATCTCGGCGCCCATACCCCCTTTGTCGACGACCGTCGCGTCGCGCAGCATCCCGGGCGGGAGGACGCGCTCGCCGAACCTCAGCTTTCCGTCAGGCGGCGAATGCATCGCCCGCAGGGTCTGCCCGGAAAGGTCGAGCCCCACGAAGCCGTCAGGGGCTGCTGGCATACGACCACGAGAGGATGCTGGGATTCAGGCCGGTCAGGATGCGCACCTCGGACCAGAGACCAAAATTCGAGGAACTGCACGCCGAGCTACCGAGGCAGGCGAAGAGGTCTCCGGTCCGGCCGCTGCCCGCGGCGGTTCCCTTGAGCAGGTACGCGGTGTCGTCTGTGCTGGTCGTGCCCATGTATATGCAGATCCCGTTGGTCGAACAGGTGTCGATAACAGGCGAACTCCTGATCGCGTTGGTGCCGCCGCTCGCGAAGGACAGGAAGCTCGAGGCGCCGGCGGGCAGGATGTAAACCTTCCCGTTTTCGGCGCCAACAAACCAATCCCCGTAGGGATCGGCGGCAGGCCGGGTCTTGAACCCGGCGGCGGCTCCCGATGAATAGGTGCTGACCAGGCTGAGTGAAGGAGCGGCAGAAGTGCCGGCGTTGAATAGGTAGAGGTTGCCGTTGCTCGAGGCGACGGCGAACTGGTCGTTTACCGGGTCGCAGACCGGGGCGGCGCACCATGACGGCGCCGTGGTCGTACCCGCCGGGGACGGAACCGACGCCGTGGCGTTGGCGGTGATCCCTCCTGAGCTGTTGATACCCAGCAGTGAGATCTCACCGGCCGAGCCGACTATGAGCACGCGGGCGGGCAACTGGGTCGTGCCTGGACCCGGTAGGACCGACATCCCCACTGCGTCCCCGGTTGTCAGCGCCTGCACGCTCTGGAGGTACAGCAGCTTGTTGGCGCCGCAGTTGTTGCCGCCCCCGGCGCTGCATTCATATCGCAGTAGGTATGCCCCCTTGCTCGACCCTATGGTGATGTTCTCGACAACATAGAGGTTGTCCCAGGTTCCCACATTGGTTCCGGTGGTCTCGGTCACTTCGCCGACAAAGGGCCCCGCAACCACCGCCGCCGTGCCCTGCGCCGGCGCACTACTGTTCACGCTGCTGCCCTGCTGTTGACACTCCGGAGTCTTTATCCCCTTCGTAATCTTGGCGGTTCCATCGACAGCGAACACCCACCCGTTGTCGAACCCGAGATACACGTTGGTGGGGGCGCTGATGCCCATGGCCGGCTGAGATGAGATCTTGGCGGTTTTATCACTGGACGGGAGGTCGTGCGTGGTGCACGCAGGGCCCGTGGGGTTGCCGGATGCCGGCTCGTCAATGCGCTGCAGACAGCTGGCGGTGCTCCCACCACAGCTCGAGACCTGGTTGCCCGGCAGGAAGATGGACCCCTGGGTACCCAGGCCAGACGCCCCAGATCCGACTGGGCTGAAGGCCGGCGGCACACCAGCATTGAACGTCCAGCCTCCACCGGTGCTCCCCGTGGGAATCGCCGACGTCGAGCCCCATGGGTAGTCGTACAGAACTCCATTCGCGTCGGACAGGACGTAGTCCGTTCTTGTTCCCGGGATTTTCAACTCGGTGCCGTCATAATTGAATCCCGCCTTGGTCAGTGCCACGGTGGTTCCCACAGGATAGGCAAAAGAGGGCGTGAAAGAGTTCACTGGCACGGCGACGCTGTTCGCCAGCGCGACCGCCGACAGAGTTACGGTGTCGGTGTGCGCTCCCGACGTCAGAGTCAGCACACTACCGCTGCTCAAGTCCTGCGGCAAAGCGTTCACCGCGAGGGCGACGGTCGGCGCGGCCACCAGCGCCGTCGCAAGGGTTGTGACTGTCGTCGTCGTTCCGTGATCCAGGGGCTGGAACGGACTGCCCGGGAACGTCGCCGGACTCGCGACGCACGAGTAGGTCACGGTCACCGCGTCCGCGTTGGGCGGCGTGGGCTTCCATGACGTGCCGCAGGCGGCGTTCGCCGACTGGAGCTGGTTGATCGCGTATTCGACCGCCGAATCCAGGGTGGCCTGGTGGCTGATTCTTGTGGCGGCCGCGCGGGCGATCAGGAGATGGCTCGAGGACTCCGCCAATAGGGCCGCGCCAGTGATCGCCAACACCGCGAGGACGATCATGACCACGCCGAGCAGTGACCCCGCCTCGTCGCCGACGCCATGGTAGCTGGTCTCCGGGGCACGCTTCATGCGTTGCCCCGAGGATAGAACCGGAAAGTCTGAGATTGGGTATAGCTCCCCGTCGTGTCCTGCGCGGAGATCACGACCTGGAACGTGCCGTCCGACTGAAGCGCGCATGTGAACAGTTTGACGTTGCGAGCGACGGTGCTCGTCGTCGCGGCCACGGTGCGCCGGATATCCGACCCGCTGAGTTTGTACTCCACGCTGTAGCTCGTGTTGGTCGTGCCGCCGGCATCGCGCCGCCGGCCGGCGAGGACCACGTCGCACGGTGCGGCTGCGATTATTGGGCTGCGGTTGGTGGCCGTGTTGTCCAGGGCCGCGTCACGGTAAAAGGCCACCTGGAAGTTCTGGAGCTGGCCGCTGGCCTGGAGGCGCTGGGCCGCAATGGTACTGGCACTGAAATTTGTGAACACCAGTACGCTGATCCCGGCCAGGAGGATGGAGGACACCGCGGTTGCGATGATCATTTCCACCAGCGTGAAGCCTCCTTGCGACAGAGCCGGAGGATGCTTCATTTACGGTTGTCCTTGTACACCGTCACCGATTGGCCGACCTGAGTCGCTGCTGGGTACTGGCGCGCCACGATCGTCCAACTCTGGAGCGACCCGCTCACGATGTCCGCATTCCGCGTCACGTCCGCGCGCAGGCTGTAGCCGGTGGCACAGGTTTGCTGGTACGTCGTGCCGCCGACCGTGGCTGCCGCCGCCGGGGTGGTCGCGGTTTCGGTTGCGAAGCAGTCAGAATAGGGTGGCGCCGCAGAGGCGAAAGTACTCGCCTTCACCTTGTCGGCCTCGTACTGGATGATGGCGGCGGCGCTGGCCAAACGCTTGGCTGTGCTGCCACCGACCACGATCGTGCTGAGGGAACCGGCCATGAATGCGATTGCGATCCCGATAATCGCCGCTGCGACAGCGGCTTCGACCAGGGTGAACCCCGCCTGGTCTCGCAGCCCTGCCCTCACGTGACGACTGAGCGCAGCAGCCCGTACATCGGCATGATCACGGCTATTCCTATGAAACCCACGATCAGGCCCACCGCCACCACCAGTGCGGGCTCGATCATCGCGATCATGTTCTTGATCTTGTACTCGTTTTCCTCGGCATAGAAGTCCGCGACCTGCTCCAGGTGGTGGTCCAGGGTGCCAGTCTGCTCTCCCACCTTGATCATTCGGATAACCATCCCGGGAAAGAGCCCGGTGGACTCGAGCGGCGTCGAGAAACCCTCACCGGAGACCATCCGCTGGCGGACCGCGTCGAGGCGCCGCTGGAAGCGCGTGTTGCCGGTGGCGGCTATGGCAACGTCGAAGGTCTGTCCGATGGGGATCCCCGCCTTGAGCATTGTCGAGAGGGTCCGGGCGAAGCGCTCGATGACCGAGTAGATCACGATCGTGCCGATGATCGGCGTGCGGGCCAGGAACCGGTCGCGGAAAATGCGTCCCGGCCGGCTGCGCAGGAAGAGGAAGCCCAAGGCGCCGGCGAGCACCACGAACAACGCGATCTGGAGCTTGAAGCTGCTCCCGAAGTTGCCGATCGCGATGAGGATGCGCGTGGGCAAGGGCAGTTTGGCGTGGAATGCCTCGAATAGTGTGACGAACGTCGGCAGGACGAACACGATCAGGATCACTGAAACGGTCACCGCCAGAAAGAAGACCACCGCCGGATAGATCAGTGCGTTCTTCAGCTTCTTGAGCGCGCCATCCTGCCGCTGCAGGTAGGTGGCGACCTGCAGCAGGACTTCGTCAAGGTTGCCGGAGAGTTCCGCCGCGCGAACCATGTCGATGAAGAGCTGGTTGAAGATCTTGGGATGTCGGGCGAGGGCATCGGAGAACGATTCGCCGCGGTCAAGCACCTCGGAGATGTCGTCGAGGGCCAGGCGGAAGGCGACCGAGCCTGACTCCTCGGCGATGAGGCGGATGCCCTCGGTGATGGGCAGGCCGGCGCGCACGAAGGTCGCGAGCTGCCGGCAGAAGAGGTAGATCTCGGTGTTCCTGACCTTGAAGAACGACGGCATCGCCTTGTAGAGGGCGTTGCGCCGCTTGACCACGCGGACGGAAACCACGCGGTAGCCGCGGTCGACCAGGTCACGGTTGATCTCGTTGGCGTTGTCCCCCGGGACGATCCGCTCCTCGAGAAGACCGCCGGGGGTGTAGGCGCGATAGGTGTATTTCGGCATCTCTACAGCACGTACACGCTGCGAAGCGCCTCAGCCACGGTGGTCGAGCCCTCGACGGCCTTCCTCCAGGCATCGTGGCGCAGCGGGACCATGCCCTCGGCCACCGCGGCTTCGAGGATCTGCTGCTGGCCGGCGCGCGCCAGGATCAACGACTTGATACCTTCACTGACCGGGAGCATCTCATACACACCGATGCGGTCGTAATACCCCGTCAGGCTGCACTTGCTGCAGCCATGGCCATGGTAGAAGCGATCCGGGACGTCCATGCCCATGGACTTGCCGAACTCCACCTCCTCGACGGTGGGCGGGTACTCCGTCTTGCAGCCCTCACACACCTGGCGAACCAGCCGCTGGGCCACCACGCCGATCACCGACGACGCGACCAGGTAGCCCTCGATACCCATGTCGAGGAAGCGCAGGAGCGAACTGGCGGCGTCGGTGGCGTGCAACGAGGAGAGCACGAGGTGTCCCGTCAGCGCCGCCTGGACCGCGATCTCGGCGGTGTCTCTATCGCGGATCTCCCCCACCAGGATGATGTCCGGGTCCTGGCGCAGCACCGCCCGCAGGCCGTTGGCGAAGGTCATGTTCGCGAGCTTGTTGATCTGCGTCTGGTTGATGCCCTCGAAGTGGTACTCCACCGGGTCCTCGATGGTGACGATGTTGCGCTGCTGGTTGTCGAGTTCCTGCAGGGAGGCGTACAGGGTGGTGGTCTTACCGCTGCCGGTCGGCCCCGCCACGACCACCATCCCGTAGGGGGACGCCAGCATCCGCGCGAAGCCCTCCTCTGTGCGAGTGGAGAAGCCGAGTTTTTCCAGGCTGATGAGGGACCGGCTGCGGTCGAGCAGGCGCAGCACGAGCTTCTCGCCCCAGATCGTTGCCATCGTGGCGACCCGGACGTCGAGCTCTTTGCCCTCGACCGTCAGGCTGACCTGGCCGTCCTGGGCCCGGTTGCGCTCGACGATGTCGAGGTCCGACATGATCTTGATCCGCGACGACAGCCCCGGCCCGATGTTCGCCGGTAGGTGCGCCACGTCCTGGAGAACCCCGTCGATGCGGAAGCGAACCCGCAGGAGGTTCTCCTGGGGCTCGAGGTGGATGTCCGACGCACGGTCGCGTAGTCCCTGGGTGATGAGCAGGTTGACGACCTCGACGACGGGCGAGTCCGCGGTCAGCTGGGCCAGGTCGATCTCGCCGGAGCGGCGGCCGCGAGGGGCAGTGACCTCGGTCGTTCGCGCCTGCGAGAAGACCTTCGCAGCGGCGTCAATCCGGCCCCGCATGCTGTAAGCGCGTCCGATCGCCGCCAGCAGCTCCCCACGGCCCGCCAGCTGCGGGTCCAGCGGGTGACCGGTGATCACGCGCAGGTCTTTGAGCAGGGTGAGGTCGTTGGGGTCTCGCATCGCCACCTGCAGCCGGTTGTCGACCAGCCGCATCGGCAGGATCATCTTGCGCCGGGCGTATTCCTCCGGTACCAGCCGGGCCACCTCGGGGTCGATCGGCGCCCGGGCGAGGTCAGCGATCGGGGATACGAACTTCTCGCTCAGCGTCCCGACCAGAAATTCCTCGTCGAGGAAGTCGAGCGAGACCAGGATCTCGCCGAGGGGGAGCCCGCTCTGAGCCTGGGCGGCGACGGCGGTGGCGAGTTGCTCGGCATCGATCAGCCCCTTCTCGAGGAGGATGTCGCCGAGACGTGGACTGCCGCCCGCCTTGGTGGGGATCAATTTCGCCTTCATGGCGATGAGAGTGTATGCGCCCTGTTATGCGGCCTGTTACGTCCCCTGGGGATCTGGACCGGGTTGGTTAGAACCCCATACCCCCGCCCATGCCGCCCATGCCACCCATACCACCCATTCCGCCCATGCCACCCATGCCCATGTCGCCCATGCCGCCGTGGTCATGCGCGTGCTCGGCACCGCCGCCGACGGCCTCTTGCGGGATGTCCGTGATCAGGGTCTCCGTGGTGAGCAGAATCCCGGCGATGCTGGCGGCGTTCTGGACTGCGGAGCGAGCGACCTTGGCGGGGTCGACGATGCCTGCCTTGAACATGTCGCCGTACTCGCCGCGACGGGCGTCGTAGCCCTCGTTGTCCTTGAGGTCGCGGACCTTCTGGACCACGACCGAGCCCTCGGCGCCGGCATTCTGGCTGATCTGGCGCAGCGGCTCCTCCAGGGCACGGCGCACGATCCGCACGCCGCTGGCCTCGTCGCCCTCCAGCTTGAGGTTGTCCAGCGCGCTCTGGGCGCGAACCAGGACGGTCCCCCCGCCCGGCACGATGCCCTCCTCGACGGCCGCGCGGGTGGCGCTGAGGGCGTCCTCGACGCGGTGCTTGCGTTCCTTCAGCTCGACCTCGGTGGCGGCGCCAACCTCAATGACGGCGACGCCCCCGACGAGGCGGGCGATGCGCTCCTGCAGCTTCTCCCGGTCCCAGTCGCTGTCCGACTCGGCTGACTGCTGGCGCAGCTCTTCGACGCGCGCCTGGATGGCGGCGCTCTGGCCCCCGCCCTCGACGATGGTGGTGTTCTCCTTGTCCACGGTGACCGTCCGGGCCGAGCCCAAAAGGTCAACGGTGGTGTCCTCCAGGCGCAGCCCGATCTCCTCGGTGATCACCCGGCCGCCGGTGAGGATGGCGATGTCCTGGAGCATGGCCTTGCGGCGGTCGCCGAAGCCGGGGGCCTTGATGGCCACGACCTTGAAGGTTCCGCGAAGCGTGTTGACCACCAGGGTCGCGAGGGCCTCGCCCTCAACGTCCTCGGCGATGATGACCAGCGGGCGACCGGCCTGCAGCACCCTCTCCAGCACCGGGACCAGCTCGTTGATCGAGGCCACCTTCTTGTCGGTGATGAGGATCAGTGGATCGTCGAGGACGGACTCCATCTTGTCCTGGTCGGTGACGAAGTAGGAGCTGATGTAGCCGCGGTCGAACTGCATCCCCTCGACGATCTCGACCTCGGTGCCAAAGCCCTTGCCCTCTTCTACAGTGATGACCCCGTCCTTGCCGACCTTGTCCATGGCGTCGGCGATGAGGTCGCCGATCTCGGAGTCACGCGCCGAGATGGTGGCCACCTGGGCCACGTCCTCACGGCCTCGCACGGGACGCGAGAGTTCGGAGATGCGATCGGTCACGGCCTTGGCGGCGAGGTCGATGCCTCGCTTGACACCCATCGGGTTGGCCCCCGCGGTGACCATGCGAAGTCCCTCGACGATCATCGCGTGGGCGAGGACCACCGAGGTGGTGGTCCCATCGCCCGCGATGTCGTTGGTCTTGACCGCGACTTCCTTGACCAGCTGGGCGCCCATGTTCTCGAATGGGTCGGCCAGCTCGATCTCCCGGGCAATGCTGACCCCGTCATTGGTGATGACGGGCGCGCCGAACGACTTGTCCAGCACCACGTGGCGGCCACCGGGGCCGAGGGTGATGCGGACGACGTCGGCCAGCTGCGTGGCACCGCTGAGCAGGTGCTCGCGGGCGTGCTCGTCAAAGATCAGCTGCTTGGCAGTCATGGTCAGACCTCCTGGTTCAGTGCTTGGCGGCGGGGGCTATTTCTTGCCGTTGCCGTTGGCCACGACGGCCAGGATGTCCTTCTCGCTCAGGATGAGCAGGTCGGTCTCGTCGATCTTGACCTCGTTGCCGGCGTACTTGGAGTAGATGACGCGGTCGCCGACGGAGACGTCGACAGGCTCGCGCTTGCCAGAGGTCTCGTTGACGCGGCCGTTGCCGACAGCCTCGACGAGGCCCTCCTGGGGCTTCTCCTTGGCGGTGTCGGGCAGCACGATGCCGCTCTTGGTCATCTCTTCCCTCTCCAGGGGACGGACTACGACGCGGTCAGCCAGTGGACGCAGGTTCATGGGTTCCTCCTCTTGCACGGAAGGCCCTCAGGGCCTTTAGCACTCAATGTTCCGGAGTGCTAATGTTAGCGCCCCTCGAGGGCTGCTTACAACTCCGCCGGGATCCCGGCTCAGCTCAGGCAGCGGATTCCCAGCGCAATGATGGATCCACGCGCAGCGACTTCCCAAGGCCGCGGCCGTAGAGGGCATGCCCGGCCGCGGCGATCATGGCGGCATTGTCGGTGCAGAGACTCGCCCCCGGGAAGACCACAAGGTCCGGTTGCGCCATCACCGCCGCCAGGCGCGCGCGTGTCGCGGACCTCAGCGCGCCGTTCAGGGCCACACCGCCGACGACGGCCACGCTCGCCGGGTTGGCTTTCCGGACGGCGGCCTCCAGCTTGTCGACGAGGTGCCCGACGGCCCGGCCCTGGAAGTCCAGTGCGGCGGCCGCGACCAGCTCAGCGGGCCATTGCGGCGGGTCGGCGCCCTCAAGGCCGGCACCCTGCGGCCGCCCGGCGATGCGCTCCAGGCGGTACCGGACCGCCGTCTTGATTCCGCTGAAGCTGAAGTCCAGGCCGGGGACGCGGATCGGGCCAAGCGGCTGCCATCGGTCTCCGAGCGCGGGCGCGCTCCTGGCCGCGCGCTCGATCTCGGGGCCGCCGGGGTAGGCCAGGCCCAGCATCCGAGCCACCTTGTCGAACGCCTCTCCCGCGGCGTCGTCAAGGGTTCGCCCCATCAGCTCGTACTGGCCCGGCGCGCGATTGAGGATCAGCTCGGTGTGCCCCCCGGAGACGACCAGGACCAGCAGGGGGTAGCCGGTCGCGTGGTCCTCCAGGAATGCGGAGTGCAGGTGCCCGTCGAGATGGCTGACGCCGACGACCGGTATGCCCCGCTCCCAGCCCAGGGCCGCGGCGAACCCGACGCCGGTAAGCAGCGCGCCGACCAGGCCGGGACCCCTCGTAACCGCGACCAGTTCGATGCTCTCCAGCCCCACGCCGGCAATACCCAGGGCCTCGTCGACGACCGCGGGCAGGCGCTCGACGTGGGAGCGCGCGGCGAGCTCGGGCACGACGCCGCCGAACGCGGCGTGCATCGCCACCTGAGACGAGACCACGTTGCTTAGGATCCGGCGGCCGTCCTCAACCACCGCGGCCGATGTCTCGTCGCACGAGGTCTCAATACCCAGCGTCAGCACGCCGCGAGGTTACCGCGACCCGTGACCATGGCTCCGGAGTCTTCTAGCTCCAGGTCCCGGCGTTGAGGTCGACCTTCTCCTCGACCTGCCGGCGGATCTGCTCGTACCGCTGCTGGAACGCGGGAGCCATCAGGGAGTCCGACCACATCACAACGGCGTCCTCGCCATCATCGGTGTAGTACCCGCGGCGGCGGCCGATGACCTTGAAGCCTAGTTTCTCGTATAGCGCCATCGCGCCATAGTTCGACGCCCGGACCTCCAGCGTCACCCACCTGGCCTCGATCGCGAAGGCCCGGTCGATCAGCGCCAGCATCAGCGCCAGTCCGAAGCCGCGACCCTGGTCGCGCCGGCGCACGCCGATGGTGGTGACGTGCGCCTCGTCGTGCATCTTCCACAGCCCCGCGTAGCCCACGATCTCGTCGCCGTCGCGGATCACCAGGTATGACGCCATACGGTTCTGGACCAGCTCGCGCCGGTACGCGTTACGCGGCCACGGGGTGAGGAAAACCTCGCGTTCGATCTCCTGGATCGCGGGGATATCCTCGAGCCGCATCGGCTCGACCAGCGTTCGCTGGCGCAGCTGCATCATGACTCTCCGTAATCGCCCGTGAGCTGATGATATGCCAGCTGCACGCCGCCCTGGAGTGCGGTCCGAACGGCCGCCGCGAGCGCCTCGTCCGACCCGCGCAGAGGCGACGCCAGTGCAGGGCCAAGGCCCATTACCTGGGCCATCAGCGCCGCTTCACCCACCACTTCTCGCCCGTCTATCCAATCGGTGTCGCTCGCCAGTTCGGTCAGGGCCACAAGACGACGCGCGCCCTGCAGTGCGCCCTCAGCGCCGACGTGCTGCGCGTAGACGTTGGTGCGACCGGCACTGACCAGCGCGACCAGCGGCCGCGGAGACGTCACGCGGGCGGCGGCGACCTCGAGGCTGTTCAGCGCCAGCAGGGGGACCCGCGCACCGAAGGCCATCCCCTGGGCCGTCGAGAGCCCGACCCGGATGCCGGTCTGCGAGCCCGGCCCCCTGACAACGGCGATGCCTGCCAGGCCGGCCACGGTGTGGGCGTCACCAACCAACTCCTGGAGGGCACCGAGGATGGAGTCCTGGTGGCGCCTCCCCGGCACGATGCGCGAGGCGCTGAGCTGAAGCCCCTGGTCGAGGAGGCTTACGACCAGGTCGCCACCGGAGGTGTCGATCGCGATGATCACGGCGCCGCCTCGTCGAGCACCGCGAGGAGGTGCGCGGGGGCGGACTCCACGTGCAGGGTCCGCGCATCCTCGCCGGCAGTCCCCTGTGTGATTCGCAGGCGCGTGGCGCCGTCCACCCCGAGCCCGCGGTCGCGCTCCGGCCACTCCACCGCCAGGACGCCGCTCTCGGCGAGTTCCAGCAGGCCCAGCGCGCGAACCTCAGCGACGTTCTCCAGGCGATAGAGGTCGGCATGCACCAGCGGGAGCCGCCCTTCGTGCTGTCGCACCAGGACAAACGTCGGACTGGTGGCCTCCCCATCACAGTCCAGGCCCTCCGCCAGGCCCTGCACGAGCACCGTCTTGCCCGCCCCCAAGGGTCCTTCGATGAGCAGGACGTCACCGGGCAGCGCTGCCCGGCCCAGCCGGCGCCCCACCTCCAGGGTCTGGCCCGCGTCCTTCAGCCGGATTGCCATCATGCCGTCGTGAAGTGCTCGTGACCGCTTTCGGGCGGGGAGGCCTCCTTACCGTCGAAGAGCACCCTGAGGCCGGGGCCGTCATCGAAGCGACCCACGACGGCAGCCCGCAGGCCGGTTGCCGCCAGCGCGTCCAGCGCCTTCCGCACGGCCGCCGGCGGACCGGCAAAGAGCAACTCGTAATCCTCGCCACCGCCGACGACCTCCAGCCATTCGCGCGGCCAGCGCTCGCGGACGCCGGGCGCCGCGGGAATGGCGTCGCTGTCCAACAGCAGGCCACCGGCGGACGCGGCCGAGAGCAGCCTGCCGGCGTCGCGGAACAGCCCATCGCTGATGTCCAGCGCCACCCGGATCCCGGCGGCGAGTAAAAGCTGGGCGGCGGCCAGTCGCGGAACTGGCCGCGCGGCGGCGCGCCATGAGGGGTCAGGGCCGGCCTCTCCGCAGCGCAGGGCGGCGGCCGCCGCCCCCAGGCTGCCGGTCACCGCCAGTTCCCAGCCCGCCTCCGCACCGGAGCGGCGGAGCAGCCAGGCCGGGTCGGCGGTCCCGATGCAGGTGCTGGTCAGCACCGCGGCCGGGGCGGCGGTGATGTTGCCACCGGCGATTGCGGCGCCAAATTCGAGGGCGCATTCACGGAGGCCCTCATACAGGGCTTCGACCCAGGCCACGGGCCAATGCTTGGGCAGGGCCAGGGAGATGAAGCAGGGGCCGGGCGTGGCGCCCATCGCCGCGAGGTCGCTGAGCGAGACCGCGAGCAGCTTCCAGCCCAGGTCGGCCGCGCGCGGATGGTCGAGCGGGCTGGTGAAATGCGCCCCCTCCGCGAGGCTGTCCGTGGTCACCACCACCACCTTCCCGGCCGGGGGTTGCCAGACCGCGGCATCGTCGCCGGGACCGACGATGAGCCCGTCACCCGCCGGCGCCAGGTTGGGCCAGAGGCGATCCAGGAGGCCCAGCTCGCCGAGCTCTCCGACGGTGCCCACGCCGGGCCGCGCGGTCAGCTGCCGGGCGCCCGCCCGGGGATGCCGCCCGTCGGGCTTGAGGCCACCGCCTGCAGGCTGATGTGAGCGGGCCCGGCGAGGAACGCGCGCCTACCGGCGGCCACGGCCTCGGCAAAGGCGCGGGCCATCAGGGGCGGGTCCTGGGCACGGGCGATGGCGGTGTTCACCAGCACGCCGGCAGCGCCCCACTCCATGCACCGAGCGGCGTCCGAGGGTACGCCCAGGCCGGCGTCGACAATGACGGGACAGGAAAGTTTTTTGATGATCAGGCGAATGTTGGTGGGGTTCAGTACCCCCATCGTCGTCCCAATCGGCGCGGCCAGGGGCATGACGGCGGCGGCGCCCGCCTCCTGGAGACGGATGCACTGAACCACGTCGTCGCTGGTGTAGGGCAGCACGGTGAAACCCTCCGCCACCAGCTGGCGTGTCGCCTCAAGCGTCGCGCCGGGGTCGGGCAAAAGCGTTTCCTCGTCGCCGATGACCTCCACCTTGACGAGGTCCGACACGCCGGCCGCACGGCCCAGTCGAGCCAGCCGCACGGCCTGCTCGACGGTCGTCGCGCCGGCGGTGTTGGGTAGCAGGGTGTACGAGCTGAGGTCGAGGTCAGAGAGTTCGGAGTCGCCCCCCTGGAGCCCGAGGCGGCGCACGGCAAGGGTGACCATCTCCGGTGTGGCGGCGTCAAGGCAGCGACGCAGCACGTCATTGCTGGCGAACCTGCCGGTCCCGTGGATGAGGCGAGATCCAAGCGTCGCCGGCCCGATCACCAGCGCATCCTGGATCGACGCCGGGGCCGCTGTCACCCGCCCCCCACGAAATGGACGATCTCGACCACGTCGCCCGCGCGGACGGGCAACTGCAGGCCTTCCCCGCGACGATGAATCGTCCCGTTGAGTTCCACCACCACGCGCTGCGGGTCCACACCCAGGCGGCCCAGTAGCTGTCCGAGGGTGGAGGAGCCGGCCGCGGGGAGAGTGTCCCCGTTAACCGTCAGGACCGCCTGGCCGGCTTCCGCCATCAGACCAGGGCCTCCACGGTGAGCCGAGATGCGAGGTCTTCCGCCGCCGCCCGTGGGTCCGCGGCTGAACAAACGGCCCGCACCACGGCGACCCGAGACGCACCAGCGGCCTGCACTTCGGCAATGTTCAGGCAGTCGATGCCGCCGATCGCGAACCACGGGATTTCCACGGCGGCCGCCACCGCGCCGACCAGCGGCAGGCCTACAGCCGGCCGCCCCGGCTTGGTGGGCGTGGCATGCACCGGCCCCACACCGAGGTAGTCCGCGCGGGCCTCCACCGCCTCCGCCGCCTGCTCCAGGGAATGCGTGGAGCGGCCGACCAGCGCGCCCAGGGGCAGCCGCCTACGCGCGCTCGCCAGGTCACCATCATCCTGCCCCAGGTGGACACCGTCCGCGCCGGCGGCGGCGGCAAGCGACGGGTCGTCGTTGACGATGAACACCGCGCCGTGGGCGCGCGCGTGTGCACTGACCAAGCGCGCGGCGTGGAGCAGGCCGGCCGGGGACAGCGACTTGTTGCGCAGCTGAACGATGCCGGCTCCCCCGTCAATGGCCTCACAGAGGACCCGGGCCTGTTCGGCAGGCACGCCATCGGCGGAGATGACGTACAGGCGGGCCGTCGCCAGCAGGGAGTGGGCCTCTTCGTAGCGCCCCGACACGCTGCAAGGCTAGCAGCGCACCTCGGCGCTCATCGACGGTGGGGCGACATTACAATTGACCTTCAGTCAACCTTCCTTGTGGGCCCGCCGGGTTTCGACGGGGCAGTGGGCTGTGAGATTGCGAGCGGAGCGCCTGGCTCCTACAAACGGGCAAAAAACACAACTGCGAACAACAACGCAGAGCTTGCCATCGCTGCGTAAGCAGTAGAAGCAAGTTCCGGGGCTAAAGCCCCGGGGTCCGCCCCCTGAGCGTCCTGGTAGGGGGGCCGGGCCACAAATTACAGGGCTTGCCCAGGCGGGAACCGTGATCGCCCAACTGGGGACCTCAAAGGATCGCTGGTCCCCTGCTGGCCCGTCCGGAGGCAGGCTGGGGGCGAGATCAAATCCGGTCTACGCTCGTAGAGGTTTCACGGGACGCTGTTTCGGACGGGCGTTCAACTCGCCCCGGGTCCACCACTCCCCCGTCAGAGGGGGAGCGACGCCCAAGAATTCCCGGCAGCCGGCCTCCGGGTGGGACCTCAGTGAGTTGGCTGGGGCACGAAGAACTGGCGCTGGCGAATCAGCGACAGCACGCCCGGCGCGCCATCGGCCCCGACCTGGCGCACCCAGCGCGACGTCTTGGGATCGCGCCAGAACCCGATCTCCCGTAGCTCATCGTCGGGCAGGGGGACGTTCTGCAGGGTGAGCACGCCGTTGGTCACCACTGCCTCGGGGGCGGGCCAGTCGTGCCCGAAGTAGCCGTAGCGCCAGGGCCGGGAGGTGAGCGCGGTGGGGGCCGGGATCACGTCCACCCAGAGGTTCCCGGAATCCCCGTCCTCCGAGAGGTCACCCCAGCCACGGACAAGGGTGCGCCTGGTCCCGACGATCCCGGGCGGCAACTTCAGGCGGATGCTGCGCTCGACCAGCGCGGCGCCGGTACCACCGCAGTGGCGGCAGGTGCCGGGCTTCATGAACAGCCATCCCCGGCCCTCGCACGTGGGACAGTGCCAGGTTTTCCCGTCGCAGTCGGGGCACATTCTTTTCGGGCTCGCCGGGTCCGCGCCCAGGCCCGCGCAGTAGTGACACATCCGGGGCTCCAGGCGCATGAAGCGCAGGGTGCGGTTGGTTCCCTGGAGGGCCTCGGCCTCGTCTATCTCGAGCCGAACGATGCGGTCGGGCGCGGAAACCGGGGTGCCCACGCCCTCGCCGCCGAACTTGACCTCGAAGACCCGGGCTGGCAGGGGTCGGGGCTTGCGCGGGGCGCGCGTGACCGGTACGGGAGGGGCGGGTACCCCATCCACCTCTCCCCCGCGACGGATGAAGTCACAGAGCAGGTCGGCGGCGGTGTTGATCGCGCCCATGCGCTCAACCGAGCCGTGCTCCGGGTTGATGTCGGGGTGCCAGCGCTTGGCCTGGTCGCGGCGGGCCTGCATGACGTCGTCGACGGTTGCCCCCGAGGGCACGCCCAGCAGCTGGGCCGCAACACGCAGATCCTTGGCCACCTGGGCACGGGTACGGGGCATAACCCGGATTACACCACTCGAGCGGGCGGAGTCGTTCGACGCGAAGGAGCGTGGCCCGGCCGCCGCCAGCGCAGCACCATGCCTTCCAGGCGCCGTAGGCCAGGATCAGCGCCTCGGCGCCAGAGCACCACCGACCCGGGACCGTGCGCCGTCCAGCCATCGTGCCAGAGCAGGCCCGTGGCCTCGTCCAGTCCCAGTATGTCGCGCCCACTGGCCTCCCGCCGCGCGGCCTCGAGCCACCCCTCGCCAAAGGCGTTGAGGTGGGGGATTACCACCGTCCCCGGCAGCATTGCCAGTGCATCGCGCCCGTGCCGCGCCGCCGGACCGGGGTTGCGACTGCGCAGCAGGAGGGTCTCGGCCAGGACCATCGACCCGGCGCTGCTTCCGGCCAGCGCGGCCCCGCCGCGAAATGCCGCGACCACCGCGGCCCACGCCGGCGTCCCGCGCAGGGTGTCCAGCAGGTAGCCCGGGTCACCGCCCAGCAGGTAGGTCAGGGGTGAATGTCGCAGCGCGCGAACTACGTCGCCGTCTGAGGCGTCCGAGCGCCGGTGAAGGGGAACATGCACAACCTTCACGCCAAGGCTCCCGAAGTAGGCGCGCGCCAACTTCAAAGCGGCCGGGACCGACCCGTTGCGGACCACCGCGGTGGGGACGATGCAAACCTCGGAGGGACTCCCGGCGGCGTCGAGGAGGGCGCGGTCGAAGGGCTCGCACCCCGGCCGCATCTCGTTGCCGCCGAGGAGACCGAGGGCCCCGGTCATCTCAGCGGACATCCCGCCGTATGGCCCGGTCCATCTCCCGCTTGGCATCCCGCTCGGCGATGGCCTGGCGCTTGTCCCAGCTCTTCTTGCCCTTGACCAAAGCGATCTCCACCTTGACCCTGCCGCCGTGGAAGTAGAGCTTCAGGGGGACGATCGAGAGCCCCTGCTCCTTGCTTTTGTGGGAGAGCTCGAGGATCTCGTTCCGATGCAGGAGCAGCCGGCGCGAGCGCAGGCGCTCGTGGTTGTTGCGGTTGCCCGTCACCCACGGCTGGATGTCGACGTTGTGGAGGTAGGCCTGGCCGTCCTCAAGCCGGACGTAGCCATCCTTGATGTTGGCCTTGCCGTCTCGCAGGGACTTCACCTCGGTTCCCAGGAGCTCAAGCCCGGCTTCCAAGGCGTCCAGGATGAAGTACTCATGGAACGCCGCGCGGTTGTTGGCGACGACCTTCTCATTGCCGGCCGCCTTGACGGCATCTTTTTTCTGGGTCACGGCGTTGCCACCAAGTCACGCCGCCCACGGGCGTACTCGGTGGCAGCCATGTCCCGCTTTCCCGCCGGCTTGACCCGCCGCACCAGGAAGGGCGTGGACGAGGTCATGACGACGATTCCCTCCGTGTTGACGTCCACGATCGCCCCCGGCGATCGATCGCCGCCTCGGTCGACCCACCAGGCCGGGACGGGAGCTCCTTCCACGACCTGCACCGGCTCGCCGGCGAGTGGCAGGCGGACGCCCGGCCAGGGGCGATAGGCGCGCACCGCCCGCTCGATGTCGCCCGCCTCGCGGGTCCACTCAAGGTGGCCGTCGCTCTTTTTGACCAGCCCGGCGTAGGTGACACCCCGCTCCGGCTGCGCGGTCGCCTGCGCGGTGCCGGCATCCACAGCTTCCAGGGCCTCCAGGAGCGCTTCCGCCCCCAGCGCGGCAAGGCGCTCGGAAAGCGTTTCGGCGTCGTCTCGAGGATCGATTCGCAGGGCGCGGCGAAGCAGAACCGGGCCGGTGTCCAGGCCCTCATCCATCCGCATGATGCTGACGCCGGTCTCTTCGTCCCCGGCGAGGATCGCGGCGGTGATCGGCGACGCCCCGCGCCAGCGCGGCAACAGGGACGCATGCACGTTGATGGCGCCCCCGGGGGCGGCGTCCAGCAGTGGACGGGGAAGGATCTGCCCATATGCCGCAACCACCACGACGTCGGGGGTGGCGGCGCTGACCCGGCTGAGCAAATCCGCCTCCCGCGCTCGCTCGGGCCTGGCGACCTCCAGGCCCGCCGCGAGGGCGTGCCCGGCGACGGCGGATGGGCGGGTTTCCAGGCCCCGGCCCGCCGGACGGTCCGGCTGCGATACCACCAGGCAGACCTCGTGCCGGCGCAACAGGGATTCAAGGGTGGGCACCGCGAACTGCGGGGTCCCAAAGAAGACGACCCTCACGGGTGAACGGTTGGGGTCAGACCCCGACCAGCTCCTGCCGGGTCTCGCCCTCTTCGGCCGCCGCCCGCTCAGCCTCAGGCGGGGTGACCTTGCGGAAGGTGCTGGGATCGGTCAGGCGATCCGTATAGAGCACACCGTCGAGGTGGTCTATCTCGTGCTGCAGGCAGCGGGCCAAAAGACCTTCGGCCTTAACCCGGACCTCCTTCCCGGTGCGGTTCTTGGCCTTGACCACCACTCGTTCGAAGCGCTTCACCTCACCGATGTAATCGGGAATGGAGAGGCAGCCCTCGTTGCCAACCTGCTCACCTTCGGCGCGCACGATCTCCGGGTTCACCAGGCAATGCAGGTTCTCGTCAACCTCGCACACAATCACCCGCAGGAGCACGCCCACCTGGGGCGCCGCGAGGCCGATGCCCGGCGCCTCGCGCATCGTGTCCACCATGTCGTCCAAAAGCTTCTGGGTCGAGGCGTCGATCTTCGGCACCCTGGGGCACTTGGTACGAAGGCGCGCGTCCTCGACAACGACGATCTCGCGGATCATCGGCGAATTCTACCGTCTACAGATCGCGAGATAACGCGACACGCTGACGCGGAAAGCCTCGCGGGGACAAACGCGCCCGGCCTGACGGCCTGAGGGCCTCAGGTTCCGTCAACCCAGTCAGCGCCAGTGCCGGCCAGGGCGCTAGTGGTCTCCTCCACATGCAGCCGGGCACGTTCGTCCCCCCGACACAAGTCATGACGGGAGGCCTCACCTCGCTCCTGCTTTAGTGCAGGGTACGAACATCGGGCTTCCGTTGGAATCGACTCAGGAAGGAGAGGCATCACCGGCAACCAGGGCAGGGCTTCCTGGTGCCGGGGCCACGAATGACCCCGGCGGCATTCGCAGGCAACCAATAGCCTTAGGGCCAGTGACGCCCCGGCGTGGTTGCCGAGGACTGAGGCCCTCAGGCCGTCAAGCCGGGGTCGTTTGTGGGCCCGGTGCCGAGGACGTTCACGCTCTGATTACCGGGTGAGATGCTGCGACGAGGCTACTTGGCGTAGATGAAGCCGGTCAGCGGTCCCGGGTTGGAGTAGGGCACGAAGCGGCTGTCAACCTGGCCCCACGCGGTGTAGTTCATCTCTGAGACCGTGAAGCCGCTCGAGCTCACGCTCTCCACGTAGCCGACGTGGCCGTACCCGCTCATGCGCTGGTCCCAGACCGCGACGGCGCCGACGCGGGCCTGCGAGCCTACCGGGTAACCGTAGGCCTGCGCGTTGCCGTACCACTCCCAAGCGTTTCCGAACCATGGGATGCAGCGCCGGTTGGCGACATACCAGGTGCAGTAGCCGTAGCTGAAATGGTTGCCGCAGCTGCTGCCGCCGTTCACCGGGCCGCCGCCCGAGCCAAAGCCCGGCGATCCTGACGAGCCGGATGAGGTGGACGAGCCGGACGGGCGAGACGCAACTGCAGCCCGGGCCGCCGCCTGGCGCGCGGCCGCTTGCTGCGCCGCGATCTGGCCGTTGATGTCGCCGATCTGGCCCAACAGGTCCTTGGACTCGCCGTCGAGGTGGGCGACGCGCTGGTCGTAGTCGGCCACCAGGACAAGCTCCTTGCCGTTCTCCTGCGTCAGCTGGTCCTGGAGGATGGCCGCCTGGACCTGCTTGCGGTCGAGGTCCGCGCCCATGGACTTGAGCTCGGCCTGCTCTAC
This sequence comes from Candidatus Dormibacteria bacterium, assembly GCA_046262515.1. Classification (GTDB taxonomy): domain Bacteria; phylum Chloroflexota; class Dormibacteria; order DASZGP01; family DASZGP01; genus JAXDLW01. Next base: position 4,237 of record JBHEMP010000091.1, on the reverse strand, counting down.
CTTGATCTTGCGCGCCGCGTCACCCATGCGCCGCTGCACCGTGATCTCCGCCATGATCCGGCCCAGCATCTGCCCGAAGTTCTGGGAACTGAAGATCATCTCGACCGCCTGGTCGCCCGTGTGGTGCTTGTACTGGCCCCGGGTTGTCTCGGCGATCAGCTGCCGTTCCTGCGCGAGGTCGTGCTCGGTGTTGCTGATCTTCCCGCGGATGCGGTCCTGCTGCTCGTTGAGCTGGCCCAGGTATACCGAGTTCGCGCGCAGCGACGCCTGGATGTTGTTGAGGGCATCCTGGGCGGCGAGAAGGTCGGAAAGGGCTTTGGCCTTGTCGCCACCGAGGCCGCCCACCTGCTGCTGCAGCAGCTGGCGCTGGGCGACCAGGGCACCGGTGGTGTCAGCGCTTGCGGGGACGAGGGCGGTAAGCGACGCCGTCATCGCAAGGCAGACCACCAGCGCGCGAATTCGTAAGCCCAGGACTAGTTCTCCCCGATTTATGTGAAGCGGTTTGAGTCGGCGCCGCGCCCCCTCTTCCCGGGAGGGTGACCCATGAAGGGTCGGCTAACGGCTTCCGACACCCTAGCGAAGCCGGCACCCCGGAGTCAAGTTATGGCTCGGTCGCTGCTCGCTTGGCCGCCGATGGCTCGGACGCCACAGTGCATTCTTTTGGCACGACATGGTCAACGTCCTGGTCCGCGAGGCACTGCCGGAGGAATACAGCGAGGCGGCGCGCGTGACCGTGGATGCCTACCGGGACTACCAGGCACAGATGTCCCCCGCCGCCTGGGCGGAGTACGAGGCGGACCTCGCCGACGTGCCGGGGCGCGCCGTCAGTGCGGCGATCCTGGTCGCGGAGGCCGAAGGGGAACTGGTCGGCGCGGTGTCGTACTTCCCGGCAGGGGCCCGCGACTCGAGCTGGCTGGCGCCGGACTGGGCTTACTTCCGGGCGCTTGGGGTGGCGCCCACGCACCGCGGCCTGGGTGTGGGGCGCGCGCTCACACAGGCCTGTATCGACCGCGCCAGGGGGGAAGGCGCCGGCGGCCTTGGCCTCCACACCACAGAGGCGATGCCGCTCGCACGCGCGATGTACGAGCGGATGGGCTTTGTGCAATACGCCGAATACGACGGCGGTACCTGGAAGTACTGGTCCTACCTGATGCGGTTCTAGGGCCAGACACTCAGAGGGGGTCGACGTCCACCATGTACCCGCGGCCGTCGGGCAGCAGCGGCTTGATCGCGGAGACGTCGAGGCCACGCACCGTGAGCGACCAGCGGTACTCGCCGCGCAGGCGATGAATGAATGCCTGGCTCGGGCCGAGCACCGTTACCCCGGCCATGCCCTGCACCGCCACCGCATCCCTGAGCACCCCGGCACAGGTCTCGGCCATGCGCTGCGCGGTGGCGTCTTCGGCCGATGAGGCGGTCACCTCGATGAGGCGGGCGTAGGGAGGGAAGTCGAGGGCCTCGCGGACCGCGAGCTCCTCGGAGAAGAAGTCGTGGTAGTCGTGGGTGAGGGCCATGCGCACCGCGTAGTGGTGCGGGTTCATCGTCTGGACGATGGCCCGAGCGTCGCTGCGGCGAGCCCTGCCCGCCACCTGCACCAGGCTCGCGAAGGTGTCCTCCGCGGCGCGGTAGTCGGGGTAGTTGAGGGCCTGGTCGGCATCCACGACGCCGACGAGCCCGACGCCGGGTAGGTCCCAGCCCTTGGCCACCAGCGAGGTGCCCACCAGGATGTCCACCTCCCCGCGTCCAAAGCTGTCCCAGATCCCGTAGTAGGAGTCGCGGGTCGAGGCCGTGTCGCGGTCCAGCCTGACCACCCGCGCCTCGGGGAATAGGCGGCGCGCCTCGGCCTCGATGCGCTCGGTGCCAAAACCCACAGTCTTGAGGTCGCGAGCCTCGCAGTTGGGGCAGGCGTGCGGGAGCGGTTCGGCGTGCCCGCAGTAGTGGCAGCTGAGCTCCCTCGAGGCCCCGTGGTAAACCAGGGACACGCTGCAGTTGGGGCATCCCACGGCCTCCCCGCAGCGCCGGCAGCGCGCGTACCAGGCCAGGCCACGACGGTTGAGGTACAGGATGACCTGCCCTCCCCGCTCCAGCTCCTGCCGACAGGCCTCGGCCAGTTTGTGGCCCAGCGGCCGGCTCAGGCTCCAGCTGTCATCCGAACGCATGTCGGCGACCTCCATGGCCGGCAGGGGGTCACCGCTGTAGCGCTCCGGGAGCTCGAGCACGCGCGCTCCCAAAAAAGCGCCCTCGGCGCGGCCGTGGGCGTCGTAGCTGGTCAGGCTGGGCGTCGCGCTTCCAAGCAGGACCACGCAGCCGGCTATCTCGGCGATGCGGTGCGCGACGTCGACGGCGTGGTAACGCGGTACGCGCAGCTGCTTGTAGGTGGTCGAATGCTCCTCATCCACCACCACCAGGCCGAGGTCGGGGACGGGGGCGAAGATCGCCGCGCGCGGTCCAATGGCAACGGTTGCCTCACCCCTGCGAAGCCGGCGCCATTCCTGGGCCTTTTCGCTGGGCGTGAGCAGACTGTGGAGCACCGCGATGCTCCCCGAGAAGCGCTCGGCGAACCTGGAGATGGTCTGGGGCGTGAGCGCGATCTCCGGGATCAACACGATCGCTCCGCGCCCCGAGGCGAGGCAGTCCTCGATGGCCTGCAGGTAGACCTCGGTCTTGCCGCTACCCGTGACGCCATGGAGCAAGATCCGCCCCTCCCTGGCGGCCAGGGCCTCCCGTATGGCCGTCACCGCGGCCTGCTGGGCGGCGCTGAAGCGTCCGCTCCTGGATTCGCGCGCCGTTCCGCTGAGGGCGCGGTCACGGCTCTCGACCCTCGGCCCCCTCGGTCGCCGGGAGTTGACCTTGATAGAACGGACGCCCGGGGGGATCATGGCTCTGACCACCTCCGGCAGCGGCGCGACGTAGTACGCCGAGATCCAGTGCGCGAGCTCGACCTGGTAGGGCAGCAGGAGGGAAGGTTCTTCCCCGGCCAGGGACTCGATCGCCCGCGGCGATGGGTGGTCCGATCGGTCGGTCAGGCCCAGTACATACCCGGTGACGGATTGCTTGCCGAAGGGCACCACGACCCGGGCGCCCTCCACCACGGCGCCCTCCATCTCCGGTGGGACCAGGTACGTGAAGGACCGCGAGGACGGACCGGTTCTCCGGTCCACCACGACCTGGGCGAAACGGCTCAGGTCGGGTGGGGGCGCCGCAACCAGCCCATCAGGCCGCGCCGCCGAGGCGCTTCGGCAGTGGCGTTCCCGGCCTCTCGGCGCATCTCCGAGACCAGGTCCTCGACGTTGATCTCGGCGGCCCTCTGGGGCGAGGCGATGCTCGGCTCCGGAGCCCGCCCCAGATGGGCCGGCGCCGTCCGGATAGCCTCCCAGACCTCAGCCGCGACGGACAGGTAGGCCTTCCCGGCGGCGGATTGAGGATCCGAGGCAACGACCGGCACCCCCGTCAGGGATCCCTCGGCGACCCGGACCGTGTAGGGGATGTAGGGCTGGAATATCCGAGTCTGCGGCAGCAGCTGGATGGCATCCAGCAGTTCACGGCTGAACTTGGTGCGCTCGTGGACGAAGGTCGGGACCAGTCCGAGCATCTCCAGCTCCGGGTTGAGGTACTGCTGGGCCAGGCGGATGGCGTGGGCGAGCTGCCTGAGCCCAGCGAGCGCGAACCCGGAAACCTGTAGCGGCACCAGCACGAACCGCGACGCGGCGAACCCGTTGACGGTGTGGAAGCCGAGATTGGGCGGAAGGTCGATGAGGACGATGTCGAAGCGCTGAGCCTCGGGCTGCTGCAACAGCGTGCGCATGATGTATTCCTTCCCGCTCTGGCCCACCAACTCCTGCTCGGCAGCGAACAGTTCCATGTGTGAGGTGATGCAGCTCACCCCGCTGAAGCTCGTGGCCTGGATTGCCGGCTCAATCTGCGTGATCTTGCCGGAGAGAAGGTGGTAGCTGGAGATGCGGGTCTTGGCCGGGTCCACGCCCAGCGCCTGGCCCAGGTTGCCCTGGCCGTCCATGTCCCAGGCGAGGACGCTTAGCCCCTGCTTCCCCAGCGCTACCGAGATGTTCGCCACCGAGGTGGTCTTTCCCACCCCGCCCTTGCCGGAGGCGATGCTCACCACGGTGGGCATCAGCGGTGGACCATCAGCATCATCATCGCGATGGCCAGGATGAGCACCCCGAGCACGAAGGCCAGCGCCGCCAGGTCGACGATGGGAGGCTCCTGCTGTCTCATGCGG
>JBHEMP010000090.1:0-2564 GCA_046262515.1 Candidatus Dormibacteria bacterium | reverse complement strand
CGGGGAGACATCGTCGACGCCGGCACCGTGGGGCCGCTGGCCGACGGGGTGGATGTCATCGTCAACTTCGCCGCGGAGTCGCACGTTGATCGCTCGCTGGAGGAGCCTGGCCAGTTCATCCGTACTGACGTGTATGGCACGTATGTGCTCCTCGAGGCGGCTCGGCGGGCTGGACACCAGCGCTTCCTGCAGGTCAGCACGGACGAGGTATACGGTGACGTTGATGCCGGCAGGAGCTGTGAAGCCGACCCGCTGCGCCCGCGGAGCCCATACTCGGCAACTAAGGCGGCCGCCGAGATGCTGGTCTGGGCATATCGCGCCTCCTACGGCCTCCCTGCGATCATCACTCGCGGGTCGAACACCTATGGCCAATATCAATATCCCGAGAAGATCGTCCCTTTGTTCATCACGAACGCCTTGGATGACCTGCCTCTGCCCATCTACGGCGACGGGGCCGCTGTCCGGGATTACCTTCATGTTGAGGACCACTGCGCCGGGATCGACGTGGCACTGCGCAGAGGGACCCCGGGAATGGACTACAACGTCGGGCAGGGTGGGGACGAGGTGACGGGCGTGCAGGTAGCCGACGCCATCCTGAAGCACACCGGAAAGCCAGAGTCGCTGAAGCAGTTCGTTCGTGATCGTCCCGGCCATGACCGCCGCTACGCACTCGACGCGAGCAGGTTGCGCGGGTTGGGATGGGCCCCTCAGTACGACTTCACCGTGGGCATTGCTGCCACCGTTGCCTGGTACCGCGACACGCAGGACTGGTGGCGGCCCCTGAAGTCGGGAGAGTTCTGGGATTTTTACAAGAGAAACTACAAAGTGGCCGCGCCCAGCGCGTTCCCGGCACCCCGACACTGACGTGCGGCTCCTGGTGACCGGAGCGGAGGGCCAGCTCGGCAGCGAACTCGTCAACCTGGCGCGCCAACGCGGCCACTCGATTCAGGGACTTGGCCGGGCTACCGGAGACCTGGCTGCCCATGGTGTGGTTGAGTCCGCTCTCCGGGTACACCATCCTGAGGTCGTCATCAACTGTGCCGCTTTCACCAAGGTTGACGCGGCCGAAGCGAACCCCGACGCGGCGTACCGCGATAACACGCTGGTACCTCGACTCCTCGCGGCCGCCTGCCAGGCCGCCGGGATTCTTTTGGTGCATCTGAGCACTGATTTTGTCTTCGACGGCACCGCGAGGTCTCCGGTAGATGAGTGGGCGAGTCCACGTCCGCTGGGTGTGTACGGCGCCAGCAAGCTGGCGGGCGAGGCGGAAATTCGGCATCTGTGCCCGATGCACCAGATTGTCCGCACGTCCTGGCTCTTCGGAGGTGACGGCCCCAACTTTGTCTTGACAATCCTGCGGCTGGCGCGCGCGGGTGGACCGCTGCGAGTCGTCGCGGATCAGACGGGGTCGCCAACCTGGACCGGACACTTGGCGCCCGCGCTATTGGAGCTCGCCGTCACCGGGGAGGCGGGCACTTATCACCTCTCTAACCAAGGAGCGGTCACCTGGCACGGCCTCGCCGAGGCGGTCCTTGCCGACTCGGGTCTACCCGAGCTGCCCGTTCAAGCACTCACCACTGACCAGTATCCAACGCCGGCCCGGCGCCCGTCTTACAGCGTTCTGGACAACCGCGCGTGGCGGTTGCTCGGGCGAGCCCCACTTCCAGCGTGGCGCGACGGCCTACGCGGGTACCTCATGCAGCGTGGGGTTGCTGGATCGGCCCCGACTAGGACGGTCCGGCCATGAACAGATTTCATCTGTCTTCGAGTCTCCTCAAGCCGGTCGCTTACACTCAGCCCCTTGACCACCACCAAGCTGGCAGCCGAGGGTCGCGTCGCGGGCGTTGGATACAGACGGGCTGAGCGCAGGCGATGTCGACAATCCTAATAACCGGCGGCGCAGGGTTCATCGGGGCCGCGCTCGCCCGCCGCCTCCTTGACGCTGGCCATGAGGTCGTGGCGATGGACAACTTGCATCCCCAGGTGCACAGTGCTTGGGGACGGCCCGGGGCACTGCCGGTAGGGGTGACTCTTCTCCCCGGCGACGTGACCCATGCGCCGGACTGGGCCGCGGTGCTGCGCCTCGTCCGCCCCTCACAGGTGGTTCACCTGGCGGCTGAAACCGGAACGGGACAGTCGCTGAATGCGGCGACACGCCACGGTTTGGTCAACGTGGTCGGGACCACCCAACTGCTTGACGCCTTCACGCAGGCTGCCTACGTCCCCGAGCAGATCGTGCTGGCCTCCTCCAGGGCGGTCTACGGGGAGGGGTGTTGGCAGCTCGACGGCCACCGCTATTACCCAGGTCCCCGCCGTTCAAGTGACCTGGCCGCTGGCCTGTGGGACCCGCCTGGACCGGGAGGCCGCGTGGGAGTGTCCGTTCCAAGTGAGGCGGGGACTACGGTTCCTAACCCGACAAGCGTGTACGCGGCCACCAAGTTGGCCCAGGAGCATCTGCTGCAGGCATGGTCGTCCGCACGCGAGTGCGGGCTGACGGTGTTGCGCCTCCAGAACGCATATGGTCCAGGCCAGTCCTTGACCAACCCCTACACGGGCGTGGTCTC
>JBHEMP010000089.1:0-8737 GCA_046262515.1 Candidatus Dormibacteria bacterium | reverse complement strand
CTGCCGCCGCCCGCCAGGCCCGCGGCCAATTCCTACTAAATCGATCGGAATTGCCGGTGATACCGGCCCGGATAAACTGGCAGCTGTCATGAGTGAGACCGCGGTACGCAAAATCCGAGTTCTCACGGCCAAGGTCGGACTGGACGGTCACGACCGCGGCGTCAAGGTGGTCAGTCGGGCCCTGCGCGACGCCGGGGTGGAGGTGATCTACGCGGGCCTGCACCAGACGCCGGAGATGGTGGTCGAGGCGGCGATCCAGGAGGACGTCGACGGTATCGGCATCAGCCTTCACTCCGGGGCCCACATGACGCTGATGCCGCGGGTGATCAACCTGTTAAAGGCCCGCGGCGCCGAGGACATCGTGGTCTTTGGCGGCGGGATCATTCCCAACGACGACATCCGCGAGCTCAAAAAACTTGGCGTGGCCGAGGTGTTCACCCCCGGGACCCCCCTGGCGGACATCGTCGAGTTCGTCAACCGCCAGTTTGCTGCGCGCATAGCCGGCTGATCTCCTTGGCGGGCGAGGTCGAGGATGTCTACCGGATGGGCGGCCTACAGCTGCGATTGGTGCCCGACGCACCGGTCTTCATGGATGGCGGCGCGATGTTCGGTGTCATCCCAAAGACGCTGTGGATAAGGCACAAGGTCCCGGACGACAGAAACCGGGTGCCGGTGGCGTCGAACTGCCTGCTAGTCCAGGGCCCCCAGGGAACCTCGCTGATCGAGGGCGGCATTGGCGAGAAATACAGCGAGAAGCAGCGGGACATCTTTGGGATCGAAGACGCCGGCCGGCTCCGGCGCGGGCTCAAGGCGGCGGCCGTCGAGCCCGAGGAGGTGGACCATGTGTTCCTGACCCACCTCCACTTCGACCACTGCGGGGCGGTCACCACCTACGACGGAAGCCGCCTGCGGCCCACCTTTCCACGCGCTCGCCACTTCGTCCAGCGCAGCGAGTATGAGGTGCTGATGAACCCAGACCCGCGAAGCCGTCCCTCCTACGTCCCGGACAACCTCGAGGCAGTACGCGAGGCGGGCCTACTGGAACTGGTGGACGGGGACGCCGAACCGGTACCCGGCTTCGAGTTGCGGCTCACGCCGGGACACACCGCGGGCCACCAGGTGGTGCTGGTGCACAGCGAGAACGGCACCGCCGCCTTCATGGGCGACCTCATCCCGTACCGAAGCCATCTGAGGTTGAACTGGGTCGCGGGCACCGACGTGCTTCCCCTGCAGACGATGTCCACCAAGGAGGCTTTCCTGGCCGAGGTGCGGGAGCGGGACTACCTGGTCGTCCTGTACCACGAGCACGCGGAGCCCGTCGGCAGGCTCCGCGGGGAGGACCTGGAACCGGTCTAGGACCCGGAGGGCTTTTGCGCCCTGGCCTCGTTGGCGAACAGGTCTGCCGGGGCGGCGAAGCGAAGCCTTTCCGCCTCGGGGCGCGAATCCCACTCGTTCACGAAGAAGATGGCCTTCAGGGCGTGCAGTGACACGAGCACCCGCACCAGCGACTTCGAGGCGGGGTCCCAGACGCGCATATTGAAGCCCTCGGACTCCTGCGAGAAGCTGTCGTCCTTGTAGGACCGCATCGTCTCTCCGTCGACGAAATGGAGCACCACCTTGACCAGGTCCTGGTGCGTGCGGGGGTCTTCCTCTCCGCTCTCATCGAAGTGCCCCCCGACGAAGAGCACGTACTTGATGGAGGCCAGCGAGACCCAGGCAACCTGGTTGTTGCCGCCGCTGAAGGTCACCGGGAAACCCATCCGTTCGAGGGTCGCGGCGTTGGACTCCCCGTTCATGACCTCGCCGTCGAGGAAGCGGATCTGCACCTTCATCGGTTGTCTCCTCGTACCGCCCTGGAGCCTTTGAGGTGGCAGTGTCTGAACTGCCGGCGGCGGGGCTCATGGTACCATTCCGCGTCGCCATGCCTGAGTCCAGCGTGCTCTCAATTCAGCCCCGCAGCGAGTTGCGCAAGCGCAGCCACCAGCTCCGGGCGCAGGGTTTCATCCCGGCCGTGATCTACGGACACCGGGTCGATGCCGTGCATGTGAGCGTACCGCGGCGCGAGTTCGAGCGTTACTTCCACAAGCAGGGGCGGACCCAGCTGATGGACCTGCAGGTGGAGGGCGAGGGTAAGAAACGCAAGGTCCTGGTGCGGTCTGTGCAGTACAACCCGCGCAGCACCCAGGCCATCCACATCGACTTCTACCAGGTCAACCTCAAGGAGAAGATCACCGCGGAGGTTCCCATCGTCGTCGTCGGGGAGTCGCCGGCGGTTCACCGCCGCGACGGTGAGCTGGCCCAGAACCTCCACTCGCTCAAGGTGAACTGTCTGCCGGCTGACATTCCCGAGCACATCGAGGTCGACGTCAGCGGCATGGAGAACGTGGACGATGCCATCCGCATCAGTGAGCTGGTCGTCCCGGATGAATGCGAGGTCCTCACCGACCCCGAAGAGGTCGTGATCAAGGTCGCGACCCCCCGCGAAGCGGAACCCGAGCCCACCGCCGAGGCCGCCGAGGGTGCCGAGGGTGAGGCTGGAGAGGACGGCGAAAGCCCCGACGGCGGCGACGGCGGGAGCTCCGAAGCCGGCTGATCCCTGCCGTAAGGGTGCTTCTCTTCACGGCTGATTTCCGCCTCAACGAGCAATTGCTCGGGGCCTTTGGCCTCAAGTCCGGACAGGGCCTTTACGGTGTCGCAGGGTTCGGCCTGACGCTGGTCGAGGTCGGACTGATCATCCTGCTGACCATGCTGGGCGCGCGGTTCGCGCGGCACCTCAGTAGGTCCGCAAGCCGCAACGCGCTCTGGGATGCGCAGCTGGTCCTGCTGGTCGGACGCCTGGTCTACATCGCGGTCGTGGTGCTCGGGTTCCTGGCCCTGCTTGAGGTCCTTGCGCCCGGGCTGTTCACGCCGGTCATCGGGGCTGTCGGTCTCCTTGGCCTGGCCTTCGGGCTGGCCTTCCAGGACATCCTCAAGAACTGGATCTCGGGGTTCTTCCTGCTCCTGGAGCGACCGTTCCGGATCGGTGATGAGATCACGGTCAACGGACAGACGGGGTTCGTGGAAACGGTCCTCCTGCGGGTCACGGTGCTGCGCACGTCGGACGGCCGGCGGGTCCTGGTGCCCAACCAGCAGGTCTTCACGAGCACCATAATCGACTCCAGCACCTATCCCTCCCGGCAATACACCGCACTCACCGGGCTGCCGCCGGAGCGACCCATGGCCGCTGCCATGCGCGAGGCCGCCGAGGCCGTAAAGGGAGTCGCCGGGGTCGCATCCACGCCCGAACCTGAGGTCTCGCTGGTGCCGTCCCTGGAGTTCGGCGCGGCGCTCGAGGTGCGATTCTGGGTGGACGTCACCGAACAGCCCGCCCGTCCCGTGCAGCGGCGGGTCAATGCCGCCCTCATGGCCGTTGCCGCTGGTCAGAAGATCCGCCTCGGCGACGTCGGGCTCGGATCTGAAGGGGCCGACGAAGGTGGCGCCGCGAGAGGGTCGAGGGCTGACGGCCGCGCGCGGTGAGGCGGCGGAGATGGTGATGGTCGGGGCGCCGGGATTTGAACCCGGGACCTCGTCGTCCCGAACGACGCGCGCTACCGAGCTGCGCTACGCCCCGACAGGACCGCCCGGGCGACGGGGCGGCGGTACAGCATTCTAACCGCCCGCACTCTCGGCTCTCGGTGGCGGACCCCGGCGGTCCTCTCCATCGGCTGCACGCTGATGGCCGCGGGTTGCGGGCCCTCCGCGTCCCCGGGACCTCCGCCCGAGACTGTGCTGGCGCAACGCTTCACGGCGGACTGGGCAAAGGGCGATGAGCAGGCGCTCGGGGACATGTATTCCACGCTCTCGCCCGCCGTGGCCTCCGCGCAGACGCGCGCGGCCTTCATCGCCCGGTACCAGGGTGTCCGTGAGCGAATGGCGCTGACCGGGCTGAGCTTCCGGATCGGCTCGCCGGTGGAGTCCGGCGCCCATGCCTCCGTCCCGGTCGCGGTGCGTTATGTCACCACCTATGCCGGGGCCTTCACGGAGGATGTGCGCCTCAATTTCACTCGCGGTTCCAGGGGATGGGCCATCGACTGGGCTCCCGAGATGATCCTGCCCCAACTGGCCGGGGATCGCCACCTCCGCGAGGAACACCTCCCCGGCCACCGCGGCCGCATCCTGACCCGCGACGGCACCGAACTGGCGCTGAGCAGCGACCAGGGGTTGCTGGTGGGCGTCGTGCGCCAGGACATCAAGGATGAGGCGGCGATGCTGGCGGCGATGTCGAAACTGCTCTCGATGTCCCCCGAAGCAATCCGCCAGGCCTACCAGGGCGGCCAGCCGGAATGGTTCATGCCGGTCCGCGCGCTCCCCCCTGACACCTCGCTGAACCTTCACAACCAGCTCAGCGCCATTCCCGGCGTGACGGTGCACCAGGCCAGCGTCCGCTTCTACCCGCAGCACCGCGCGGCGGCCCAGTTGGTGGGCTATGTGTCGCGCGCCGGGGAGGCCCAGGCAGGGCTGGAGAAGACGCTGGACCCGGTTCTGGCCGGCCACCCCGGTGGCCGCATTTTCGTCGTCGACGGACAGGAGAATGATGTCGGCACCGTGGTCCAGCGTGCCGCCGCGCCAGGGCGCGACGTGGTTCTGACCATCTCCTGGCCCGTGCAACAGGCGGCGGAACGGGCGATGGAGGTGGACCCGCGTGATGCCGTCGTCGCCGAGGACCCGCGGACGGGCGACATCCTGGCGATGGCCTCGCACCCGTCATTTGACCCTAACGACTTCGCATACACGCGCAACGACGCAATCGCCGGCTACAACGCGGAGGCCGCCTCACCCCTGCTGAACCGCGCCACCAGCGGCCAGTACCCCTCAGGGTCGACGTTCAAGCCGATCACCGCCGCGGCCGCGCTCCGAGCCGGCGTGGTGACCGCGGACGAGCGCATTCCCTGCCCCCACCTTTGGACCGGCTACGGGCCCCCCGGACAGGAGAACCATGAGTCGGCGGACCTTGGTCCGATCGACCTGCGGACGGCGGTGGCGCGGTCCTGCAACACGTATTTCTATGAGCTGGGCAAACGGCTATTCCAGAAGGCGCCCAACCTGCTCACCGACATGGCCAGGTCATTCGGCCTGGGGGCGCCCACGCACCTCCCCTTCGTTAGCGAAGAGGCCGGCAAAGTGCCCACGCTGACCGCCGGCGGGGAGGCGGTCAACCTGGCCATCGGACAGGGCGGCCTACAGGTGACCCCGCTGCAGATGGCCGACTACACCGCCGCGCTGGCCGCGGCGGGGGTGTTGCCCCGGCCCCGCGTCGTCCTACGCGAGGAACCGCGCGCCGGCGACGTCGGGACCGGGACGCCGAGCCCATCGGCTGCCGCGGCAACGCCCGCAGCCGCACCAGCGCATGCATTGGTCCGACCACAGGATTTACCGGTCCTGCTCGACGCGATGCGGCTGGTCACGCAGGACCCCTCCGGGACATTGTTTGCGGCCTTCCACGGTAGCCCCCAGGTTTTCGGCAAATCCGGGACCGCCGAGACCACCGCCGGCAACCCGGATATCTGGTTCATCGGCGGCGCGCCGCTGACCGGATCATCCGCGGTGGTCTCCGTCCTCGTGGAAGAGAAGCCGAATGGTTTGCACACCCTGGACGCCGCCGACATCGGGCGTGCCACGCTTGAGGCGGCCTTGCGAGCGCCGGGCTGATCCAGCCGGCCGGTGCATCGCGCCCGGTCTCTGATACGGTGGTCGATCGTGTTTCGAGAGCTGGCGCTCCTGGTCGCAGCGGGTATCGTCGGGCCGCTGCTGGCGCGCTGGCGCAACGGGCTGGTCCCAGTGGTGGTTGGCGAATTGGCCATGGGCGCGGTCGTGGGCAACACGGGATTCCGTCTCATCAACCCGCGCGTCTCAGCCTTCCCTGTGCTGTACGGGCTGGGATTCGCGATGCTGATGCTCACGGCCGGAACGCACTTCGACGTGCGTTCCACCGCTATCCGCCGGGGCGCCCCTCGAGGGCTGCTGGCCCTGGCGGCGGTGCTCGCGGTTTCGGTCCCCGTCGGGCTTGCCATAGGTACACTGCTGGGCGTCGGACACCAGCCGCTGTTCATCGTGCTGCTGGCGGGCAGCTCGGCGGCGGTCGCCTTTCCCATCATCGAGGAGCGAAAACTCCGCGGCCCCGCCATCGCGTACATCTCGGCGTGGATCGCGCTGGCGGATGGAATCACCGTGGTGCTGATGCCGCTGACCCTGACCGGCTCGGGAAAGGCCATCCCGGCACTGGTGAGTGATGCCGTCGTGATAGCCGCCGGTGTCGTCGTCGCGGTTGTGTCGCGGCGCCTGCAGACCCGCCCCGTCGTGCGGTCCACCGTCGATGCCTCTGTCTCGCGTGGCTGGGCGCTGCAGCTGCGGGTGTCGATGCTGTTCCTGCTGGTGCTTGCCGCGGTGGCCCAGGGTATGGGTGGGAGCATCCTGGTCGCCGGCTTTACCGCCGGCATGGTGATCATTTACCTCGGCGAGCCGGACCGCCTCCAGCTCCAGGTGAGCGGACTGGCCAACGGGTTTTTCGTGCCCATCTTCTTCGTCCTGCTCGGCGCGGAGCTGGACCTGCGGGCGCTGGTGTCCGACCCCCGCGCGATGGTGCTGGCGGTGGTGCTGGCCGCGGGGGCGGTTGTCGTGCACCTCGCGGCGGCGCTGCTCACCGGAGCCGAGCAGCGGGTCGCCAGCGGACTGGCGGCCTCTGCCCAGCTGGGCCTACCCGCAGCCGCCGCCGGACTGGCCATCGTCACCCACGCGCTCAGCCCCGCCTATGCGGCGGCGCTGGTCGCCGCGGGCTGCCTCTCCCTGGTGCCGGCGACGCTCGGCGCGGCACGATTGTCCGGAGTGGACCTACCGGACGGCTGACCTCGCCAGCTGTGGCGCAGCAGGCTCGGCGTTGTTCCCGACCAGTTGCTCCAGTCGGTCGACCATCTGGGCCAGGGTCTGAAAGGCGGATTCGACCGGCTCGGGAGAGCGCATATCGACCCCGGCCAGCGAAAGGCCATCCAGGGGATACATGGAGCCCCCGGACTTCAGGAACGCCAGGTACCGATCGGCCGCTCCACCCTCGCCACGGACCACCGCACGGGCCAGCTGGTTTGCTCCAGCAATCCCCGTGGCGTACTGGTAGACATAGAAGTTGGCATAGAGGTGGGTATGAAACTGGGCCCACGTTGACCCGAGGCGGTCTCGATCGGCGCCTTCGACGGTGACCTGGTCACCAAATACTTCGCAGAGGAGATCGGCCGTCAGGCCGTTCAGGTAGGAAGCGGTGATGGCCCCCCCGGACTCCACGCGCTCGTGCAGCTGGAGTTCAAGGCGCGCCAGCGAGGGCATGACGAAGAAGTAGCGATAGAAATTGGCCATCGCCTCCTCCACCACCGCCAGCTCCAGGGCCGGCTCGGCGCCGGAGCCCAGGAGGTAGGACCGGGTCAGCGCCTGCGTCATGTTTGAGGCGACCTCGGCCTGGAACAGCCCGTAGTTGCTATACAGGTACGGCTGCGTTTCGCGCGTGTAGTACGAATGCATCGAATGACCCAGCTCATGCGCCAGCGTGCTCATGGAGTAGATGTCGTCGTTGTAGCTCATGAAGATGAACGGCCGTGTGCCCGTACCCCCGGTCGAGAAGGCACCCATGCGCTTGCCGCGGTTCGGGTAGATGTCGACCCAACGGTCCTCGAGAGCTCCCCTGCGGAGGACCTCCACGTACTCCTCCCCGAGTGGTTCCACCCCTTTCGATATCCACTCCACGGCCTGCGCATAGGGCACATGCAGCGCCTCGGCACTGAGCCGGGCTCGCACGTCATAGGGCCGCAGGTTGTCGACTCCGAGCGCCCGCCTTCGGATCCCCCAGTAGCGGTGCCAGGTGCCCAGGTTTTCCTGGAAAACGCGCAACACGTCGTGGAAGACCGTTGTGGGAATGTGGCCGGGGGCCAGCGCGGCCTCAAGGGAGGAGCCGTACCCGCGGGCTCGGGCGAAGAAGACATCGCGCTTGATGGCTCCGGAAAGCGTCGCTGCGGTTGCGTGCCTGAGGCCGAGGTGGGCGTCCGCGTAGGACTCCCACCCACTACGGCGCAGCTCTCGGTCGCCACTTGAGAGGAGGCTGTCGATGGTCCCCTGCGCAACCTCGTGGTCCCCGTCAGCGCCGGTTGCCGCGGGGAATCGCAGGTCGGCGTTGGCCAGGATGCTGTGCGAGGAAAGCGCGGTGGACAACGGCTCGCGCACCTCGTTCAGCACCTGCTCCACCTCGGCGGAGCGCACGTGGTCATGCTGCTTCTCCAGCCGGTCGAAGTAGTGTCCGAGGTGCGAGAGGCGAGGCGTGCGATCCATCCATTCGCGCAGTTTCGGGAAGCCAATCTCGATCATTTCGGGGGCCGCAAACGCCATCGTGGCGGCGAGCCTGCCGGCCGCAGTCCCGGCGCGGTCGGCGCGGGCGGCCGCCTCTTCATCGGTGGCGTCCACGGCGTAGAACATCGCTGCGTAGAGTCTCACCTTCAATTGCTGGAGCTGGACCCTCTCGCTGGCGTCGAACCAGTCGGCCAGGGTCTCCGGCGAGTCCCCCAGGGTGCCTCGAAATTCCGCCAGGTCCGAGAGCTGGGCGAGGACCGCCTCGAGCCCGGCTTCCCATTCCGTCACCGAGCCAAAGATGCTCTCAGTGGCCCACGTGTGCTCGACGGGCACGTCCTCACGCGCGGGGAGCGGGCGGGCGGCCGCGCTGCCC
>JBHEMP010000088.1:0-20550 GCA_046262515.1 Candidatus Dormibacteria bacterium | reverse complement strand
GCGTAGGCCCGAGCCGTCTCCGACTTGAAGGTGAAAGAGGCCTGCGCCTGGGTGAAGGTCTCGTAGACCGGCTGACCCTTCACCGCCGCCGGCAGCGGGCCGCGGGCCGAGAGGATGGACTTCAGACCCGACGCGGTGAGCGCGGCGGCGAGATCCTGTGCCGACCGGAACCTGGGCTGCTGAGCGACCGTGTAGGTGCCGAACCGCGACAGGTCTGGCAGCGAGCCCAGGGTCGCCGGGTCGACGTTTACGACCGCGAAGTCCCGAGGTTCGAACACCTGGACCGCCTTTTCCGCCACGCCGGACACCACCAGCGTAGCCATCAGGCCCAGCGTCAGCGCGCCGGCCGCCAGGGGACGGAAAGCGCGGCTCTCCCGCAAGCGACCAGACCACCCCACGCCCCTGATGGGGACGTTGTCGGCGGCACTGGTGGCGCCGGGCTCATCCTGCATCCGCCGCAGGACACCTTCGTCCAGGTGGCTCATGGTTGTACCTCCGATCTCAATTTCATTTCAGCCCGACGCAGCAGGGTCCCCACCTGCCCGACGGAAACGCCCATCGCCCCGGCCACCTCGGCATAGCTCAGACCGCTGTATCTGAGCGCCAGGACCGTCGCGCTCTTCCGCGGCAGCCGACCCATCGCCGCCCGCACCCGGCCACGTTGATCGGCATCCTGGTGGATGCCCGCCGGGTCGGCGGACAGGTCCGCCTCGGGCCGCGCCACGGCCTCCTCGCGGCTGGAGCGCCGGCGGTTGCCGCGCAGCGCGTTGAGCGCCCGGTGAGTGGCGGCGCGGTGCAACCACGGCGCGGCATACTCCGCGTCCGCGGGGTGGTGGCGGTGGAAGTCCAGGAATACCTCCTGGGCAACCTCCTCCGCCTCCGAACGGTTCGCGAGGACCCGGTTGGCAATGCCGACCACGCGCGCGTACTCCGCCAAGAAGAGCCGCTCGAAGGGTTCCGGCAGCCTGGAGCCGCTGTGTTGCGCCGCCCCGTCGGCCTGGGACTGGGACCCGGGGATGACGTTCAGAGTCGCGGTCTTGGCCTCCATGCCCGGTAAGCACCGCCGGTGGGCCGATTGTGACACCGCGCCGAAAGGCAAAGCCGGGATCGGTGGATCCCGGCCAAGCCCTCAGTCGGCGATCAGGGACCTGGCGCGCAGGGCGATGCTCAGCGCCACCCGCGTCTCGGCGTCCTCCAGCGAGACCCCCAGCAGGGCCTCGATGCGCTGCACCCTGTAGGACAGGCTGTTGACGTGGAGATGGAGCGCGCGAGAAGCCGCCCGCCGGTTCCAGTGCTCGGCGGACAGTTGCTCCAGGGTTTCGATGAGCGGGGTGCGGCGGCCCTCCTGGTAGCGGAGCAACGGTCCCAGCGTCTCTTCCACGAAGCGCCGCAGCGCGAGGGGATTCTGGACCTCGAGCAAGAGCCGGAAGGCGCCCAGGTTTCGGTACGAACTGACCTGCCCGCTGGCCCCCCCGCGGCGGGCCAGGCGCAGGGATTGGCGCGCCTCGTCGTGCGCTCGTGGCAGGTCATGGACCTCCTGCGTCGCGTTGCCGATGCCCAGCGAGAAGGTGCCGGGCCTGACGGTGCGCTGCAGCGTCTTCAGCAGCATTCCGCCGAACGCCTCGATGTTGCGCAGCTCCGCCCCTGACGGTGCGCCGTCCCCCTCTTCGGCAACCGGGACCAGGAGCACCAGGGTGGCCGGCCGGGTCACGACGAGGGAGCCCGAGAAGCGCCGCGTGGTCAGGTCCGTGACCACCTCGTGGACCCGGTCCTGGGTGTTGCGCGCCTCCAGCGCGGCGGCCGCGGCCGGGTCGTCGGGTTCGACCACCACCACCCAGGACCGGCGGGGTACCCGGTGACCGAGGCGGTCTGCCTGGGTGGCCAGGCGGGAGGCTTCGCCCGCGCCGAGCCCGTGACCGAGCAGTTCCTCCAGGAGATCCCCGCGCAGCCGCCGTTCGACCTCGGCCGCCGTCCGCTCCCGGACCAGTTCCAGCGCCAGCACGGTGGCGCCGTGCTCCAGCGCCCGCTGTAGGTGGGGATGGTCGGCCGGCGCGTGCTCCGAACCCAGCACCGCGAGCAAATCGTCACCGGCCCGGATGGGGGTCAGGATGACGGCCCGGGCGGGGCGCCCGGCCCGCACCTCCACGGGTTCGGCATCACTGCCGTGGAGCATGGACGTTGGCAGTTCGATGCGGGGGATGCCCAGGCCGTGGGCTTTGCCGACGCCGCGCTCCAGCCGGAAGCCGGACGGGTCGAACAGGTCGACCCGTGCGTCGCGCAGGGTGCTGATCGCCTCCAGGATGGCGCCGGGCCCGTCCCCGGCGAGGGCCAGCGCGGTGAAGCGCTCGTGGATCGCCTGGGACCCCCGGATCTCCTCCAGCTGGGCGACCACACGGAGTTGCATCTGGCTTCGCTCGATGATCCCCGCGACCTGCCCGGCGATGGCCGAGAGGAAGTCGATGTCCGCGGCCTGGAAGTCCCGCCGCTGCTCCGACTGCACGTTGACGACACCGATCATCCGCTCGCCGGCGAGGATGGGCACCGACAGCATCGCCGTCAGTCGCTTCTGGTCGACCCCCCGAAGGAATTGAAATCGCGGTTCGGCGGTCACGTCCGGTACCACCAGGGGTTGCCTATTCGCGGCCACCCACCCCGTCACGCCCTCGCCGAGGGCCATCCGCGCGCGGCCGATGTTGCCGGTGTCCAGCCCGTTCGTGGCCGTCAGGACTATCTCCTCCGCGTCGCTGTCGGAGAGGTAGATGGAACAGACCTCGACCGCCATGGCGCCGGTCGTCTCGTGGATGATGAGGTCCAGCAGCGCGCCCGGCTCGACGGTCGATGCCGCCGCCTTACTGAGGCGCTGGAGGAACAGGAGTTCCCTCAGCGACGTCTGCTCGGGCTGCGCCTGCGGGGCGACTCGACCCTGCGCCATGCGAAGCAGTCTAGCCGCGGCGCGGCGCCTCAATACTGTGTGCCTGTCACTAACCTGCGCGCTGTGCCTGTGTCAAGCGCCCGAGAGCCGTATCCTCCAGAGCGTGGAAGAAACGCGCAGGCGCGCCCCGCGCGACCGGG
This sequence comes from Candidatus Dormibacteria bacterium, assembly GCA_046262515.1. Taxonomy (GTDB): domain Bacteria; phylum Chloroflexota; class Dormibacteria; order DASZGP01; family DASZGP01; genus JAXDLW01. The sequence continues at coordinate 17,478 of JBHEMP010000088.1, read as the reverse complement.
CGGCCTGTGAGCGCCTCGACAACGAGGACCCGCTGGCGCCGGTGAGGAGCCGCTTCCATGTCCCCGAAGGCGTTGTCTATCTCGACGGCAACTCCCTGGGAGCGCTGCCCGTAGGGGTCGGCGACCGCGTCGCCCGGGCGATCGCTTCCGAATGGGGAGACGGCCTGGTGCAGAGCTGGACCTCCGCCGGCTGGATCGAACTGGCCGCCCGACTGGGCGCGATGGTGGCCCCATTGATCGGCGCCAGCCCCGACGAGGTCCTCTGCTGCGACAGCACCTCGGTCAACGTTTTCAAGCTCGTCGGGGCGGCGGTCGCGGCGCGGCCCGCCCGGCCGGTGATCCTCACCGAGCACGCGAACTTTCCAACCGATGGCTACATCGCCGACGGACTCGCGGCGCTGGAGGGGCGGCACGAGGTGCGCAGGGTCCTGCGCAGCCAGGTCGAGGAGGCCCTGCGAGAAGACGTCGCCGTGCTCCTGCTGACCCACGTGGACTACACGTCGGGCTATGTGCACGACATGCGCGGGTTGACCGCGGCGGCCCGGGCGGCGGGCGTGCTGACGATCTGGGATCTGTCTCACAGCACCGGGGCGATGCCCGTGGACCTGGGCGGCTGCGGTGTCGACATGGCTGTCGGCTGCGGTTACAAATACCTCAACGGCGGCCCCGGCGCGCCGGCGTACATCTACGTCGCGCGGCGGCTCCACGGTTTGCTCGAGACGCCGCTCCGGGGCTGGATGGGCCATGTGCGGCCCTTTGCCTTCGACACGGTGTACGAACCGGCGGCGCAGATGCGGCGATTCCTCGTGGGGACCCCCCCGATCCTCGCCATGGTCGCGCTGGAGGCCGCGCTCGAGGCATGGGCCGGCGTGGACATGCAGGCGGTGCGCAACAAGTCCACCCAGCTGACGGAGACGTTCATCGCCCTGGCAGACGCGCGCTGCGCCGAGTTCGGGGTCGAGGTGATCTCGCCCCGGCCCTCCCGCCTGCGCGGGTCGCACGTCGGCCTGCGCCACCCGCACGCCTATGAACTGATTCAGGCCCTGAGGGCGGCGGGGGTTGTCGGCGACTTCCGCCCCCCGGACATCATGCGGTTCGGGTTCGCGCCCCTGTACAACCGCTTCGTCGACGCGTGGGACGCGGTCGATCGCCTGGAAGAAATCCTCCGTGACGAATCCTGGCGAGAGCCCCGCCACGCGCTCCGGCTGAGCGTTACCTGACTCAGGGCACTAACAACTGCGCAATTCTTCGTGTGGATCGCACAGCGAATTGCCAGCGGCAACTGTCTAACGTTCCGTCCATCGAGGCCCCCGGGGGACTTAGAGCACTTTGGACGGAGGTACCAGCCTGTGGCGACGAACGCGCCGGTAGAAATGAAGAAGACCCTCAGCCTGACCGGGTTGACCATCAACGCGATGGCGCTGATCGCCCCGGGGGCCTTTCTGTGGACCACGTTTCAGTCCCAGGCCGCGCAGACCAGCGGAGGCAGCACAACCGGCTTCGACATGCTGCCGGGGCTGCTCTTCGTACTGGTCCTGGCTTTTCTGACGGCCTATTCGTACGCCGAACTGGCCAATCTCTACCCGCAGGCAGGGGCGGGATCGTCCTACTACTTCGCCGAGGCGGCCTTCCTCGAAAAGGAGCGAAAGGCGCACTTCCAGTTCGCGCGCATCTCCAAGTTCGTGGTGGGCTGGGTGTCACACCTTTACTACTGGATCTACCCCGGGATCATGGTGGCCTTCACCGGCACCCTGCTGGTCTACATCCTCAGCCTTTTCAATGTCACCGTCAGCACGCCGCTGGAGATCGCGTCGGTGCTGCTCTTCTCCGCCCTCACGGGTTACGTGGCGTTCCGCGGCATCAGCGGTTCGACCATGACGGCGATTGTCATCAACGTCATCCAGCTCACCGCCCTGGTCGGGTTCTCGGTCCTGGCCCTTCTCTTCCGCGTCACCCACCCGGCCCTTCACTACGCCCATGCCGCGCCGTTCTCCGTGGTGCTGCCGCACAGTCTCACCAACGTCCTGATGCAGGGCACGATCGCGATCCTGCTGTTGGTCGGGTTTGAGTCCGTGACGGCGCTTGGTGCCGAAGCCGTCAACCCCAAGAAGGATGTCCGTCGCGCCATCCTGCTGTCGCTGGCGATCCAGGGCGCGGTGGCCTATGTCATCGAGTACTTCGCGGGGAACTTCCTGGTCAACGATGCGTTCACGGCGAAGGGGACCGGTTCCACCGTGCTCAAGGGCTACGACGCCCTGGCCACCTCCGCCGCCCCGGTCGGCGACATGATCAGGTACATCGGGGACCAGATGCTGGGTGGCACGGGGTTCATCCTCACCCTGATCCTTGCCGCCACGGTCCTGGTGGCACTGATCGGCACGACCCTCGCCTGCCTCAACACCGGCGTGCGCATCACCTACGTGATGGGCCGCGACCGCGAGATGCCGAGTCTCCTGGGCCTCCTCCACGGCAAGTACGCCACCCCCCATTACGGTGTGCTGGCGCTGGCGGTGGTGTCGGCGGCGTTCGGCGCCTACGGTGTCCTCAGCACGGACAACCTGACCCAGATACTCCTGGCCTCCAACACCGGCACCTTCCTGGTCTATGGCATGACCAACCTGATCGTGCTGGTGGCGTTCTGGGGCAAGGCCGAACACAGCGTGCTCAAGCACATCCTTGTCCCGCTGCTCGGCTTCCTGGCCAACCTGGCCATGCTGGGGGCCATCATGTACCTCAACATCGTCTCCGGCGGGAGCACCGCCCGGGACACGGTGATCGCGCTTGCCATCGTCGCGGCCTGGCTGGTCGCCGGGGTCGCCTGGCTGATCGCCAACTCCGTCGCGCGGAAGCAGCCGGTGCTCACCCAGAGCAAACCGGTCGCCGGCGAGGCATAGAGGTACTGTCCGGGTCATACCAATCGAAGAGGCTGCGGGGCTGGTCATCGAGCATGCCAGCCTCAGTGAAACCGGGCCGGTGCGCCCCCACAACGAGGATCACCTCGGCTGGGGGCGCATCGCCGCGCCCGCGGCCGGGGACGCCGGTGAGGCTGCCGGAATTGTGTTCGCGATCGCCGACGGCCTCGGCGCGTACGGTGGAGGGGATGTCGCCAGTCGCACCGCGGTCGAGACCCTGCTCGGCCACGTCGCCGGGGCCGCGGAGCAGCGACCCACGCAGTTGCTTCGCGCGGCCTTCGAGCAGGCCAACCTGCGGGTCTTCGACGCCGCCCTCGCGGGCCAGGGCGCGCCCAAGATGCAGACGACCATGCTGGCGCTGGCGCTGAGCGCGGGTGAGGCGCACCTTGGGCACGTCGGCGACTGTCGCGCCTACCGTGTACGCGGTACCAGCGTCGAGGTTCTCTCCACCGACCACACACAGGCGATGGAGATGCTGCGGATGCGCCTGATCAGCCCCGAGCAGGCCTCGGACCACCCCGCGCGGCACGTGCTCACGCGCTCGCTGGGTGCTGAGTTGATCGCCAGGGTGGACCTGCGCAAGGACCCCCTCGAGGCCGGTGACCGCTTCCTTCTGTGCTCCGACGGCCTCTGGGGCAAGCTCAGCCTGGCGGAAATCCGCGATGCCCTGCTCTCGGCGGACCATGCGGACTCAATTCGCCGCCTCGTCGACCTCTCAGTGCGCCGGGGGGGAGAGGACAACGCGAGCGGGTTGATGCTGCGCGTGCTGGAGACCTCGCCGGCGCCCACCCGGCCGCAGGGGTGGCGTAGGTTCTTCCTATGATCACCTCGTTGGCGATCCAGCCCGGCACCACCCTCGACGATTTCAGCATCCTCGATGTCGTCGGGCACGGTGCCTTCAGTGACGTCTACCTGGCGCAGGAGCCCTCCGGACGGCGCGTCGTGCTCAAGGTCCCGCACGACGCCGTCATCGGTGACACCTCTGCCTTTGACCGCTTCCGCCGTGAGGCCGAGATCGCCAGCAGGCTGGACCACCCGGGCATCCAGCATTCGTATGACCTGCAGCAAACACGGACACGGCCGTACCTGGTCATGGAGTACGTGGAGGGTGAGACCCTTCGCGAGCTGATCAGCCGGGAGCAGAAGCTGCTCACAGCCAGGGCCATCGACATCGTCGAGAAACTGGCCGAGGCCGTGGGATACGCGCATTCACAGGGCGTCTACCACCGTGACCTGAAGCCCGAGAACATCCTCATCACCCCCGACCAGCGCGTGGTGGTGACGGACTTTGGCATCGCCCTGATGGAGGGGGCTCGCCGCCTGACCTGGCGGTGGCTGACATCGGCTGTCGGGACCCCCGACTACATGGCGCCGGAACAGATCCAGGGCAAGCGCGGCGACGCCCGCACCGATACCTACGCCATAGGCATCATCCTCTTCGAGATGCTCGCGGGCCACGTCCCCTGGGAGGGGGATAACGCGCTATCGGTAATGGCCCAGCACGTCAATGCCCCTGTCCCGAGCCTGGGTTCGATCAATCGAGACGTCCTTCCGCCCCTTGAGGCAATCGTCCGCAAGGCCCTGCGCAAGCAGCCGGAGGAGCGATACCAGGATGCCGGCGCCCTGCTGAGCGACCTCAGGCACTGGCAGGACCTGGACCTCCGGGAGTTCGTCTTCGGGGAGGAGCGACCGGTCCGCGCGGCTTCGGAGAAAGGCCTCTGGATCCTGGTGGCCGCTCTCAGCCTGGGCTTCATACTGGCCGTCGTGGTCGCCACCTACCTGTACTACCTGCTGGGCCATGCCGGACATCACTGACCCCGGCAGCGAAGACGTCCTGGCGGCCTGCGTGCGGGCGGGGGTGGTCCAGGTGGAGCTGCAGTTCCCGGACATCACCGGTGCCGTCAAGAGTGTCTCCATCCCGGCGCGCCGCCTCGAGGAGGTGCTGGCGGCAGGGGAGTGGTTTGACGGGTCGGCCATCGAGGGCGCGGCCCGCGAGGTCGAGTCAGACATGTTCCTGCGGCCCGACCCCGCCACCTTCGCGCTGATCGATCCCGGGGCGGATGTCATCTGCGCCCGGCTGGTGTGCCGCGTCGTGACGCCCGATGGCAGGCGATACGGCGGGGATAGCCGTGCGGCGCTGGAAAGCGTGCTGGCCGGGGCGCGGGAGGCGGGACTGGAGTACCTCGTCGCTCCCGAGGTCGAGTTCTTTCTCTTCCCGGACGGCGAGGGCGGGCTGGCTGCCCTGCGTGATGACGCGGGCACCTACTTCGAGCGTAGCGGTGGCCGCTCGAGGCAGGCCGAGATGGAGATTGTCCATGCCCTCGAGTCGATGGGTGTCGCGGTCCAGTCCAGTCACCACGAGGTGGCGACCGGGCAGTACGAGGTGGACCTGCCGCTGCAGCCGGCGCTGGCCGCCGCGGATGCGCTGACCGCCCTCAAACCCGCGATCAAGGAGCTTGCCCGGCAGCGCGACATGGTGGCCAGCTTCATGCCCAAGCCGCTGCATGGCGCGGCCGGTTCCGGCATGCATACCCACCAGGTCCTGCGGCACCTCGACGGCCGCAGCGCCTTCGTGGACGAGGCGGACCCGTACGGCCTCTCGGGGACCGCGCGGGGCTTCATCGCCGGCCAGCTGGAGCACGCGCCGGGGATGTGTGCGCTCGTCGCACCCCTCGTCAACTCCTACAAGCGCCTTGTCCCCGGGTATGAGGCCCCGGTCGCGGGGAGCTGGGGGCGCCATAACCGATCCGCGTTGCTCCGCGTGCCCGCGGTTGCCGGCAACGCGCCGGAGGGGGACAACGCGCGGCTCGAGTTCCGGCTCCCGGATCCCAGTTGCAATCCCTACCTGGCCTTCACCGCGATGTTGTCGGCGGGGATGGACGGCGTGGAGCGTCACCTTGATCCCGGCCCTCCCATGGAGGAACTGGAGCACGGATACCGTGACGCCGCCCGGGTCAGCGCTCGACCTCTACCCGGCTCGCTGGTCCAGGCCCTCGCCGCCCTGGAGGCCGATGACCTGCTGGTCGATGTGCTCGGAGGGGACCTTCTGGACCTTTTCCTCGCCGCCAAGCGACTCGAGTGGGCGGCCTACGCCATGCAGGTGACGCCCTGGGAGCTGGACCGCTACCTGCGCGCGTACTGAGTTCCACCGGCGATGGCAGAATTGCCCGCCATGAGAGAAAATTCGAGCAACTTCACAGCCCAGGATGTCCCCCGCTTCATGGGCGAACTGGCCGTCGCGGAAAGCAGGAACCTCGCCGCGCGCCTCCGCCGGGCGTCCGAGCGCATGAACGAACTGGCGGCGCGGGTTCCCGACGAGCCGCGGGGCGACGGGGAGTGGAACGCCAAGGAGATCCTCGCGCACGTCGTCGTCCTGTCGCACGCCTATGGGATCTTCAGCTACATGATTGCCACTGGCCGCCTTCCCGAGCTCAACCTCGGCGACGTCATCAGCCAGCGGGACGCGGAGGGTGACAAGTACATGGCCATGACCGCGGCGGAGTGCGCGGCGGAGGCGACCAAACAGCACCAGCGCACGCTCAAGTTCCTCGAGTCCGCCACTCCGGAGCAACTGCAGCGCCAGTGCAGGGTGGAGGACGGCGTGGTTACCGCCGAGAGCATCATCCGGCTGCCGCTCGTGGTGCACCTGGAGGAGCACCTGGCGGAGATGGAGAAGGCGCTGGCTTGAGCTACGAGCAGATCGACCACGTGGGCATCGCCGTCGCCGACATGGACGCCGCCCTGGCTCGCTACGAGCAGATGCTGGGAGTGAGCGCATCCACTCGCCGGACCATGGAAAAGGACGGCATCGAGGCGGCGATGCTCGACCTTGGTGGAACCCACGTGGAGCTGGTGGCCCCGAGCCGGCCCGATTCGGCGATCAGTCGCTTCCTGGAAAAGCGCGGGGAGGGCATGCACCATGTCGCCTACCGCGTCAGCGACATCCGCGCCGCCCTTGCCGAGGCGCGGGCCCAGGGTGCCCAGCTGCTGGATGAAGAGCCCCGGGTCGGGGTGATGGGGCACCTGGTCGCCTTCATCCATCCCCGGGCCTTCCTGGGTGTCCTGACCGAACTGGTCCAGGCGTGACTCCCTCCGTCGAGGACGCCGCCAGGGCGAGCTTCGGCGCACGCGCGGAACACTATGTCGGCAGCGCCACCCATGCCGACCCCGATCGCCTTGCGCGCATCGTGGCGCTCACCGAACCGAAGGGCCGGTGGCGGGTCCTGGACGTGGCCACCGGGACGGGTCACACCGCGTTCGCGTTCGCCCCGGCGGTGGCCTGGGTGACGGCCGTCGACCTGACCCAGGCGATGCTGGACCGGGCGGAACGGGTACGCAAGGACCGGGGGTATGGCAACGTCGACTTACAGGTGGCCGACGTCCACCGGCTTGCCTTCGCCGACGCCGCCTTCGACCTGGTCACCTGCCGTCGCGCCGCGCACCACTTCTCGGACATTGCGGGCGCGCTGGGCGAGATGCGCCGCGTTTTGAAACCGGGCGGGGTGCTGATGATCGACGACCGCTCCAGCCCGGAGGACCACCAAGCCGACGCGATCCTGCATCGACTCGACACGCTGCACGACGCCTCCCACGTGCGCCAGTACCGCAGCTCGGAGTGGGCCCGGATGCTGGACGCCGCCGGGTTCTCCACCCGGGTACTGGATGAGTATGTCCAGGATCGGCCCATCAGCGCCTTCACCAACGCGGTTCCCGCGGCGGACGAGGACGAGGTGCACCGCATCGTGGCGGGGTTGACCGCAAGGCAGCGCCAGGTCCTCAACTTCCAACCCGGTTCGGAAGGCCGGGAGGCGACCCTGCGGCACTTCTACCTGACGATCGTCGCGGAGCGCGCGTGACCCCACCCGACGAGCGGGTGAGCGAGTCCGGCCTGGAACTTCGCCCGCACTACACGGAGACTGATGCCCCGTCCGCGGCGGCGCCCCCGGGGCAGTTCCCCTACACCCGCGGCGTGTACCCCGACATGTACCGCGGCCGTCCCTGGACCATGCGCCAGTACGCGGGCTTCGCGACCGCGGCCGAGTCCAACCAGCGCTATCGACGGCTGCTCGACGCGGGCCAGACGGGCCTCTCAGTGGCCTTTGACCTCCCGACGCAGATGGGCTACGACTCGGACGACCCGGTCGCCGAGGGTGAGGTGGGCAAGGTCGGGGTCGCGATCGACTCGCTGGCCGACATGGAGATCCTGATGGGCGACATTCCCCTTGATCGGGTTTCGACGTCCATGACGATCAATGCCCCCGCCTCAGGGCTGATGCTGCTGTACCAGCTCGCGGCGGAGAAGCAGGGTGTTGCCGGGGACAAGCTGAGCGGCACGATACAGAACGACATCCTCAAGGAATATGCGGCGCGCGGGACGTACATCTTTCCGCCTGAACCATCGATGCGCCTGGTCACCGACACCTTTGCCTACTGCGCCCGCGAGATGCCGCGCTGGAACACCATCAGCATCAGCGGCTACCACATCAGCGAGGCCGGGGCCACCCCGATGCAGGAGCTGGCGTTCACCCTGGCGAACGGCATCGCCTACGTGGAGGCGGCCCTCGCGGCGGGGCTCAAGGTCGACGATTTTGCCCCGCGCCTGAGCTTTTTCTTCAACTGCAAGCTCGAGTTCTTCGAGGAGATCGCCAAGTTCAGGGCCGCGCGGAAAATGTGGGCGGAGCTTATGACCAAACGCTTCGGCGCCAAGGACCCACGGTCGGCCATGCTCCGCTTCCATACTCAGACCGCGGGGTCTTCCCTGACCTCGCTCCAGCCCTACAACAACGTCGTGCGTACGGCCGTGGAGGCCCTCGCAGCCGTCCTAGGGGGGACGCAGTCACTCCACACCAACGGCTTCGACGAGGCCCTCGCGTTGCCCACCGAGTTCGCCGCCACGCTGGCCCTGCGCACCCAGCAGGTGATCGGCTTCGAGACGAATATCGCCGCCGTGGCCGACCCCCTGGCGGGGAGTTACCTGGTGGAGTCACTCACCACGCGCTTGGAGGAAGGGGCGCTGGCCCTTATGGAGCGGATCGAGGAGTTGGGAGGGTCGGTCCAGGCCATCGAGAGCGGTTGGATGCAGCGCCAGATCGCCGATTCGGCCTTCCGATTCCAGCAGGGGGTGGAGAAGGGTGACCGGGTCATCGTCGGGGTCAACCGCTTCCAGGCCCAGACCGAAAGCGACGTGGAGATCCAGAAGGTCCTGCCGCAGCACGAGGAGTCGCAGCGGGCGGCGGTGGCGAGGGTGCGCGAGGGGCGCGACGGCACCGCCGTCGCGCGCGACCTCGACGCGCTGGAGGCTGCGGCGCGGGGTGGCGACAACGTGCTGATCCCGATGAAGCAGGCCTTCAGCGACTACGCAACGATCGGCGAGGTGTTCGGCCGTCTGCGCGAGGTCTGGGGGCGCTACCGGCCCCGCGCTGAGTTCTAGCCTTGGCTACCATTTAGCGCTGCCAGCCGGCAGATCGAGGGAAGTCGTCTTCATGGCCAAAGCAACCCGCCCAGCCCCTGAGCCCAAGAAGGGACCCGCCGCCTCGACCCGTCGCGAGGTCACCATGGGCGAGAAGCGGATAAACCTCCTGCGCAAGCGCCGCCACGACGCCGTCCAGGGCGAGCCCGAGGGCGTCCGCCGGCAGCACGAGAAGGGCAAGCTCTCGGCCCGCGAGCGAATCGACAAGGTGCTTGATCCGGGGTCCTTTGTGGAGTTTGATGCCTTTGCCCTGCATCGCAGCCACAACTTCGGCATGTGGGACCGCCGCATACCCGGGGATGGCGTGGTCACCGGGTACGGCACCATTAATCGTCGCCAGGTGGCGGTCTTCTCGCACGATGCCACCGCCTTTGGTGGTTCGCTGGGCGAGGTCTTCGCGGAGAAGGTCGTCAAGATCATGGACTGGGCGGAGAAGGTTGGCTGTCCCTGCCTCGGCATCAACGACTCCGGCGGCGCGCGTATCCAGGAGGGCGTCGTCTCGCTCGCGGGCTACGCCTACATCTTCCAGCGGAACGTCAGCAGCAGCGGCGTCATCCCGCAGCTTTCCCTCGTGGTCGGGCCCTGCACCGGTGGCGCGGTCTACAGCCCCGCGATGACGGACTTCATATTCATGGTCCGCCAGGTGGGCTACATGTTCATCACCGGGCCCGACGTCATCAAGGTGACGACCGGTGAGGAGGTTGACTTCGAGACCCTCGGTGGGGCGGACGTCCACAACCTGACATCCGGCGTCGCCCATTTCGCGGCGGACACGGAGAAGGAGTCATTCCTTCAGATCCGCGACCTGCTCGGGTTCCTGCCCCAGAACAACCGGGAGAAACCTCCGTTCGTGGCGACCACCGACCCGTCGGACCGCATGGACCGCGAACTGCAGACGATCGTTCCCGACAACTCCGCCGAGGCCTACGACATGCACGGGGTGATTCGACGGGTCGTCGACGACGGCCATTTCCTCGAGACGCAACCCCTTTACGCGCAGAACCTGATCACCGGTTTCGCGCGGCTCGGCGGGCACTCGGTCGGGATCGTCGCCAACCAGCCCAAGACAATGGCCGGCGCGCTGGACATCAACGCCTCCACCAAGGGCGGGCGCTTCGTCCGTTTCTGCGACGCCTTCAACATTCCCATCGTCACCTTCGTGGACGTACCGGGGTTCATGCCCGGGACCAACCAGGAGTACGGCGGGATCATTCGGCACGGCGCAAAGCTGCTCTATGCCTACTGCGAGGCCACCGTGCCCAAGCTCACGGTCATCACCCGCAAGGCCTACGGTGGGGCCTATGACGTGATGTCCTCGAAACACATTGGCGCCGATTTCAACGTGGCCTGGCCCAGCGCGGAGATCGCGGTCATGGGGCCGCAGGGCGCCGTCAGCGTGATCTCGCGCCGGGAGATCGCCGCCGCCCCCGACCCGGCCGCCAAGACCCGCGAACTGGTCGCGGACTATGTCGAGAAGTTCGCCAACCCGTACTTCGCCGCGGAGCGCGGGTACATCGATGACATCATCGAGCCGCAGCAGACGCGCCCGCGCCTCATTTCGGCCCTTGGTGCGCTCCAGGACAAGGCCGTTTCGCGGCCGTCCCGTAAGCACGGCAACATCCCACTCTGAGGACCGCCGCCGCCTGTAAGCTTGTCGGCCGATGAAGCTGCTCGAGTACCAGGCCAAGGAACAGTTCGCGGCCGCCGGGATCCCCGTCAAAGCGGGTCGCGTGGCCCGCACCGTCGACGAAGCGGTTGAAGCCGCCAACCAGCTCGGCGCGATCGCGGTCAAGGCCCAGGTCCCCATCGGCGGCCGGGGCAAGGCCGGCGGGATCAAGCTGGCGAAGACCCCCGAGGAGGCGCGTGCCGCGGCCGAGGCGATCCTGGGCATGGACATCAAGGGCTTCACCGTCCACGAGCTGTGGTGCGAGCAGGCCGCCGAGGTTGAACGCGAGATCTACCTGGGCGTCACTCTTGACCGCGACGCGCGCAAGCTGGTGATCATCCTTTCCGCGGCCGGTGGCATGGACATCGAGGAGGTCGCCGAGACGGCCCCGGAAAAGATCGTCAAGTTCCACCCGCACCCGTTCCGCGGAGTGATGCCCTTCGAGCTGCGCGCGATGGTGTTCCAGGCGGGTCTCGGGGACCTGGTCGGCAAGCTGGTCCCGATAATCCAGCGGCTCTACACGATGGCCGTCGCCACCGACGCCCTGACCTGCGAGATCAACCCGCTGGCGGTTGTCAGCGGTGGCGAGGTGATCGCTCTGGACGGCAAGCTCGAGATCGACGAGAACGCCGAGTTCCGGCATCGCGACCTGGAAAAGTACCGCAGCGACGAGGCGGGCACCGGTGACGCCCTCGAGATCGAGGCCAGGAAGCGCGGCCTCACGTACGTCCACCTCGACGGTGACGTGGGCATCCTGGGCAATGGCGCCGGCCTCGTCATGAACACCCTGGACCTGGTCAAGGCCGCCGGCGGCCGTCCGGCCAACTTCCTGGACATCGGCGGCGGCGCCCGCGCGGAGGTCGTTCGCGACAGCCTGGACATGATCCTGCAGGACCCCGCCGTGAAGTCGATCTTCATCAACATCTTCGGCGGCATCACCCGCGGTGACGAGGTCGCCCGGGGCGTGATAGCGGCGCGGGACGAGCTTGGCATCAAGGTGCCGCTGGTGGTGCGGATGACCGGCACCGCGGAGGAGGAGGGACGCGCCCTGCTCCAGGCGGCGGGCATAACCCCCGGGGTCAGCGCCCCTGAAGCGGCCGCCAGGGCCGTTGAGCTGGCGCGCAGCGGAGGCGCTTCGTGAGCATCCTGGTTGACCGCAACACCCGGCTCGTGGTGCAGGGCATGACGGGCCGCGAGGGCACCTTCCATACCGAGCAGATGAAGGCCTTCGGCACCAACGTTGTCGCCGGGGTGAGTCCCGGCAAGGGCGGCTCGACCCACCTGGACATTCCCGTCTTCAGCACCGTGGAGGAGGCCGTCGATTCGACCGGGGCCAATACTTCGGCGATCTTCGTCCCGCCGCCAGGCGCGGCCGACGCGATCATGGAGGCAGCCGACGCCGGCGTCGGCCTGATCGTGTGTATAACCGAGGGGATCCCGGTGCTGGACATGGTTCGGGCCCGGGCGTTCATCCACGACACCATGGGCGAGCCGCAGCTCATAGGCGGCAACTGCCCGGGGCTGATCTCGCCCCCCGACCGCGCCAAGGTCGGGATCATCCCCAACCACATTGCCGTCCCCGGCCGCGTCGGCGTCGTGTCCCGTTCGGGGACGCTCACCTACGAGATCCTCGGGGGCCTGCGGGACGCGGGGATGGGCGTATCGACGTGCGTCGGGATCGGCGGCGACCCCGTCCTGGGCCTCACCTTCAAGGACGTCGTCGGGCTCTTCGCGAGTGACCCCGAAACTGAGGCCGTCGTCATGCTCGGCGAGATCGGCGGCTCGGACGAGGAAGCCGCGGCGGAGATGATCGAGTCGGGCTATCCCAAGCCCGTCTTCGGCTTTATAGGCGGTCGCACCGCCCCGCCCGGCAAGCGCATGGGACACGCCGGGGCCATCATCAGCGGCAACACCGGCACCCCCCAGGGCAAGGTGGACGCGCTGTTGAAGGCCGGGGTCCCGGTGGCCGACACGATTGAGCAGTTGGTCGGTATGGTTCGCGACCAGCTCACAGGCGCGACCGGTCACTAAGCCGCACCTGTAGCCCGCGCACCCCCGGGGTCGCGCGCCTTTAGGCCGCGCACCCCTACGTCGAGCACCTCGGTCGCCCGCTTCTATACCCCGCACCTCGGCCGGCCCGCGGCCCGGCACGTCTTGGGAACCTCGGCGAAAAATTCTGTCCCCTTGGAGTCGCCCATTTGTTTCAACAATTCATATCAATGCGCAAACGACGGGCCCATAAGTTTCCTCCGGCCGCCGAGTTGGAACGGCATCCCGTAGGGCAGCACGCGCGGCGCCTCTGGCGAGTCGGCGGAAGCCTTGCGGTCACAATTCCCTTCCGCGTGGCCCGATCCCTCGAACTGTCGGTCGGCGACCTCGTCGACGTTCGGTTCAACCGCATTGAGGTCCTGGCCGCGCCTCCGAACACGGTGATGCACAGAGAGGAGGCCCTGCTCTCCCTGCTGCGCCCCGCCCTCACGCGACTGGTAGAGGTCGACCGCTGAACATAGGGCTCAGGGAGATAACTCGACTACACGCGGTCGCGATGGAGGCCAGCGGGGAGCCGGCGGTCCCAATTGAGGGGAACGACGTGCCGCGGCTGGAGCGAAGGCTGGAAATCGTCAGTTTGATCGCCGAACAAGGGCCGGTTCTAGAGGCTGTGGCCCGCGCGGGACTCTCCCTGCTGGAGGTGGAGGCTTTTCCGCGCGGGAACCTGAGGCTGACCCTGTTGTTCATGGCCACCCTGCTGGAGGAGCACGACCTGGCTGCCGCGGTTGACTGGATGAAGGTCGCGGAGGTCCTGGTCGACCCGAGCGTCAGCTATCGCGAATTGCGACGTGCCGTCACCGCGGCGATGGCCGCGATGGAGGAGCGCCGGGTCGGGAACTGAGCCGCGATAATCTCCGCGTGTCGGCCCCGGTTCTAGACAGCCAGATCGAGCTCACGGATGAGCAGCGCGCGATCCGCGACCTGGCCCGCGACTTCTGTGAGGCGGAGGTCAAACCTCACGCCGCGGAATGGGACGAACATCACCTGTTCCCCTACGACGCCGTGGCGAAGATGGGCCGGCTCGGGTTTTTCGGCCTTACCGTCCCCGAGGAGCATGGCGGGTCGGGCGGCGATTTCACGAGCCTGTGCCTCGCCATCGAGGAGATCAGCCGGGGCGATACCGGCCTGGGTATCACCCTGGAGGCCGCGGTGGGCCTTGGGATTTCGCCCATCGTGCGCTTCGGTAGCGCGGCGCAGAAGGAGAAGTACCTACCGGACCTGGCGTCCGGCGAGCGCCTCTGGGCTTTCGGGCTGACAGAGCCTCACGCCGGCACGGATGCCGGGTCGCCTAGGACCCGCGCGCGGCTTGAGGGAACGGCGGGTGACCCGGGCGCGGAGTGGGTTGTCAACGGGTCCAAGGCCTTCATCACCAACCCGGGCACGGATATCTCGTGGGGAGTGACGACGACCGCAGTCACCGGCGAATCGGATAGCGGACGCCGGCAGATCTCCACGATCATGGTGGAGAAGGGGACGCCGGGCTATGTGATCGACCCGCCGTACCGCAAGCTCGGCTGGCACTCGAGCGACACCCACGGGCTGACCTTCGACGAATGCCGCGTCCCGGAGGCCAACCTGCTGGGCACACCGGGGCGTGGGTACGCCCAGTTCCTGTCCACCCTGGAGGCTGGGCGAATCGCCATTGCCGCCCTGTCCGTCGGGCTGGCCCAGGCCTGCCTGGATGAGTCGCTGGCCTATGCGCGGGAACGACAGAGCTTCGGGGTCGCGATCAGCAAGCACCAGGCAATCCAGTTCAAGCTCGCGGACATGGCCATGGAGGTCCACCTCGCCCGCCTCGCCACCTACCACGCGGCCCGCCTGTGGGATGCCGGCCGCCCGTGCGCGATCGACGCCGCCGCGGCCAAGCTCTTCGCCAGCGAGGCGAGCAAGCGAGCCTGCGACCAGGCTATACAGATCCATGGCGGCATGGGCTTTATGGAGGAGTCCCCGGTGGCCAGGTTCTGGCGCGACGTCAAGGTCAATGAGATCGGGGAAGGGACGTCCGAGGTCCAGCGCATGCTGATTGCCAAGCACCTGGGATGCTGATTTGCGCTCCAGGCCGCACAATGCACTGCAACAGTCATCATCAACGAGGGAGGAACTGACCAATGAGTGAGCAGCCGCCTAGTTTCCAGCCGCCCCCTGACCCTCCGCCGGGACCGCCGTCGAGTTCGCCGCCCGCCCCCCCGTCGAGCCCGCCCCCCGGGCCTCCCCCTGGCTCGCCGCCGCCGTTCCAGCCGGCCCCGTACCAGCCCCAGCCCGGCTTCGGCGCTGTGGCAGGTGGGGTCACCAACCAGAAGGCCGTGATCTCCCTGGTGCTGGCGATCGTGGGACTCTTCTGCTGCGGCCTCATCATGGGACCGATCGCAATCTTCTTTGCCCGCGCGGCGGACAAGGAGATCGCGGCTTCGGGCGGGACCCAGACGGGGTCCGGGCTGGCCAAGGCCGGTCTGATCATCGGGATCCTCGAGATCGTCCTGTTCGTCCTCGGCGTCCTGCTCTTCGCGGGCGGCATCATGACCTCGATCATGCATTCCGGCACGACGGTCCCCCAGTAACGGGGCGGCGGAGAAACACCTGATGGGCTATGGCGACGATGACGTGCTCATCGTCGCCGCCGCCCGCACGCCGTTCGGTCGTTTCGGCGGGAGCCTGGCCGCACTTTCGGCGGTGGACCTCGGCTCACGGGTCATCGGAGAGGTCATGACCCGCGCGTCGGTGCCCGGCGACCGCGTCGACCAGGTCATCATGGGGACCGTCATCACGGCGGGCATGGGGCAGATCCCGGCCCGTCAGGCGGCGCTCGGCGCCGGCCTGCCCCTATCGGTCAGTGCCCTCACGGTGAACAAGGTCTGCGCCAGCTCGCTGAAGGCGGTCAACCTCGGCGCGACCCTGATCCGAGCCGGCGAGGCGGAGGTCGTGGTGGGGGGGGGCATGGAATCCATGAGCCAGGCGCCCTACCTGCTCCCCGGTGCTCGATTCGGTTTGCGTATGGGCAACGCGGAGATGGTCGACGCGCTGCAGCAGGACGGGCTGCGCTGCCCCGTGGGAAAAACCCTGATGGCGGACTACGGCAGTGAGGTGGCGGCCGAGTACGAGGTCAGCCGGGATGACCAGGACCGCTGGGCGCTGCGAAGCCAGCAGCGTTACGCCGCCGCGCTGCAGGCCGGCAGGCTCGATGAGGAGATCATCCCCGTCGAGGTCCCGCAGCGGCGCGGAGACTCGACCCTGGTCACCCGGGACGAACAGCCCCGCCCGGATACCACGCTTGAGGGTCTGGCCGCGCTCAAGCCCTTGCACCCGGGGGGGAGCGTCACACCCGGGAACGCCCCCGGGGTCAACGACGGTGCCGCCGCCCTCATGCTCGCCAGTGGTCGCGCCGCCCGGGAGTTCGGACTGCAGCCGCTGGCAATATGGCGCGCGCAAGGGGAGGCCGCTGAGCCCGTCAAATACCTCGCCACCGTCCCCGCCTACGCCCTCCAGGCAGCCCTCAAGAAGCTTGGTCGCCGCGCCACGGAGCTGGACCTGCTGGAGCTGAATGAGGCCTTCGCAGCCGTTGCCATCACCGCCGCCAACCTGCTCGGGGTCGACGCCGAGCGGGTCAATGTCAATGGTGGCGCGGTGGCCGTGGGCCATCCCATCGGCGCCTCCGGTGCGCGCATCCTGATGTCCCTCATCTACGAGCTGCGTCGCCGGGGCGGGGGGCTCGGGGGCGCCTCGATCTGCTCCGGAATGGCCCAGGGCGAGGCAACCGTCGTCGAAGTCGCCGCCTGACCTTCCCGGGCCCATGAGCGAGGCGATGGACGACCTGCGCCGCCTGGCGCGGGACTTCGCGCGGAAGGAGGTGGCGCCATTGGCGGCGCGGACCGACCAGGAGCATCGCTTCCCCGAAGAGGCCATTGCCACCGCTGCCCAGCTTGGCCTGATGGGCATCACCATTCCCCAGGAGTACGGCGGCGGCGGCATGGGGCACACCGCCTTCGCAACCCTCGTCGAGGAGGTCGCGGCGGTCTGCGCCAGCACCGCGGTGATCATCGACGTGCACACGTCCGTCGGCATGGAGCCGATCCTCAACTTCGGCACCGAGGCACAGAAACGGCGCTGGCTGCCGAGCCTGGCCAGTGGCGAGACCATCGGCGCCTTCGCGCTAACGGAGCCGGGCGCGGGATCTGACGCCGGCGGTCTGCGGACCTCGGCACGCCGCGTGGATGGTGGTTACTTGCTCAACGGGAGCAAGGTTTTCATCACCAACCTGGGCCGCGCGGGCACCTACATCGTGATGGCCCGGACAGGCGCCGCCGGGGCCGCGGGCATCAGCGCATTCGTCGTCGAGGCGGGGATGAAGGGTGTGGTCTGCGGGGCGCCCTTCGACAAGATGGGGC
>JBHEMP010000087.1:0-3388 GCA_046262515.1 Candidatus Dormibacteria bacterium | reverse complement strand
GCGGCTCTTCGCCCGCCGCCCCCGGGTGACCGTGATCACCGCGATGCAGGGGAGCATGGCCATCGAGCTTGCCAGAGAGCACCAGCCCGAGCTGGTCATTCTCGACCTGCACCTGCCCGACATGGATGGCGCCGAGGTGCTTAGGCGCCTGCGCACCGATCCGCGAACCGCGGCAATCCCGGTGGTCATGCTCACCGCCGACGCCACCGCCCGCCAGCGCGAGCGGCTCCTCCGCGCCGGGGCGCACGCCTACCTCACCAAACCGGTGGCGGTGCGCGAGCTGCTGGCCCTGGTCGATGGGGTGCTCGACGCCAGCGCGCTCGCGGGTGATCCTCGCTGACGACCTGACCTCCATGAGGTGGGTTCCGGTTCCATCTGGTCCGATGGTCGCGCACAACCGGATTGCGGAGTCGTAACGGCTCGGTCGCCCGCGTCGTGCGCATGGAGACGGCAGTTGACACTTGGCGGGCATCGAGGGGTAACCGTCAGGGAGTTTGGGTGAAGCGTCGACTGGCAGCTGTCGTTGCAGCCCTGGTTTTCGGGGCGGTTCCAAGTACCGCCGGGCATGCGTCCGGGACCAGGCCGTCGTCGCCGCTGGCCAGCCAGGCCCTCTGCCCGGCGATCCCCGCGCCGGGCCACGTCACCTGCTTCGCCCGCGCCCTGACGTCCAACGGGGTGCGCCTCAAGCCTCGCTTCATCGCTGCGGCGCAACCGGCCCTCGCCACCTCGCCTGCGGGCGGGTACACGCCGGCGGACATCGCCTCGGCCTATCAGCTGCCGCCAAGCGGGACCCACGCGCCCACGATCGGCATCGTCGATGCTTTCGATGACCCCAACGCGGAGGCAGACCTGGCCGCATATCGGACCCAGTTCGGGCTCCCAGCCTGCACCTCTGCGTCGGGCTGCTTCACCAAACGCAACCAGAATGGGGGGGCCGCTCCGCTGCCGGCCCCGGACGTCAGCTGGGCAACCGAGATCAGCCTCGACCTCGACGCAGCCACCGCGACGTGTCCGGCCTGCCGGCTCGTCCTGATCGAAGCCGTCGACACCCAGACGTCGAACCTGGTCACCGGCGTCAATCAGGCGGTGAGCCAGGGTGCCACGGTCCTGAGCCTCAGCTTCGGCGGCAGCGAGGACCCCAGCCAAACCCAGTTCGACCCCAGTTTCAACCATCGCGGAGTGGCCATCTTCGTGGCCGCGGGCGATAGCAACTACAGGCCGGAGTACCCGGCGACATCGCCCAACGTCATCGCGGTGGGTGGCACCCGGCTCAGCCCGGCGTCGAACGCCAGGGGCTGGAGTGAGACGGTCTGGGGCCCGGGGACGGCGACTGCGAGCGATCCCAACGGCGTCGGCACCGGCAGTGGGTGCAGCCTCTACGAGCCCAAGCCCTCGTGGCAGACCGATGCCGGGTGCGCACACCGCACGTCGACCGATGTCGCCGCCGACGCCGACCCGGCGACCGGGCTCGCCGCCTACGACTCCTACGGGCTGGCCAGCGGCGGCTCTCCCTGGAATATCTTCGGCGGCACCAGCCTGGCCGCTCCCCTGGAGGCGGGAATCACCGCCCTGGCCGGGGGCTCCGGCACCACCACCGGTGCCTCGATGTTCTACGGGGCCGCACCGCTCAACGACGTGGTCAGCGGGACCAACAGCCTGTCCGGATGTTCCCCGATGTACCTGTGCAACGGCGGCGTTGGCAACGACGGGCCGAGCGGCAACGGCACCCCGCGCGGCCTTCCGGTGGCCAGCTACACGGCTCCTCCCGCGCTCACCACAGCTTCGCCGCAGCCCGCTCCCCAGGTCGGTGATCCGAGCCTGGTGGCGGTGCGCGGAACCGATGGGGCGATGTGGGTCAAGCGAAGCGGCCAGGGATACGTGGGCTACGGCGGCGGCCTGCTCGCCGCGCCGGCGGTGAGCGCGCTGGGAAATGGCAACCACCTCTATGTGGTGGTGGGCACCGACCACCGGCTCTACCAGCGCACCGACTTCGCCACGTACCAGCCGGCCGCGGCCAACGGCTACTGCCTGGACAGTCCCGGCCTATACGTCGCCGGCGCCAGCGCCGCGATCGCCTGCGAAGGCGGCGACCACCAGCTATGGGTCAACTACGGAAGCGTCGACGGCTCCGGCATGTTCCACGCCACGTCGTGGCAGGGATACGGCGGGATTCTCGCCTCCGGGCCCACCCTGGCCCAGGTCCAGAATGAGCTGCACTTTTTCGTGGAGGGGAGCGACCACCGGGTGTGGGACCGCACCAGCGGAAGCAATTTTGTCAGCCACGGATGGGCCTGCTTCGGCCATCAATCGGTCGCCTCGTCCTCAGGCGTTAGCTACTTCGCCTGCCACGGCACGGATGGGCAGGCCTGGTCCGCGGTCAACTATGGCGGCGGCTGGTCGGGTGCAAGGCCGCTGGGTGGTGCGCTCGTCGACGGGACGGGAATGGCTGCCTATGCGGGCGGGGCAACGCTGTACGTCGAGGGCACCGATCGCCAGGTCTACTCCCTGCTCCTCGACACCGCCGGTGGCCCACGCTCCGGCGGCTTCGCAGCCAACGGCGGGCAGGTCGGCAACGGAGCAGCGGCCACAGTTCAGTAGGTTCCACGGCCGCACCCAAGGCGGCTGACGTGGGCGCCGGATCAGCCAGGCGGTGCGCGGGGCGTGGCAAGGCAAGATTGCAGCGTGACTCTCCTCCAGGTCGGCGACCCGGCTCCTGACATCGAGGCGCGCCGCCGGGACGGCAGCGTTGTCCGGCTCTCCGAGCTGCGTGGTCGCCACGTGCTCGTCTACTTCTATCCCAAGGACGACACCCCCGGGTGCACCACCGAGGCCTGCACCCTCAACGACAGCCTCCAGGACCTCGCCGGAGCCGGCGCGGACGTGATCGGAGTCAGCACCGATAGCTGGGAGTCGCACGGCCGCTTCCAGGAGAAGTACGGGCTGGAGTTCGCGCTGGCCGCCGACCGGGACCGGGAGATCGCCGACGCATACGGCGTCGGCCGGACCCTGGGCATCCTTCCTCTCTCGCAGCGCGTGTCCTTCCTGGTTGGTCCTCAGGGGGCGGTGGTCCAGGTGTGGCCGTCGGTCAAGGCGGCGGATCACGCGGCCGAGGTCCTCACGGCGGTGCGCTCGCACGGCACCTCAGGGAGTGGCGCCAGGGCCTGACCCGGTCTCGCAAGGGGTCGGCGGCGGCTTTGTAGCGGCTGATCGGGCGCCCGCCTGGTCCGCGGGGGAGCCGATTTCGCCCTGAAAGCCCACGCTCCCTATTGGGTGATACCCCCAATATCATCAAATGCTCCAAAAACCGCAAGATTTTCGATCGTCTCGCGTCGTACCAGATGACAGCGGTCCTCTCGGCGGGGGGAGACCCAACAAGGCAACGGCCCGT
>JBHEMP010000086.1:0-5589 GCA_046262515.1 Candidatus Dormibacteria bacterium | reverse complement strand
TCCCGCAGCCCGGCTGATGCTCCTCGCGGTCGACGTCGGCAACAGCCACACCGTGCTTGGCGCCTTCGACGGGGACGAGCTGGTCCAGCACTGGCGCATCGCCAGCCGCATCGACTACACCCCCGATGAGCTCTGGGTCGTTCTGCGTGGCCTGTTCGAGGCATCTGGAGTGCAGCTCGGAGAAGTCACCAGCATGATCGTCTCCAGCGTGGTTCCCAGTGTCGACCCCGCGATCGTTGCCATGGCCACGGCGCACCTGGGCGTCACCCCCGTGGTCATCGGGCCGGGTATCCGCACCGGCATGCAGTTGCGCGTGGACAACCCCCGTGAGGTTGGGGCCGACCGCATCGTCAACAGCGTTGCGGCCTTCAACAAATATGGTGGACCGGTGGTCGTCATCGACTTCGGCACGGCCACCACCTTTGATGCCATCGACGCCAACGGCGACTACCTCGGAGGCGCCATCGCCCCCGGGATCCGTATCTCCATGGATGCCCTTTTCTCCCGGACCTCAAAGCTGCCGCGGATCGAGCTGGCCGTGCCGAAGGGCATCGAGGGCGCCATCGGCAAGAACACCGTTGAGCACATGCAGATTGGCTTCGTCTACGGCTTCGCCGGGCAGATCGAGGGCATTGTTGGGCGCATGCGTGAGGAGCTGGGCGGGACCTGCCGCGTCGTCGCGACGGGTGGCCTGGCCCAGCTGATCGCCGAGCACGCGCCGGTGATCGAGGTCGTCGATGAACAGCTCACCCTTGATGGGCTGAGGCGGCTCCACGACCTCAACACCCGCTGAGCGTTTTAGCTACAGGCTAAAGTGAGCGCGTGGCCGCGCTTGCGCACGCGCTCCAATACCTGGTCGCCGCCGGTTTTATCGCAGCGGCGGTGGTCGCCTATCGCGACTGGCTGATCTGGCACGGGCGGGGGCGAGGGTACCTCGCCGCCGCTGTCATCCTGCTGGCCGTCGTGTCCCTGCTGGGACTGGTCACGGTGACGCTGACCGGCCTGCTGATGCGCCTGGCCACGGACAGCGAGGTAGCGGCATTCCTAGGCGTCGGCTACTTCCTTCTCCTCTACCGCCACGAGCTTGTCGCCGTTCACCGTTTCTGGCTGCGGGCGATGGCCGGGCTCTGCCTGGTGGCGTTGTGCGTCACGGCAGTCGTGGTCACGCTGCCGGTAAAAGGAGCTGTCACCCAGCTCCTGGACGGGGCGCTGGTGCTGGCCGCCTGGGCCGGCTGCGTCGCGGAATCGATCTGGCGGCTATGGGCCGTGTCAACGTCCAGGCCCGTGCTGCAGCGGGCCCGTCTGCGGGCCGTGGCGCTGGCGTATGCGGGCATCGCCGTGATCACGACCGTTGAGACCCTGGCCTTCGCGGCCTCTTCCACTCCTGGGCTTCAGTTGGTGCTGGCGCTGTTCTCGCTGATGCTGGTCCCGGTGCTCTTTGTGGCATTTGCCCCGCCCGCGTGGCTGCGGTACGTATGGCGCCAGCGCGAGGAGCAGGCATACGGGGCTGTGATGCGAGACCTCCTGGGGGTGGCGTCGGATCGCGAGGCGCTCGCCGGCCGCTCCCTGGAGTGGGCAATCAGGTTGGTCGGCGGCGGCGGCGGGATCATGGTGGGTCCGGATGGTGCGCTGCTGGCGCGGCAGGACGTGGACCAGGCGCAGGCCGAGTCGCTGCGCTCAGCCCTGCTGGAGTCGGCGGAGCGGGTCGCGGTCAGCCCCCTGGACCCGACGCGACGCGCGATCCTGCTGCCCGCCCGGACGGACCGCGGCACGGGCGGCCTGGCCGTGGTCTCGGGGACGTTCAGCCCGGTATTCGGGAAGGACGAGATGGCGCGCCTCCAGCACCACGTCGCCGCCAGCACCGCGGCGCTGGAGCGCGCCACCCTGGAGCAGTCGCTTCGGCGTCGGGAGGAGGAGGTGCGTGTTCTCAACAAGGAGCTGGAACGCCGTGTCCGCATCCGCACCGAACAGCTGGAGGCCAGCAACCACGAACTGGAGGCGTTCTCGTACACGGTATCCCATGACCTCCGCGCCCCCCTCCGCGCCGTCGATGGCTTCGCGCGCATCCTTCTTGAGGAATACGAAGCTGACCTTCCCGAGGAGGGAAAGCGATACCTGCGCCTGGTCGGGAGCAATGCCGAGGACATGGGCAAGCTGATCGACGCGCTGCTGACCTTCTCACGCATGAGCCGGGCCCCGCTCCGTCGCCAGGAGGTTTCCCCGAGCCAGGTCGCCAGGGATTCCGTGCGCGTACTCGAGGCCGGCCTCTCGGGGCGGCAGGTCGAGTTCCGGGTTGAGGAAATGCCCCGGGTACAGTCAGACCCGGTGCTTCTCCAGGAGGTTTTCAGCAACCTCATCGGCAACGCGATCAAGTTCTCCCGCGATCGGCCGCAGGCGTTGGTAGAGGTAGGCTCGTCGCCGGCCGAGGGCGACGGTCCCCCGGTCTTTTACGTGCGTGACAACGGCGTGGGTTTCGACATGCGCTACGTGGACAAGATATTCGGGGTGTTCCAGAGGTTGCACCGCAGCCAGGACTTCGAGGGCACGGGGGCAGGTCTCGCCATCGTTCAGCGGATAATCAACCGCCATGGAGGAAAAGTATGGGCAGATGCCATCCCGGGCCAGGGAGCGACCTTCTACTTCACGGTAGGTGAGGCATCCGGTGATGAATGAGGACATCGTGGAGATCCTGCTGGTCGAGGACAACCCTAACGACGAGGAGTTGACGCTCCACGCCTTCAAGAAATATCACCTCTCCAACCGCCTGCAGGTGGTTCGTGATGGAGAGGAGGCGCTTGACTTCATATTCGCCCGCGGCGCCTTTTCGGGACGCAACATGGTCCACGGGCCCAAGGTGATTTTGCTGGATATCAAGCTGCCCAAGGTTGACGGCCTCGAGGTTCTCAAGCAGATCAAGGCCGACGAACGCACCCGGACAATCCCCGTGGTGCTGCTCACCTCGTCCCGCGAGGAGCGCGACATCGTCGCCGGCTACAGTAACGGCGCCAACAGTTACATCGTGAAACCGGTGGACTTCGAACAGTTCACGGAGTCAGTGCGCACCATCGGGATGTACTGGCTGCTGCTCAACAAGCCGCCGGCTCCCGAGTAGGTCGATTCTCTTGCAGGCGCTCAGGGTCCTGATGCTGGAGGATCGCCCGGCGGACGCCGAGCTGGTGATCCACGAGCTGCGCCGGGGAGGGTACGACGCCCATGTCACGAGGGTGGAGGACGAGGCGGCCTTCCAGGAAGCGATCGGGGCAGAGCCGTGGGACCTCGTCCTGGCGGACTTCAACCTGCCCGGCTACGACGCCGTGAGCGCGCTGCGCGAGATGAACCGCCGCGGCATCGACGTCCCGTTCATCATCGTCTCCGGCGGCATTGGCGAGGACGTCGCCGTCTCGGCCGTCAGGGAGGGAGCGGCGGACTACCTCCTCAAGGACCGCCTTGGTCGCCTGGGATCGGCGGTTGAGCACGCCATTGAGCAGAAGGGCATGCGTAGCGACCGGGCGCGGGTTGCAAAGGAACTGCATGAGAGCCAGGAGCGCTTCCGCCGCGTATTCGAGGAGGGCGCGGTGGGGATGGCCATCGTCGGCCCCGACTCACGTTTTCTCGAGGTCAATGACGCCCTCTGTGAGATGCTCGGGTATGCCCGCCCTGGGCTTGGCAGGCTTTCCATCCGGGACGTCAGCCACCCTGAGGACTACGAGGCGACGGCGGATCTGTCGCGCCGGATGTTCGCCGGGGAGCTGAGTTCGTACCGCGCCGAGAAGCGATACCTCAAGCGTACGGGCGAGGTGGTCTGGGTCCAGCTCAGCGTGTCCCTTGTCCGCGGGGACGGGGACGCGCCGCTGTACAGCATCGGGGTTCTGCAGGACGTCACCGAACGCAAAGTGGCCGAGCAGGAGATGCGCTTCCTCGCCCTGCACGACACGCTCACCGGCCTGCCCAACCGCACCCTCTTCACCGACCGCCTGCAGCAGGCCATCCTCAGCGCGGGCCGGGATGGGTCCAGTTTCGGCCTGCTGATCATGGACCTGGATCGGTTCAAGGAGGTCAACGACTCGCTCGGTCACCAAAGTGGCGACCTCCTGCTGCAGCAGATGGCCGCACGGTTGACGACCGCCCTGCGCCAGACGGACACCGTCGCACGGCTCGGCGGTGACGAGTTCGGGGTGCTGCCGTTCGGCGTCCAGGATGTCCAGGGGAGTGTCCTCGCGGCGCAGAAAATCATCGGCGCGCGAGACCTGCCGTTCACGCTGGGCCAGGCCAACGTTGAGGTGAGATGGTCGATCGGCATTGCCCAGTACCCCGAACATGGGCGGGACGCCGACAGCCTGATGCGACACGCGGACGCCGCGATGTATGTGGCCAAGCGGACCAGGAGCGGTTACGCCGTGTATGCGCCGGAACACGACGAGCACAGCGCCGGCAGGCTGGCCCTGGTAGGCGAACTGCGGCAGGCCATTCGCAGCCGCCAGTTGGTCCTCTACTACCAGCCCAAGGTCGACTTCCGCAGCGGCCACACTACCGGGGTGGAGGCGCTGGTGCGCTGGCAGCACCCCACCAGGGGCCTGATGATGCCGGACCAGTTCATCCCCCTCGCCGAACAGACCGACCTCATGGCCATGCTCGCCAAGTACGTGATGACCGAGGCCATGGAGCAGACCCAGCGCTGGCACCAGAGTGGTTTACCGCTGGGTGTAGCCGTCAACCTCTCCGCCGCCAACCTGCATGACGCGTCGCTGCCCGAACAGGCGGCGGAACTGCTGCAGGCGGTCGGCCTCCCGCCGTCGGTGCTGACGGTTGAGATCACCGAGAGCGCGATCATGATTGCCCAGGCGGACCGGACCGTGCGCCAGCTCAGGGACATGGGCATCGGCATCTCCATCGACGACTTCGGAACCGGGTATTCGTCGCTGAGCTACCTGAAGACGCTGCCGGTCAGCGAGATCAAGATCGACAAATCCTTTGTCAAGGACATGGCCGTCGACTCGGACGACGCGGCCATTGTGCAGCCCACCATTGACCTCGGTCACAACCTGCGCATCAAGGTGGTTGCCGAGGGGGTCGAGGATGAGAGCACCTGGAAAATGCTCTCCCTGCTCGGCTGCGACTATGCCCAGGGCTGGTATATGAGCCGCGCTGTCCCCGCGGATGAACTGGAGACCTGGCTGCGTTCTTCTCCCTGGGGCATGGAGGCGAAGATCACCGCATGACCGATCCGTCGCGCGGGACGGTGATGATCGTGGATGACGAGATGGCGCTGGTCCGGGTCTTGGCGATGCACCTCGAGCAGGAGGGTTACGAGGTGCTGACGGCGACCAATGGTCCCGACGCCCTGGCGCAGATGCGGCAA
This sequence comes from Candidatus Dormibacteria bacterium, assembly GCA_046262515.1. Lineage (GTDB taxonomy): Bacteria > Chloroflexota > Dormibacteria > DASZGP01 > DASZGP01 > JAXDLW01. The sequence continues at coordinate 230 of JBHEMP010000086.1, read as the reverse complement.
CGCCAGCCCCAGGTCGTCCTGCTGGACGCCATGATGCCCGGGATGAGCGGGCTCGAGGTCTGCCGGCGGGTCCGAGAGGACGATCACCTGAGCCGCGCGCACGTCATCGTCCTCACCGCCAACGCCGGCTTCCAGGAGACTGCCAGGGAGGCCGGCGCGGACGAGTTCATGACCAAGCCCTTCCACCTGCACGACCTCAGCCAGGTGGTGGAGCGCATGATGGGCCGGGA
>JBHEMP010000085.1:0-6915 GCA_046262515.1 Candidatus Dormibacteria bacterium | reverse complement strand
ATCGGGAAGGTCGGGATTGTAGAGCGCGCCACTGATATCAGCTTCGTCGATGGCGCCGGGCTCCCGGCCCTCGCGGACCAGGCTCCGAACGGCGTCCACGATCTCAGCCCGGCCTCCGTAGTTGATCAGCAGGTTGAGGACGCGGCGGCTGTTACCGCGGGTGAGGTTCTCGGCCTGGTCGATCTTCTTGACCAGCGCGGGCGAGAGTTGCTCGCGGCGGCCGGTGATCCGAACCTGCACCCCCTTCTCGTGGAGCTCGGCGATCTCGCGGTCCAGTGTCTGTGAGAAAAGCCTCATCAGCCCCGTGACCTCCGTTCGAGGACGGGTCCAGTTCTCGGTTGAGAAAGCGTAGAGGCTGAGGATCTCCACGCCGAGGTCGTCGCAAGCGGTCATGACCCGTCGAATCGCGTTCAGGCCCGCACGGTGGCCTTCCAGGCGTGGACGGTGCCGACCCCGGGCCCACCGCCCGTTGCCATCCATGATGATCGCGATGTGGCGGGGCACCTGTAGCTGCGTCACGATCCCGAATTATCGCGGCACCACCCGACAGTCAGAACGCGGACGTCCTCACGGTCCGGGGGCACGTCTCCCCGGGTTCAGCGGCGCCGCACCGATATTGTGGCTTGCGCGACGCGGCGCCTCTTCCACGTCCTCCAGTAGTCGTCGGATGCTGCCGGCATCGTCCTGCCGGTCGCTCCAGATTCACCCGGGAAGACGTGCCCCCGAACCGCCAGTGGTTCGCGCCCTACCTGCGTCTCCCTGAAGACAAATCAGCCGTTCCGCGGTGGATGCAGGGATCGCATAGGCGGGGGGGGCGCTCCCGGCGCAACTCGTGTCGCGGCGTAACGAGCACGCAGGACGGATTGACTAAGGCTACTTACAGGACGGGCGCGCGCAGTTTCGAGGGGCGGCGAGGAAGCCCCGCCAGGGGCTTTCCGCGATAACTCCGCCCCGACCGGCGACATGGGTTGTGCCGGGAGTGACAGGACCCGCGCCTGGTGCGCTCCCTGTCGCTTCATCTCGGAAGTACAACCTAGACGGCCATGATGTCGGTTTCCTTCCGGGCGCCGACCTCGTCGGCGGTGCGGATGAACCGATCGGTCACCTTCTGTAGATGCTCCAGGCCGCGCTTGGCCTCGTCCTGCGAGACCAGGCCCTCTTTTTCAAACTCGTTGATCCCGTGCTGCTCGTCGCGGCGGATATTGCGGATCGAAACGCGCGCCTCTTCGACCTTGTGCTTGATCACCTTCACCAGTTCGCGGCGGCGATCCTCGGTGAGGGGGGCGAAGGGGATGCGGATGACCTGCCCGTCATTGGAGGGATTCAGTCCCAGCTCCGACCGCGACAGGGCCTTTTCGATCGACTGGATGGCGCCGCGGTCATACGGGGCGATGACCAGCAGCCGGGCCTCCGGGGCGTGGATCTGGGCCAGCTGCTGCAGCGGGGTGGCAGCCCCGTAGTAGTCCACCACGACCCGTTCGACCAGGCCGGGGACGGCTCTGCCTGTGCGGACCGTGCTCAACTCCCGCTCTAGGGAGTCGAGCGTCTTGTGCATCTTCGACTCAGCCTCCCGGATCAGATCGTCGATCATGTCGATGCCTCCTCAGCGTCCGTAGACCAGGGTGCCGATCTCCTCGCCCAGGACGACCTTCTCCACGTTGCCCTCCTGGAAGAGATCGAAAACGATGATCGGCAGGTTGTTGTCCATGCACATCGTGATGGCCGTCGAATCCATGACCGTCAGCCCCTGGTTGATCACCTCCAGGTAGCTGAGGCTGCGGTAGCGCTCGGCGCCGGGGTCGACGAGGGGGTCGGCGCTGTAGATGCCATCCACCTTGGTGGCCTTGAGGATGACCTCGGCGTTCAGTTCGACCCCGCGGAGCGCCGCCGTGGTGTCCGTCGTGAAGTAGGGGTTGCCCGTCCCCGCGGCGAGTATGATCACGCGCCCCTTCTCCAAGTGCCTGACGGCCCGCCGGCGGATGTATGGCTCGGCCACCTGCGCCATGCTGATGGCCGATTGCACCCGCGTCGGCACCCCGATCTTCTCCAGCGAATCCTGCAGCGCGAGGGCGTTTATGACCGTGGCCAGCATGCCCATGTAGTCGCCCTGGGTCCGGTCGATCCCACCCTCACCCCCGGTTGACCCGCGGAAGATATTGCCGCCGCCAATTACCACCGCCGTCTCCACGCGGTGCTCGCGCACCCGGCTGACCTGGCGCGCGACCGTCGCCACCCTTTCGGGATCGATGCCGCTGCCGTTGGGCCCTACGAGGGACTCACCACCAAGCTTGAGAAGAATGCGCCGGTACTTCGGTGCCGGCGCGGTCCCCTCGCTCACGGCGTTTTGCCTCAGCCCTCGGCGGCGGTCGCGTCGACCGACGGCCCCTGGCCCACTTCGAAGCGAACGAAACGCGAGACGACGATGTTCTCCTTCAGCTGGGCGGTGGCGTCTGCGACCAAATCCTTGACCTTTTTGGATGGATCCTTGAGGTAGGTCTGCTCGAGCAGGCAAATCTCGCCGTAGTAGGAGTTGAGCTTGCCCTCGACCATCTTGTCGGCGAACTTCTCCTTGCCCTGCTCCTTCGCCTGCGACATGGCCACCTGGCGCTCGTGCTCGACCTCCGCGGCAGGAACCTCCTCGCGCCGCACGTAGAGTGGCGACCCGCCGGCGACCTGCAGCGCGAGCTCCCGCGCCAGGTCCTGGAAGATGTCGGTGCGCGCGACGAAGTCGGACTCGCTGTTCACCTCGACGAGGACGCCCACCGAGCCGGCCCACTGTGAGCCCTCGGCGGTCGGCTTGTGGACGTAGGTGGCAACGACGCCGGCACCGGTCGCGCGGCCCGCGCGCTCCGCGGCCTTGGTGATGCCCTTCTGCCGCAGCCAGTCCTTGGCCGCCTCGATGTTGCCGTCGTTGGCCTCCAGCGCCTTCTTGGAATCCATCATCCCGGCGTTGGTCGCGTCGCGGAGCTCTTTGATCAGGGCCACTGTCACTTCAGGCATGAGTCAGGCGTCCCCCATCATCTTGTCCTGCTCGTCCAGGCCCTCGAGTTCCTTGGCAAACTCCTCCTCGTCGACCTCGGGCTCGGGTTTGACCTCGTCGTCGCTGTCGGCCTCGGGCACGGCGGCCTCATCGGCCGCAGGCGGGGCATCAACCAGCTCCTCCTCAGCGACGGCGGGTGCCTCGGCCGTCGCCTCGGGTGCCGTGGCGGCTGCCACAGCGGCCTTGACGGCATCCGGCTCGGGGGCCACAGACGGGCCTTCAGCGCCTTCCTCATCATTGTCCTGGGGGCGCGACGCACGGCCTTCGATGCAGGCCTCCGCGATGCGCCCGCTGATCAGGCGGACGGCACGAATGGCGTCGTCGTTGCCGGGTACCACGTAGTCGATCAACTCGGGGTCGCAGTTGGTATCGGTGATCGCGATCACCGGGATCTTCAACCTTCGCGCCTCGGTGACCGCGATGTGCTCCTTTTTCGGGTCGACCACGTATACCGCCGATGGCAGGCGTCGAAGCTCCGACATACCGCCGAAGTTTCGCTCCAGCTTCTCGAGCTCATCCTCCAGCTTCGCGGCCTCCTTCTTGCTCATCTGCTCGAACTGCCCGGCGTCGCGCATCTCGCGCAGCGCCTTCATGCGGTTAAAGCGCTGCTGCATGACCGAGAAGTTGGTGAGCATACCGCCCATCCAGCGATGGTTGACGAAGTGCTGGCCGCTCTTCCTGGCCTCTTCTTCGATGATCCCCTGGGCCTGCTTCTTGGTGCCGACAAAGAGCACGCTACCGCCCCCCGCCACCTCCTGGGACACCCACTTGCAGGTGGTCTCGAGCAGGTTGACCGTCTGGGCGAGGTCGATTATGTGGATGCCGTTGCGCGCCGTGAAAATGTACGGGTTCATCTTGGGGTTCCAGCGGCTGGTCTGGTGGCCAAAGTGGACACCGGCCTCCAGCAGCTGCTTCAGCGTCACCGCAGCCATGAGTACCTCCTGGTTGTCTTCCGCCGCCAGACCAGGGGTCGCGACCCGGTGAACCACCGAGCACCAGCGCCCCGTCGCCGCGGTTGCCCGCGGTCCCGGCGTGTGTTGTCCTCGCGAGGGCGAGGCGCAGCAAGTATAGGAGAGGAGCTCGGGCTACTCGAAGGAGTTCACGAGGAACTCGTACGCGCCCACAGCCAGAGCGGCGAAGACACCGATGACCAAAAACGCCGGTCGGTGGGTGACCGCCAGGCCGGCGCCCCCCGCGATCAGCAGGAGGGCGGCACCGAAAACCTCGATGCGAAGCCGGTGGCGACGGCGCTCGGCCGTCCAGTCCTCAAAGGCTCGGTTGTCATTTCCCGGGTACTCGATAGCCGGAAGGTTTTTGAGTTGATCCTCCAGGGGCACTTCCAGGGGCACCGGGTCGGGGGGCGTTGAGGCGTCGTCACGCTCGTCGGGCATGGGCACTCTGGCCGACCGGCTAGCGGGCCCCGGCGGGCTTCCTGGCCTTGCGCGCGGTCGGTTTCTTGGCCGCCGGAGATGGCTTCGCCGGACCCCTGCCCGGCCCCTTGCATTTCGGGTAGTCGCTGCAGGATTTGAACTCGCCGAATCGGCCCTGGCGCATGGTCATGGGTTTGCCGCATACCTCGCAGGCCTCGTCGAGGAGCTGAAGCGGCGGGCGTTCGACCTTCTCCGCCGTGCCGGGTTCAGCCTTCTCAATGAACTTGCAGTCGGGATAGCCGGAGCAGCCCACGAACGGTCCGCGCCTGCTCTGCCGGCGGACAAGGGGCCGCTCGCATCGAGGGCAGTTACGGTCGAGGGTCTCGGCCTGTGGGCGCGTGTCGCCCTCCGCCTTCTCAATGAAGCGGCAGGTGGGGTATCCCGAACAGCCCACAAACGGTCCGCGGCGGCTCTGCCGGACCACCAGGGGCTTGCCACATTCGGGACATGGCCGGCCTGTCTCCTCAGGGGGCTTTCTCTCCTCACGATCCTTGATGTAGTCGCACTCCGGGTATCGGCCACAGCCGACAAACTCACCGTAACGCCCCTCCCGCTTGACCAGTTCCCCCTCGCCACACTTCGGGCAGGACTCCCCGGTACGCTCGGCGGTCGGGCGCACGGGGTCGGCCTCGCGGGCGCTACCGAGCCACCCGTCGAGCTGGTCGTTGAACTGCTGCATGAAGGGCACCCACGCCGTGCCCTTTTCGATCAGGTCGAGGTCGGTCTCCATGTTGGCCGTGAAGTCGTACTCCAGTAGCTTCCCGAAATTGCTGACGAGGAAGGTGTTGACCGCCTTGCCCAGGGGGGTCGGGTGGAGGCGGCGCTCGACCAGCTTGACGTATACGCGCTTCACGATCGTTTCGATGGTCGGCGCGTACGTGGACGGCCGGCCGATGCCACGCTCCTCCAGCTCCTTGATCAATGACGCTTCGCTGAACCGCGGGGGCGGCTGGGTGAAGTGCTGCTCACTGCGGATGTCGAGCAGACCGAGGGCATCGCCCTGGGCTACGTCGGGGATCCCGCTGTCGTCCGATGCCTCGCGCTCCCAGACCCTTTCAAAGCCATCGAAGCGCCGGATTGAGCCATTCGCCCGAAGCACAAGGTCCCCGGCTTCGATGTCAACCCGCGTGGTGTCATAGCGGGCCGGCGCCATCTGGCTGGCCACGAACCGCCGCCAGACCAGCGTGTACAACCGCAGCTGCTCGGAGCTGAGGTGTGGAGCAACGGACTCCGGCGTGCGGCTGACGTCCGTCGGCCGAATTGCCTCGTGCGCACTCTGGGCCTCCACGGCGGCCGCCTTGCCCTTTGGCCCCCTGCTTCCCTTCTTGCCCCAGGCGCGCGACACCGAGTAGGTGGCGCCGAACTTGCTGGTGACAAAACCGCGGGTGGCGGCCACCGCCTCGTCGCTGATGCGCGTGTCGTCGGTTCGCATGTATGTGATCAGGCCCGCGCTACCCTCGGCGCCCAGGTCCACTCCCTCGTAGAGCTGCTGCGCCACCTGCATGGCGCGGCGCGGGTTGAAGCCGAGCCGGGTCGAGGCGTCCTGCTGCAGGGTGCTGGTCTCGTAGGGTGGGCGCGGGTTGCTGGAACGCTCGCGCTGATCGACCGAAGCCACGCTGTATGCCGCCGTGCGCAGCCGCTCCACGGCGGCCTGGGCAGAGGTCTCGTCGGCGAGTTCGGGCCGTCCCCCTGATTCCTCGCCGCTGGTCTCCTCGGTGTTCTCCTCGGGGTCGCCCGAGGCCGGGCGCCGGGTCAGGAGGCGAGCGGTGAAGGAGGGCTTCTTGGTCTCGTGCTCGAGGTCCACCTCGATGGTCCAGTATTCACGGGAGTTAAAGGCCTCGATCTCAGCCTCGCGCTCGCAGACCAGGCGCACCGCGACCGACTGCACCCGCCCCGCCGAGATACTTGGCTTGACCTTGCGCCACAGGACCGGGCTGACCTTGTATCCCACCAGGCGGTCGATGACGCGGCGGGCAACCTGGGCGTTGACCAGTGCTGTGTCGATGGGCCGGGGGGACTGAAGCGCCTTCTCGACGCCGGCCCGGGTGATCTCTTCGAACTCGACACGAAGTGGATCCTTGAGCTTCAGTTCCTCAGCGAGGTGCCAGCTTATGGCCTCCCCCTCCCGGTCCGGGTCGGTGCCGAGCAGGACCTGGCTGGCCTTCCTGGCGGCGGCCTTGAGGTCGCGGATGGTCTTCTCCTTTCCGGGGATGATCACGTAGGTCTGGTCGAAGGCGTGCTGCTCGTCGATGCCCATGTCGCTCTTGGGCAGGTCGCGGACAGACCCAAGAGAGGCGCGAACCGTGAACCGCCCACCGAGGTAGCGTTCCAGGGTTCGAGCCTTTGAAGGCGACTCGACGATTATGAGCGGGGTGCCGCCGGCTGCGCCCGCGGTCCCCGCCTCGGACTTGCCTGTTGGCATGGTTGGACACTATACGACTGGGG
>JBHEMP010000084.1:0-10105 GCA_046262515.1 Candidatus Dormibacteria bacterium | reverse complement strand
ACGTACGCGGGGGAGGGCTCCTCGGCCGGCTCGAAGGCATCCATCTGGCTCGTCTTGCCGGAGCCAAAACCGGTTGCCACAACGGTGACCTTGACCTCACCCTGCATGCGCTCGTCGATGACGGTGCCGAAGATGAGGTTGTCGTCATTGGCCTTGGCCGCCTCGCGGACAAGGTTGGCCGCCTCGTTGACCTCGACGAGGGTCAGGTCGGGGCCGCCGGTGATGTTCAGCAGGATGCCCTTGGCGCCTTCGATGGTGGTCTCCAGCAACGAACTGCTGATGGCCGCCTTGGCGGCGTCGACCGCACGGTCGTCGCCAGTGCCGAAGCCGATCCCCATCAGGGCCGCGCCCTGGTTGGACATGATCGTCTTGACGTCGGCGAAGTCGAGGTTGATCAGCCCGGGGAAGGTGATCAGGTCGGATATGCCCTGCACCCCCTGGCGGAGAACGTCGTCGGCGATCTTGAAGGCGTCGGCCATCGGGGTCTTCTTGTCAACGACCTCAAGGAGTCGCTGGTTGGGCACGGTGATCAGGGTGTCGACCTTCTCGTGGAGGCGCTTGATCGCCTCGTCAGCGGTCTGCTTGCGCCGGGCGCCCTCGAAGGTGAACGGCTTGGTGACAACACCGATGGTCAGCGCGCCGGCCATCCGGGCGATCTCGGCGACCACCGCGGCGGCCCCGCTGCCGGTTCCACCGCCCATCCCGGCGGTGATGAAGACCATGTCGCAGTCGGCGAGCAGTTCGGTGAGCTCCTTGCGCGACTCCTCAGCGGCGTCCTGCCCCTTGGTGGGATCACCGCCGGAGCCAAGGCCTCGGGTCAGTTTTTTGCCGATGTTGAGCTTGACATGGGCCTCGGAATTGCCCAGCGCCTGCAGGTCGGTGTTCACGGCCACGAACTCGACGCCGCGAAGCTTGCTTCGGATCATCCGGTTGACGGCATTGCCGCCCGCACCACCGACGCCCACGACCTTGATCCGGGCGTTGCCGTCGATCGTCCTGTCTGTTTCCCTGGCCATGTCTTCCTCCTTGCCGGTCGGCGCGTCCACTGCGCCGAGCCCTTCATCGCTGGGTCGCTCGGGTTCATGGGGCGCGTCAGGCGCGTCATCTGTGCCCTGGGCCATGGCCTCAGCCTCGACCTTTCGGCTATCCGTGTCAACAGTGGGCGGCTCGCGATCCGCCCCCGGATTCAGTTTTGCCTCCTGTGGTTCGCTGCCGGCAAGACCCTTCAGCCTCATCTGCCGGTCGAAATCAGAAAAAGTCACGTAGCCACCTGGTTGCCTTCTGGTAAGCGTCCTGCAGGTTCGCAGCGGACGCCCCGTCGGACGCGTGGGATGGCCCCGTGAGCTTGGCCCCCCACTTTATCAGTCCTACGGCCGTTGCGAAAGATGGGCCCGCAACCTTGTCGGACATTCCACGGGCGTGCAGGGGCACGCCGACCCTGACCGGCAGGTCGAGAATCTCGGCGGCCAGCTCGGGGAGACCGAGCAGCTTGGCGCCCCCGCCGGTGAGCACCAGCCCGCCCGGCAGAAGGCCGTCCTGCCCGGTGCGCTTGAGTTCGGCCCTGATCATGCGGATGATCTCCTCGGCCCGCGGCCGGATGATCTCGCTGACGTAGACCCGGGGCACGCCCTGGACGCGCTCGGACCCGATCGGCTGGACGTCAATGATCTCGTCACGGGGAATCAGCTGGGGCAGGGCGTGGCCGTAGTTGATCTTCGCCGATTCCGCGTCCGTGAGGCTGGTGCGAAGCCCGATGGCCAGGTCATTGGTCACGTGGTTGCCGCCGACCGGGATGACGGCGGTATGCATGACGCTGCCGTCCTGGAAGATCGCCAGGTCGGTCGTCCCGCCGCCGATGTCGGCGACGGCCACGCCCAGTTCGAGCTCGTTGTCGTTCAGCACAGCCTCCGCGGACGCCAGCGACTGGACGACGAGGTCATCGACGTTATAGCCGGCGCCGTGCACCGCCTTGACCACGTTCTGGACCGCGGTGGTGGCCCCCGAGACGATGTGCGTCTCGACCTCCAGCCGCGCACCCGACATCCCCACGGCCTCGCGCACTCCCTCCTGGCCGTCGACTATGAAGCCCCGAGGCATGACGTGGATCACCTCGGCGTCCGACGGGATGGCGACGGTGCGCGCCGCCTCGATGACCCGGTCGACGTCGCGCTGGGTGATCTCACGGTCCGTCCCGGCCACCGCCACGACGCCCCGGGTGTTGACCGAGCGCATGTGCTGGCCGGCGAGCCCCGCGAACACCGAGTCGACCTTGTGCCCGGCCATCCGCTCGGCCGTCCTGACCGCGCTCTCGATGGAGCGAACGGTCTTGTCGAGGTTCACGATCACGCCCTTGCGCAAACCCTCCGAGGGCACCTCGCCAACGCCGATGATGTTCACCTCTTCCTCCGGCGCCCCCGGCAGCTGGCTGGCGATGACGCAGCACACCTTGGTGCTGCCTATGTCCAGCCCGACGATCCTCCCCGTCCTATTCATGTGGGGCCAAGTCTAAGGAGGCCCCGGGTGCCACTCGATGGGGCGGGCTCAAAGTAGCTGGCGCCGGATCACGGCGATGTTCTGGAAGATGCGCACCCCAAAGGCGAAGATAGCGGCGAAGTAGAGTTCGACCCCGAGCTTGTCGCCGAGGAAGGTCAGGGCCCCGGCAACCGCGCTGTTGGTGACCAACCCGGAGAGGAAGACGCTGTTCTCGTAGCGCCCGCTCAGCGATGCCTTGAGGGCGCCGAATATCGAGTCCAGCGCGGCCAGTAGCATCACGGCCGTGTAGCGCGAGTAGGTGACCGGGATCTCGATGTGCGTGGTGACCCCGATCATGACCCCCAGCGCGGCCGCCACCAGCACCAGCAGGACCTGGATCATCGCTTGCTCGGGCTGGGGCTTGGAGTGGGGCTTGGGGAAGGGCTCGGAATTGCCCGGGTTACGGGTTGAGCGGGGTTCATCAAATTGATGTAGTCGAGCCTGGAGTGAGCCAGGTCCGTCTGCGAGCCAAGCCCCTTCAACGACGCCAGCTTGGCGTCCAGCGAGTCCAGCTGTTCGCCGGTGACCATCTGGCCGAACAGGATACGCGGGCCCTCGCGCGTGGTGATGACCAGCTGCTGGTCCGCGCTGAGGGTGATCGCCTGCACCGTTAGGTGGTAGACGCCGGGGAAGGCCTCCTGGATGCTCTTGAGGTCCTGCAGGAGGCGACCCGCGAGCGCGCGCTCGCCCACCCGCAGGGGTCCTGTCGCGGCCCAGGAGAGATCAACGTGCGGTTGCCCGGCGGCCGGTCCGGCCACGATCGCCGTACCCGGCCCGAGCACCGTGCCCTCGGGATTGAGGAGGTAGTCACGCCCGTCCCGGTGCAGCAGGCCCAGCGGTTCCCACTCCGAGATCGAGATGTCGACATGCCCCGGCAGCAGCGTGCGAACGAACGCGTAGCGGACGTACGGGTCGGTCATCAGCGAGGCCTCGGCCTCCTCGGGCGTAACCAGGAAGATGCTGCCATGCCGTCCCAGTCCGGTCCGGCGCAGCACCTCGGCGCGGGTCAGGTGGTGGGTCCCGCTGATCTCCACCTGGCGCGCGGCGAAGGCTTCACTCGAAAGCAGGACGACGCCAACCGACAGCAGCGCAAACAGGACCAGGAGCCGCAGCCCTGCGCGCACCCGGCGCCCCGGCAGGCGCGCCAGTGCCCCGCCCAGCCGCGGGAGGCGGCGACCTGTTTGCGCTGCTGGGCGGCGTGGCCGGGAAGCCCGGACAGCCGGCGAGCGTGAGCGCGTGGACGCCCCGGCGGAACGGCGACGCTGGTTCCGCGGGCTGACGTCTGCGGTCAGACCTCGCCCGCCGGCACGACGCGCTCGCGTGGGCCGGCGCCCCTCCGTCACCGCGCGGCCTCCAGCACGAGGGTGTCAACCAGTTCATCAAAGCCGATCCCGGCCGCGCGCGCGGCATCCGGGAAGAGGCTCAGGGCAGTCATGCCCGGCAGCGTGTTGACCTCCAGGATCCATGTGTCGCCGGATTCCTGCACCATCATGTCCACCCGGCTCAGGCCCCGGGCCCCGACCAGCCGGTGCGCGGCCAGAGCCAGTTCCTGCGCCCGGGCCAGCTGGGCGGGCGCGAGCCGCGCGGGGATGACGTGGTGGCTCAGCCCCTCGGTGTACTTGGCCTCGAAGTCATAGTCGGCGTTGCTGTATTCGATCTCGATGACCGGCAGCGCCCGCGGGCTGGCGATGCCGAGGATGCCGACCGTGATCTCCATCCCCGGCACGGCGCGCTCGACGATGGCGGTATGGTCCGGCCCGGCGACACGCAGGGCTTTGGCCACCCCGTCCAGGACAGCATCCTCATCGCGGGCGAGGGTAAAGCCGAGGCTCGACCCCGCCGAGTTTGGCTTGATGGCCAGGGGCAGACCGAGGCGAGCGACAAGATCCCCGCCCTGCGCGCGCGGGTCCGTCACCGAGGTCACCAGGTCAAACGGGGGGGTCGGCAGGCCCTCGGCGATCATCACCCGCTTGGCGGCGGCCTTGTTCATAGCCAGCGCCCCCGCGAGAACGCCTGAGCCGACGTAGCGCAGACCCAGCAGCTCAAGCACCGCCGCGGCGGTGCCGTCTTCTCCCAGGGGTCCATGCAGTACCGGGAAGACCACCTCCGGTTGCAGCTTACGCAGCTCTTCGGACGAGCCCGGGCCGAAGTCCAGGACCGTTACCTCGTGACCGCGACGTCGCAGCGCGTCGGAAACCTGGAGGCCCGACTTCAGCGACACCTCGCGCTCACCCGATATGCCCCCGGAGAGCACCGCTACCTTCATTCCACCGCCCCGGCTGAAAAGGCCTCGGGGATGCCGTCAGGCCAGCGGCCCATGACCTGGATTTCGGTCTCCAGGCGAACGCCGAACCGCTCTCTCACCGCCGCCTGGACCAAGGCGGTGAGTTCGGCCACGTCCCGAGCCGAGGCGCCGCCCGCGTTGACGATGAAGTTGGCGTGCTCGAGGCTGACCATGGCTCCTCCCACCCGGTGGCCCTTCATACCAACGGACTCCACCATGCGGCCCGCGAAGTCGCCTGGGGGGTTCTTGAATACGCTCCCGGTGCTACGCCCACTGACGGGTTGAGTCCGGCGCCGGGCCTGTTGGATCTCTTCCATCCGGGACCGTATCCGCGCCGGGTCACCCGCGCCCAGCTGGAATGAGACCGCCGTGACCACCCCGCCCTCGAGGGCCCCGCGGCGTAGCGCCGATGTCCGGTAGGCGAAGGCACACTCCGCGCTCGTCCAGGTTGCCGCCGAACCGTCCGCGGCCACCCCGTTGACCTCGGCGACGCAGGCCGCCATGTCGGAGGCGAAGCAGCCCGCGTTGTTGTGCAGCGAGCCGCCAACCATCCCTGGGATACCCAGCGCCCACTCCATACCCGTCAACGAGGCCGCCGCGGCCGCCTGGGCGACCTTGACCATGCGGGCGCCCGCGGCCGCGCGCACCACGGTCCCGGTGACGCTTATGGAACCGTCGGCAGGCCGGGCCACGACGCCCTCCACCCCGTCGTCTGAAATGAGCAGGTTGCTGCCATTCCCGAGCATCATCAGGGGCACCCCGTGCCGGCGGCAACCGGCGACCAGGTCGGCGAGGCCCGTCGTGACCTCGACGTAGAAATCCGCCGGGCCACCGATGCGGTAGGTGGTGTGGGGCGCGATGGCGTGCCCCGGCTGGAGCCCGGGCAGGGATTGGAGCCAGGCCCTGGCGGCGCCGTTCAAGAGTTTCCCTCCCCCTGGTCCGACCGCACCACCTTTGCCATCGCCGCCGACGCGCGGTTGATGTCACCGGCGCCCATGAAGAGCAGGATGGCTCCCGGTTCGAGGCGCCGCCGGGCAACCCCAACCAGCGCGTCGACCGAGTGCACCAGCTCGACGGGCATGCCCGGCCGGGACCGCCGCGTTGCCGCCGCCAGGGCCGCCGAGTCGACGCCCTCGATGGGCTCGTCGCGCGCCGCGTAAACGGGGACGATCAGCACCTCGTCCGCCGCGGCCAGGGCCTTCGCGAAGTCATCCATGAAGCGTGCCAGCCGCGTGAACATGTGCGGCTGAAACAGGCACACCAGGCGAGTTGGCCCCATTTCCCTGGCGGCGGCGAGGGCCGCGGCCACCTCGGTCGGGTGGTGACTGTAGTCGTCGAAGACGCGCGCGCCGGATGCCTCCAGAACGAGCTCCATGCGGCGGCCCGGAAGCTCCACGCTCGCCAGCGCCTCGACCATGGGTCCGAGGGGACGCCGCAGCGCCAGCCCCGCGCCGATCGCGGCCATGGCGTTGCGCGCGTTGTGCCGCCCCGGAAACGGCAGACGCACCTGCGCCGACCCCCAGGGAGAGCGGATGCCGAAAACACAACCGCCCGAGTCGGCGAAATAGTCGTGGGCCTGGATGTCGGACGACTCGAACCCGTAGCTCAGCACCTCCCCAGGGGCCGCACCGAGCAGTCTCTTCGCGCCGTGGTCGTCGACGCAACCCACGATCGTCGAGCTCACGCCTGAGGCGAACAACTGGAATGCCCGCTCGATCTCCGCCAGGTCCTGGTAGCGGTCGAGGTGGTCGGCCTCGATGTTGGTGACCACGCCCACCTCGGGTCGCAGCTCCAAAAACGAACCGTCGCTCTCATCGGCCTCAATGATGGCGACCGATCCGGCGCCGGGCCGGGAGTTGAAGAGGCTTCCAGGCAGACGGCCTCCGCTCAGCACCAGCGGGTCCGCGCCGGCCAGCGCCGCGGCGGTCATCGTGGTGGTGGTCGTTTTGCCGTGCGTCCCGGCGATGGCCACGGTGCGTCTGCCGGCGCAGAGGTCGGCGGCGGCGCGCCCACGCCGCACAACCTTGAGCCCGCGCTGGCGGGCAGCCAAAAGCTCGGGGTTGTCCTCGCGGATCGCCGTCGAGACCACGACAAGGTCCGGGTCGCCGAGGTTCTCGGCGCTGTGGGCCAGGTGAAGCTCAGCGCCTTCAGAGCGGAGGGCGTCGAGGACCGCGGACGCTCCCATGTCGGAGCCGCTGACACTGTCCCCACGGCGCAGGTAAAGGTGCGCGAGCGCGCTCTGCCCGGCCCCCCCGATCCCCACCAGGTGGACTTTCAAGGACGCGCGGCGAGTAGTGTGCGGGCGATGGTCAGTGCGGCCTGGGGCCGGCCCTGGGCGCGGCTGGCCCCGGCCATGGCCGCGAGGCGACCCGGCTCAGTCGCCAGGCGACGCACCTCGCCGGCCAGGCGAACCCCACTGAGCTCCTCGTCGGGCACCACCACGGCGGCGCCGGCAGCCACCAGCGGATCGGCGTTGAGGCGCTGGTGGCCACCCGCGAAGGCCCCCGGCACCAACACCATGGGCACACCAACAGCGATCATCTCGGCCACCCCACCTCCTGCCCGGGCGACCACCAGGTCGGCCTCCTGCAGGCGGCCGACCATGTCGGCATCGAAGGGCACCACCTGGTACCGCGCCCGCGCCTCTTCGGGCAATCCCTCACGGAACGCGGCCAGGTCGGCGTGGTCCGCACGGCCGCTGACATGGTGGATGGCCAGGTCGGGGATCTCCATCAGCGATTTCAGGGACTCCTCCACGGCGCGGTTGAGGCGATGCGCGCCCTGGCTGCCGCCGTAGACCAGTAACCGGCGAAGCGCGGTCCGCTCGCGCTCCGGGAGGTTCCAGAACTCACGTCGGAGGGGGGTGCCCGACACCTCCACTGTCCCTTTGGGCAGGTAGTTGCGCGTGGTCTCGAATGCCGCGAACACGGTGCGCGCGCGACTCGAGAGGGCGCGGATGGTCTTGCCGGGATAGGCGTCCGGCACCATCAGGAACAGCGGGCGCTGGGTCAGCAGCGCGGCCAACCCAACCGCGCCGACCACGTAGCCGCCGGTGCCGAAGACCACCGTGGGCCTGAAGCGACGAATGATGCCCGCGGCCCGGGCCACCGACGCCGGCAGTTGGTAGGGCAGGCGCCAGTTGCGCCACGGCTCGGGCTGGATGCCACGGATCGAGATTGTTTCCAGCTCCAGCCCGTGCGTCGGCACAATTTCCTCCTCCATGCCGCCCCGGCGGCCGATATAGAGGACCTCGGCGCCCGGCTCGAGCTCAGCTAAGGCTTGTGCGACGGCCAGCGCCGGGAATATGTGCCCCCCGGTGCCGCCGCCCGATATCAATACCCGCACGTCTTGCAACCGTGGGTTTCACGCCCTGGGCGGAGATGTTGAGAAGCAGGCCCACCGCGGTTAACGTGACCGAGAGCGACGAGCCGCCGAAGCTGACGAAGGGAAGCGGGATGCCGGTGGTGGGCAGGGTCACCGTGACGGCGGCCATGTTGACGAACGCCTGGAAGGTGATCCAGGTGGTGATCCCGGTCGCCAGCAGGAGCCCGAAGCTGTCGGGCGCCCGCAGCGCGGCGCGGTATCCACGGTAGGCGAGCGTGCAGAAGAGGCAGAGCACAACGAGGGTACCGATAAGCCCCAGCTCTTCACCGACGATGGCGAAGATGAAGTCGGTGTGGGCCTCGGGAAGCCACTGGTACTTCTGGATGCTGTGGCCCAGGCCGACGCCGGCCATCCCGCCGGAACCCAGCGCCAGCACCGACTGCACGGACTGGAACCCGGTGTTGAGGCTGTCGGACCATGGGTTGAGGAAAGCGGCCATGCGGCTGTAGCGGTACGGCTCCAGCTTGATCAAGGCCACCATGGCCACCCCGGCCAGCGCGATCACCCCGCCGACGTGGTGCCAGCGGGCGCCGGAGACCATGAACATCGAGAGCGCGATCAGCGCCAGGACCATGCTGGTCCCGAGGTCCTTCTCGAGCAGGACCAGCCCCAGCAGCAGGCCTAGCATGAGCAGGAATGGCACCAGGCCCTCGCGGAAGGAGCGGACCCGGTCCCCGGACTTCTCTAGCCAGCGAGCGAGGTAGCAGATGACCACGATCTTGGCCACCTCCGCGGGCTGGATGGTGAAGGACCCCACGCCGAACCAGCGACGGGCCCCGTTGCGGCTGACGCCGACGTGGGGCACGAGCACCGCCAGCAGCACCACCAGGGTGACGAGCATCATCACCGGCGCCAGCCCGCGCAGTCGGTGGTAGTCGAAGCCCAGGGCAAACAGGCCCCCGACCGCTCCGAGGGCCAGCCAAAGGAGCTGGCGCTGGAAGAAGTAGGCGGCGTTGTGGTAGTCGACCCAGCCGAGGGCCTCGGAACTGCTGAAGACCATGACCAGGCCGAGGATGCAGAGCGCCGCGACGGTGCCCAGCATGGTGCGATCGATGGCGGTGGCGTTGCGCCTCATGCCAACCGCCGGGTGAGCAGCAGCGACAGCGTCCCCGCGAGCAGCGTCGTGGCCCACGCGGCCATCGCCACCGTCCACTCATTCCAGCCTCCGAGCTGGAAGTGATGGTGCAGCGGCGCCATGCGGAGGACCCTTCGGCCTGTGGTCTTGAAGAAGTAAACCTGCGCGATCACCGACAGTGTCTCCAGCAGCGGCACGATGGCCACCAGTGGCAGGTACCACATGTACCCGCCGGCGATGGCGACCACGGCCAGCATGGCGCCGAAGCCCTCGGAGCCCACGCCACCCAGGAAGACCCGGGCCGGCGGCACGTTGTAGACCAGGAACGCCAGCAGCGCCCCGGCGGTGACCAGCAACAGGCGCACCAGGGGCACGTTCGCGTGGTGGCCGCGCAGCATCAGGGCCAGCACCAGCGCCACGGCCACCATCACGCCGGGCGCCAGCCCGTCACTGCCGTCGGCGAGGTTGAAGGCATTCGCCGCGGCGGCGATGGCCACCGTCGCAAACGGGAGCAGTAGCCACCCCATGTGCCAGGTGCCGAAGGGCAGCACCTGGACGTCGGCATGGCCGCGAAGTAGCACGATGGCGAGCGCCAGCCCGATGCCCAGCTGGATGACGATCCGCTGCCTTGCCAGCAGGCCACGGCTCCAGGCGCGGGACTTCACCGTCACGAGGTCATCCAACAGGCCGAACGCGCCTGCGACCAGCAACGCAAGGAGTGCCGGCACAACCCTCGGAGAGCGGTCCAGCAGCAGGACTCCCAGCGCCACCAGGGCAATGACCACGATGCCCCCGGACGTCGGCGTGCCCCCCTTTGCCATGTGCGACCG
>JBHEMP010000083.1:0-50046 GCA_046262515.1 Candidatus Dormibacteria bacterium | reverse complement strand
GGTCACTTGATGTAGAGCAGGTTCCTCTTGAGGACGTCCAGGTTCTCCAGCGCCAGGCCGGTTCCGGTAGCCACGCAGGTCTGGGGATCCTCGGCAATGATCGCGGGGACGCCCGTCTGGGCGGCGACGTAGCGGTCGATGTTGCGGAGCAGTGCGCCGCCCCCCGAGAGCACGATGCCCTTGTCGTAGATGTCCGCGGAAAGCTCAGGTGGAGTCTGTTCCAGCACCACCCGGAGGCCCTGCACGATCGCGGCGAGCTGGTCCTGGACGGCCTCGGTGATCTCCTGGCTGGTGATGACCTGGTTCTTGGGCAGCCCCGCCACCATGTCCCGCCCGCGCACCGACATTTCGAGCTCCTCCTGGAGGGGGATGGCCGAGCCGATCTGGATCTTGATCTCCTCCGCCGTGCGCTCGCCGATCATCAGGTTGTGCCGCTTCTTGACGTGGTTGGCGATGGCGTCGTCGAACTTGTTGCCGCCGACGCGGATGGAGTTGGCCACCACCATGCCGCCGAGCGAGATCACCGCGATCTCGCTGGTGCCGCCGCCGATGTCGCAGATCATGTTTCCCGACGGCGTGCTGATCGGCAGGTTGGCGCCGATCGCGGCCGCGAGCGGCTCGTCGATCAAATAGGCGGTCTTCGCGCCGGCCTGGACCGCGGCCTCGACGACGGCGCGGCGCTCCACCCCGGTCACGCCGGAGGGGACGCAGATCATGATGTCGGGCTTGAAGATCCTCTGCCGCCCGCAAACCTTGGTGATGAAATGGTGCAGCATCCCCTCGGTGACCACGAAGTCGGCAATGACCCCCTCGCGCATTGGGCGTATGGCCTGGATGTTGCCGGGCGTCCGCCCGAGCATCTCTGCAGCCTCCTTACCCACGGCGAGGATGCGGTCGCCCTTCTCGTTGGTGGCCACGACCGAGGGTTCGTTGAGGACAATCCCCTCCCCCTTGACGTAGACCAGCACGGTGGACGTGCCGAGGTCGATGCCGATCTTCTTGGAAAGCAAGCGGTTACTCCGTGACGGTGACCTGGGCGAGCGGAGGCGGGCCCTCTTCCCGCTGCTCCTGTACCCGGCAGCCCAGTACGGAGAGCTTACCTGCAAGGTCTTCGTAGCCCCGGTGCAGGTGGTCGATGCCATGAAGCACGCTCACCCCGTCGGCGCACAACGCCCCGATCAGAAGCGCGGCGCCCGAGCGGATGTCGGGAATCGTCAGCTCAGCCCCCCGTAAGACACTCGGACCGTCGATGCGGATGCTCCGCCCGTGCTGTCCAACCTCGATGGCGGCACCCATCCGGACAAGTTCCTGGATGTACGTGAAGCGGTTCTCAAAGATGAACTCCTGCACCACGGTGCTGCCCGAGGCCTGGGTCATCAGGGCGGTGTACTGCGGCTGGAGGTCGGTGGCGAAACCCGGGTAGGTCCAGGTGATCAGGTCCACCGGCAGGATGGGCCCATCACGGACCACTCGCAGCCAGGTCTCCCCCTGCTCCACGGTCACCCCCGCGTGGCGTAGCTTCAGCACCAGGGTGGTCAGGTCCGCCACCGGCGCATCGGTGATGTAGACGTCCCCCCCCGTCGCCGCCGCGGCGAGGGCATAGGTCCCCGCCTCGAGGTAGTCGGGCGCGACACGGTGGTCCAGGGCACCCAGGCTCTCCACACCGTCGACCTCTATGCGGTCGGTGCCGCCCCCCCTTATCTGCGCCCCCATCGAGCGCAGCGCCTGGGCCAGGTCGGCGACGTGCGGCTCCCTGGCCGCGTTGAGGATGGTCGTGTGGCCATCCGCCACGGCGGCCGCCATCAGGATGTTCTCGGTGCCGGTGACCGTGGGCATGTCGAGGACGACCTCGGCGCCGCGTAGCCTGTCGGCGCGGCAGATGAAGGCGTCGTCGGCATCCTCGACGGTGGCGCCAAGCTGCAGTAACCCGTAGACGTGCTGCTCGACGCGGCGCATGCCAATGTCGTCACCACCCGGCTTGGGCACCACCGCGCGGCCCGTGCGCGCGAGCAGTGGCCCCATGAAGAGGATCGAAGCCCGCATCCGCCGGGCGCGCTCGGGCGTGACGGCGCTCGATATTTCGCCAGAGGCGTCAAGCGTGACCTCCCACTCCTCGCGGTCGCAGCGCACACCAAGGTCCTCGAGGATGCCGATGCTGGTCTCGACATCGGCCAGGTGGGGGACGTTTTCCAGGCGGCAGCGTTCGCGCGTCAGCAAAGATGCGGCCATGAGCGCCAGGGCGGCATTCTTGCTCCCGGCGGTTCGGACCTCGCCCTTGAGCGGGTGCCCGCCCTCGATGCGCATGAGCGGCGCCGGGGTGACCCCCGAGCTCACGGCCACGCTACTGCTGGTTCTGGGTGGGCCGTCGCTCCCGTGTGGAGCGGCGCCGGCGCCCCAGCTCAGCGACCCTGATGCGGGCGACCGATCGCTCCAGGTGAGCGGCGGCATCGGCGAAATCCTCGGTCCCCCGACGCTGCTCCAGGTGCCGCTCCGCCTCCCGGCGTGCCTCCTCGGCCTGCGCCTCATCGATGTCGGCGGCGTGCTCACCGGAGTCCGCGAGCACCGTCACCACGGTCGCGTCCTTCTCATCTCGACCGACGTCCACGAAACCACCGCTGACGAAGAAGACCTGCTCGTCGGCGCCGTTGACGACGCGCAGCGGGCCGGGCTTCAGGACCGCGAGCAGGGGGACGTGACGGTCGAGAATGCCGATCTCACCATCGGCGGCCGGGATGACGACCATCTCGGCTTCCGCGGCAAGGAGTTCGCCCTCGGCGGTCAGGACGCTGACGGGGAATTTCTGGGACAGCTTGTCAGCCCTCGTCCTTCATCTTCTTGGCCTTCTCCACCGCCTCGTCGATTCCACCGACCATGTAGAACGCCTGCTCGGGGAGGTCATCGTGTTGGCCGTCCAGGATCTCCTTGAAGCCGCGCACGGTCTCCGCCAGCGGGACGTATTTGCCGGGGTTGCCCGTGAACTGCTCCGCGGTGAGGAATGACTGGGAGAGGAATCGCTGGATTCGCCGGGCCCGGGCCACCGTCTGACGGTCCTCATCGGACAGCTCGTCAAGGCCGAGGATGGCGATGATGTCCTGCAGTTCCTTGTACTTCTGCAGCACTCGCTGCACCCCGGTGGCGACGTTGTAGTGGTCCTCGCCGACCAGGCGCGGATCGAGCACGCGGGAGAAAGAGGACAAGGGGTCGACCGCGGGGTAGATCCCGAGGTCCGAGATCTTGCGGTCAAGGTTGACATTACCGCCGAGGTGCGCGAAGGCCGTCGCCACGGCCGGGTCGGTGTAATCGTCGGCGGGGACGTAAACGGCCTGGACCGAGGTGATCGACCCGGACTTGGTGGAGGTGATGCGCTCCTGCAGGTCACCCATCTCGGTGGCCAGGGTGGGCTGGTATCCGACGGCGGACGGCATCCGGCCCAGCAGCGCCGAGACCTCGGACCCGGCCAGCGTGTACCGGAAGATGTTGTCGATGAAGAGGAGGATGTCCGCTCCCTCCTCGTCGCGCAGGGACTCGGCGATGGTTACCCCCGTGAGGGCGATGCGGGCGCGGGCACCGGGAGGTTCGTTCATCTGACCGAACACCATGGCTACGTTGGGGAGAACGTTGGCCTCGGCCATCTCCAGGTAGAGCGAGTTGCCCTCGCGGGTGCGCTCACCCACCCCGGCGAACACCGAGAACCCGGCGTGCTCCTTGGCGATGTTGTTGATGAACTCGGTCACCAGGACGGTCTTGCCCACCCCTGCCCCGCCGAAGAGCCCGATCTTGGAACCCTTGTTGAAGGGCACCAGCAGGTCGATGACCTTGATGCCCGTTTCGAGGATCTCAACCTCGGTCGACTGCTGGTCGACGGGCGGCGCCGGCCGATGGATGGGCAGGCGCGAGGCGCCGGCGGGCGCTTCCTTGCCGTCGATGGGGTCACCGACAACGTTGAACATCCGGCCGAGGGTGGGCTTGCCCACCGGCACGCTGATGGGGGCGCCGGTGTTGATGACCTCGCCGCCACGGACCAGGCCGTCGGTGGACTGCATCGAGATCGTGCGCACGACGTTGTTGCCGCGGTGCGACTGCACCTCCAGCACCAGTCGGTCGGACATCCCACTGACCTCCAGGGCGGTGTTGATCCTGGGCATCGCGTCAGGGGCAAACTCCACGTCCACGACCGGGCCGATGACCTGGCTGACGCGGCCCTTCTTGCCCTCGGGCCGCCCCGAAGATGTGTCGGGGGTGTTCGCGGTCTTGGTCGTCTCTGTCGTCTCGGTTGCCATGGTTCTCCTTCGCTTAACTGGCCTGGGCGAGAGCTTCGGCCCCACCCACGATTTCCATCAGCTCGTTGGTGATAGTCGCCTGCCGCAGCTTGTTGCGGACCAGGGTTAGGTCTCCGATCAGCGCTATCGCGTTGTCGCTCGCCGACCGCATCGCGGTCATGCGCGCGCCCTGCTCAGAGGCCTGGTTCTCCAGGACGGCGTGGTAGACCTGCGACTCCACGTACCGCGGTAGCAGCGCGCCCAGGACCTCCTCGGCGCTGGGGTCGAACTCGTAGAGGGACTCAGGGCCGCTCTTCTTCTCCGCGGCAGCGGCGTCGGGCAGCTGCGGGGGAATGAGTCGAACCGTCACGGGCTGCTGACTGACGGGGTTGACATAGCGGGTGTAGACCAGCCACACCTCGTCGACGCGGCCCTCCAGGAACTCCTGCATCGCCACGGTCACCGCAGGTCGAATCTCGGCTATGGGCGGGCGATCGCCGACCATGCTGCGGTCGGCCACGAGCTCGACGCCACGACCGGAGCGGGCCGCGAAGCGCCTGAAGTAGTCGCGGCCCTTCCGGCCGATGCTGACCAGCTTGACGGGGGTGCCCCCTCCCTGGATCAGCCGATTGGCGGCGCGGATGGCGTTGATGTTGAGACCGCCGGCGAGGCCGCGGTCGGCCGTCACCAGGATCACCGCCCGGTTCTTGACCTCGCGCTGCTCAAGGAAGGGATGGGTGACGTCAAGCTTGCGCGACGCTAGCCGCGCCAGCATCCGCGCGATCCCCTCGGAGTAGGGGCGTGAAGCCTCCATCGCCCGAAGCGCGCGGCGCATCTTGGCCGCGGAGACCAGCTCCTGGGCCTTGGTGATCTTCTGCGTGTTCTGCACGCTGGCGATGCGCGTGCGGAGGTCGCGGAGGTTGGCCAATTACGCCTCCGGCTTCTCGACCGGCGCGCCATCGGCCCGCGCGGCATCGGCTGGCGCGGCATCGGCCGGCGAGCCCGCCTTCTCAGCCTGCCCAGGGTCGTCGGGAGAGCCTGCCTTCTCAGCCTGGGCGACGTCGGCAGCGGTGTGCTCGCCCTCGCTGGCGCTCACGCTCGAAGCCGCGGGGGCGTCCTTCGGCTTGTCGTCCCCGGCCTCGGCGACGGCGCCCTCGGCCTTGACCGCCAGGCCTGAGGTCCGCTTGTAATCCTCGATGGCCTTTTTGAGGCGGCCCTCGAGGTCGTCGTCCAACGCCTTCTTCTCGGCGATCGCGTCGAGGACATCCTTGCCCTGGGTGCCCATGTACTGGTGTAGCCCTTTCTCGAACTCGACGATCTTCTCGACCGGGATGTCGTCAAGAAGGCCACGCGACCCGGCGAAGAGGATGCTCACCTGCTGCTCGACCCGCAGCGGCGAATACTGCGGCTGCTTCAGCAGTTCGGTCATGCGCTGACCGCGCTGGAGTTGCCCCAGCGTGGTCTTGTCGAGGTCCGAGCTGAAGGCGGCAAAGGCGGCCAGTTCGCGGTACTGGGCGAGGTCGAGGCGAAGCTGGCCGGCGACCTGCTTCATGGCCTTGATCTGGGCGTCGCCACCGACGCGTGACACCGAGGTGCCGGCGTTGACGGCGGGCCGAATGCCGCTGTTGAAGAGGTCGGACTCGACAAAGATCTGCCCGTCGGTGATCGAGATGACGTTGGTCGGGATGTACCCCGAAACGTCACCCTCGAGGGTCTCGATGAGCGGCAGGGCGGCGATACTGCCACCGCCGTTCTCGTCGCTCAGCTGGCAGGCCCGCTCCAGCAGGCGACTGTGGAGGTAGAAGACGTCGCCGGGGTAGGCCTCGCGACCCGGCGGACGGCGCAACAGCAGCGATATCTGCCGATAGGCCCAGGCGTGCTTGCTGAGGTCGTCGTAAACACAGGTGGCGTCCTGCCCCTGGTCGAGGAAGTACTCGGCCATGGCGCAGCCGGCGTAGGGGGCCAGGTACCAGAGCGCCGCGGGCTCCGAGCTGGTGGCGGCCACGATGATGCTGTGGGCCATCGCTCCGTACTCCTCGAGGGTGGCGGCGAGCCGGGCCACGGTCTGGGCGTTCTGCCCGATGCAGACGTAGACGCAGATGTTGTCCTGGCCCTTCTGGTTGATCACGGCGTCAATGGCGATGGCGGACTTGCCGCGCTGACGGTCACCGATGATCAGTTCGCGCTGACCACGGCCGATGGCGACCATGGCATCGACGGCCTTTAGGCCGGTCTGCATGGGACGGAACACCGGCTTGCGCTCGATGACGCCGGGCGCGACGCGCTCCACGGCGTACTGGGCGGCAGCGGCGATCGGGCCCTTGCCGTCGATCGGCTCACCGAGGGCGTTGACGACGCGGCCGACAAGGTCGGGGCCCACCGGCACCTGGGCAATCTGGCCCGTCGAGCGGACCTCGCTTCCCTCCTCGATGTCGTCGTAGGGCCCCATGATGATGACGCCGACGGAGTCCGACTCAAGGTTCAAGGCCAGGCCCTTGACCCCATTGGAAAACTCGACCAGCTCACCGGCCTTGACCCCGGCCAGACCGTATACATGCGCGATGCCGTCGCCGATGTCGGTGATGATGCCCACGTCCTCACTGAATATCGGCACGTCGAATTTCTGGATGCGCTGCTTCAGCAGCTCTGTGATCTCCTGGCTCGTAATGCTCATGTCTCTCCTGGTGTTTTAGTGGTGTGGTCGGCCTCAGCCGGCCAGCAGCTCCTCGCGCATCTCCGCCAGGCGACGCCTGACACTCCCGTCGGTAACGTGGTCGCCCTGCCTGATGACCAGGCCGCCGATGATCCCGGGGTCGACGGTCACGTTGACCTTGACCTCGCGACCAAGCTTTTTGGCCAGCTCTTTGGTCAGGGCATTCTCCTCAGCACTGCTCAGCCCGGCCGCGACCGTGAGGTCCAGTTCGGTCCGGCCCTCGGCCTCATCGACCATGGCCTGGAAGGCCTCGCGAATCTCGGTGACCAGGCTGGTGCGGTGCCCCAGCACCAGCAGCTTGAGGAAATTGGCGCGCTCCGGTCCAAGGTCTTTGGGCGCCAGGCCCAGGACCAGGCCGATGCGCTGGGTGGTGTCCAGCCGGGGGTTCTCCAGCGCCTGCGCCACCTCGGGATGGGTCAAGATCACCTCGAGCTGGTCGAGGTCCTTGCTCCAACCCTTGATGTCACCCTTCTCCCGGGCCACCTCGAAGGCAGCCTGGGCA
Organism: Candidatus Dormibacteria bacterium; assembly: GCA_046262515.1. Taxonomy (GTDB): domain Bacteria; phylum Chloroflexota; class Dormibacteria; order DASZGP01; family DASZGP01; genus JAXDLW01. Next base: position 42,572 of record JBHEMP010000083.1, on the reverse strand, counting down.
TAGCGCTGGGCTGATCCCCCGGAGTCCCGGCTCATGCGCGCAGGTCAGCCTGCTGGATGGTCTGCTCGGCGAGCTGCCGGTTCTTCGCCGCGTCGAGGTTCTCGCTGAGCACGGCGCCGGCCGCGACCAGGGCCAGGTCCACGACCTGGGCCTTGATCTCCGCCACCGCCTGGCTGCGCTCCTGCTGGATCTCGGTGCGCGCCTTGGCGATCATGACGTCCTGCTGGACCTTGGCCTCGCGGCGGGCGTCGACCTGGATGTCGTTGGCGACGCGCTCGGCGCGGCGCACGATTTCCTGGGCCTCCTGCCCGGCCTCCCAGAGGATCTTCTCCGCCTTCTCACGGTTGGCCTTCACCGAGGCGAGCGCCTCCTGCGCCTCGTCCAGGGACCGGTTGACCTCGGCCTGGCGCGCGTCGATCATGCCGACGACCGGGCCGAAGGCAAATCGCCGCAGCAGGTACAGCACCGCCCCGAAGAGCAGCAGGTACCAGATGAGGCTGAGGACGTTTATGCCGAAGCTGTCGAAGAAGACCTGCACGGTAGGGTGGTCTCCCTCTTACTTGGCGACGAAGAGAAGGATCAGGGCCACGACGAGGGCGTAGATCGCGACGGTCTCACAGAAGACGATGCCCAGGATCATGACCTGCTGGAGGTCGTTCTTGAGCTCCGGCTGGCGCGAGATGCCCTCGACGGCCTTACCCGAGACGTTGCCGATACCGATACCGGCCCCGATTGCGCCAAGACCCATTGCCAGGCCGGCGGCGAGAAGCTGTGCTGCGTGTGCGTCCAAAAGGGGTTTCCTCCTAAGTCCTAACTTGGTAGATGCTGTTCGGTGGGTACGTGGGAGCCCGACTCCCCGTGCTCCCCGGGATGCTCGGCGTGTTCCGAAACGAGGCTGATGTATATCAGCGCCAGAAGGCCAAAGATGAATGCCTGGATCGTCGCGACGACGACCACCTCCAGTCCATAGAAGACCACGGCCACCGGCCCCGCCAGGCCGATGATGACCGCGATCAGGATCTCCCCGCCGTAGATGTTGGCGAAGAGACGAAAGCTGAGCGATATGACCTTCGCGAACTCACCGATGGTGTGGAAGATCCCCACCACGAAGTCGATCGGCCTGCCCTTGAGCAGCGCTGGGATGTTCACAAACTCGGTGAAGTAGCCAAGTCCGTGGCTCCGAACCCCGAAGATGTGGATCAGGAAAAAGACCATCAGCGCCAGGGCCAGGGTGTTGTTGAAGTCGGCGTTGGCGGCGCGGAAGAGCGGCACGTAACCATCCGGGGTGTGGACCGTGATCTGTCCGAAGAACGGCACCAGCGCCAGCCAGTTGTTGACCAGCAACCAGAGCAAGAGTCCGGCGAAGAGCGGGAACAGCTGGCCGCCTACGCTTCCCCCGGACGCTTTGGCAAAGTTATAGAGGCCACCGATGAAGACTTCCACCCCGGCCTGGGCGCGGCTGGGTCGCTGCTCCAGGCGCCGGCTGATGAAGGCGATGATCAGCAGGACGATGAGGAAGGACAGGATCGACCCGAGCATCGAATTGGTGACCACGAGCGGGCCGACCTGGAGGATGGGCTCGGCCTTGACCGGCGGCGCTTTGATGTCGGGAAAGAACGGCACGATCTGTGCCGCCAGGTTCCCGATCATTGCCAGCTGCAAGCTCTACTCCTCTCTCTTGGTGCCGGTTCCGGACTCCTCTCCTCGAACGTACGCCCGCATCCCCACGACCATCACGTAGATCGCCGCTGCGAACCCGATGGCCGCGCCGACCAGGATCCCGAAGGGCGCAGTACCGGGGGCCAGCTTCTGGACTCCCCAGCCCAACAGGATGCATATCCCGACCGCCGCAAACACCTGGAAAGCAACTCCGGAAATGCTTGCTAACGACCGCCAGACGCTCATCTCCGAACTCCCGCGGCGATCACGATTCTAGCAAAGCCGTGGTCGGCGAGCCTTCGGCGCCTTGACCCACCTCGATCTCGTTGAGCCGCTCACCGAGCAACGTGGACAGGGCCACCACCAACAGCACGACCGCCACCCCCAGGATCTTGCGATGGCCGAAGAGCATCAGCCCCAGGGACGCGGTGATCCCGGTCCCGAAGTAGAAGACAAGACAGGTCTGACGCTGGCTGAGCCCGAAGTCCAGCAGCTGGTGGTGAATGTGCTCGTTGTCCGGGTGGCCGATCGAAACCAGCTGTCGACGCCGCCGGATGATCGCCCATGCGGTGTCCACGATTGGAATCAGCAGGGCCATCACGGGAACCACGAGCGCGAAGACGACGGCACCCTTGGCGACTCCGAGGATGCTGATTATCCCAAGGGTGACTCCCAAAAAGTGGGCCCCCGCCCCCATGAAGATGCGCGCGGGGTGGAAATTGAAGAACAGGAAGCCCACGCACGCCCCGACGAGGGCCGCGCTGAGGACGATCACCGTCCTGCCCTCCGGGTGATCCCCGAGTCGATTCACTGCCGCCAGCAGCAGCGCGGCCGCCACTATCGCCGCCACCCCCGCCGCCAGGCCGTCGACGCCGTCCATCAGGTTCATCGTGTTCTGCATGCCCATCAGCCAGAAGATGGAGATCGGAATCGCCAGGATCCCGAGGTGGATCGGGGCGCCCCGGCCCAGGCCGACGTTCTGGATCGAGACCCCCATCGCCACCACCGCCACCGCGACCGCCGCCGAGACGGCCAGCTGCGTCCGGGCGCGCATAGGCCGCAGGTCGTCGTAGGTGTAGGCCAGGATGACCGCGATCCCCGCAGCCACGACGGTCGTGACGACGGTCCGCGAGCCGGGCTGGCGGGTCGCGTACAGCAGCGCGGAAACCAGGAAGCCGGCCGCAAGCGCGATCCCCCCGAGCCGGCCCGTGGGTTGTGTGTGGATATTGCGGCCGCCCGGGTGGGAGACCGCTCCCACGCGGAATGACAGCCACCGCGCCGGCAGCACGAGGGCCACGGTGACCGCCATCCCCGTCAGCAGCGGCAGCAGCGCCGGGCCGAGGTTCTGGGCCAGGAGGCGGTAGAACTCGGCGGAGAGCGGATTGTCCGCGGGGTTGATCGCCGGGACCAGCGCGGCGATCACAATGGCCCCTCCCGCAGGGGCTCCCGGTACTGCTCGCGCAGGTGCTCATAGGGCCGCGCCTCGACGCCGGCGCGGTGCAGGAGCTGTATGCCCGATGGGTCCCTGTACTCGCGACGATAGAGGACCTGGCTGACGTTGGAGTTGATCAGCAGGGTGGCGCAGAGGACACAGGGGCTGTGGGTGATGAAGGCCCACTTGCCGGTCTCGGCGGAGCCCGCCTTGGCAACGGCGTTGGTCTCGGCGTGGATGCAGCTCACGCAGGGGTCGTCCGGGCCGCCCGGCGTCAGGCACTCGTTGTTCACTCCCCGGGCCCCGCCGTTGTAACCGAGGCCGAGTACGCGCGTCAGGTCGGAGCTGGTGATCACCGCGCCGACAGCGCGACGGCGGCACGTGCTGCGGCGCGCGAGGTCCTCGGCGAAGCGCATGTACACCTCTTCGAGGGGGATCCGGTCTGGGGTCAGGCTGGGCATCTCGCCACTACCGTTCAGGGAGCAACTCCTCGGCCGCGATGGCGCCCTCGCGGATGACGCGCGGCGGCCGTCTGGCGAGGTCGAGTATAGAAGAGGCCTGGCCGATCGGGCAGTCGCCGTCCAGGACCACGGCCACCGCATCCCCAAGGGCCTCCACCACCTCGCGACCGGTGCGCGGGGGGGCGCCGCCAGCCCGGTTGGCGCTGCTGGTGCACAGCGGCTGGCCCCAGGACCAGAGCACCTGCTGAGCGGTTTCGTGGGCGGGGATCCTGACCGCCATGGTCCCCTCGGACGCGATCCGCGCGAGAGCGTCCCGGGCCCCGGTCGCAAGGCGCGCAACGGCTCCCCGGTTGACGGGCAGCACCAGCGTCAGGGGCCCGGGCCAGTGACGTGCCGCAAGCTCCAGGGCGCGGGGTCGGAACTTCACCCAGTGCTGGAGGGTCCCGACGTTGTGCGAGAGCAGGATCGCGGGCTGGCCCGCGGGGCGGCGTTTGGCGCCATAGAAACGTTCGATCGCCGCCGGGACGGTCGCCGCGCAGGCGAGCGCGTACACCGTGTCGGTCGGGAACGCGACCAGTTCTCCACGTTCCAGCGCGAGCATCGCGTAGCGGAGGCCGTCAGCATCCGCCGCCACCAGTTTGTTCTGCGGGCGCTCCGGCCTCTGCTGGCTCACCGCGCAACCGCCACAACCCGTGGGTGGCCCGCGAGGTCATGCAGCACTCGAACCTCCCCCGCCGCGCGCCCGAGCGCCGCCGCTTTGTCGGCGTTGCGGGGGTCGACCTCCAGCAGCGCGGACCCGCCGGAGCGAAGGAGCCGCGGCAGGTCCGCCAGCAGGCGGCGAACCAGGTCGAGGCCGTCCTCCCCCGCGAAGAGGGCCCCGGCGGGCTCTGTCGCCCTGACCTCAGGGGTTACCGCGTCGGGCCAGGAGGGGTCGATGTACGGCAGGTTAGCCAGCACCAGGTCGAAGGGTCCCTCCACCCCCGCGGCGAGGTCCGCCTCGCGCACCTCGACGCGGTCCTGCAGCTCCAGCCGCTCGACATTGCGCCGCGCCACCTCCACGGCGCCGGCGGATATGTCCGTCGCCACCACCCGGCACGCCGTGTGGTGCACGGCCATGGCGACAGCGATCGCCCCCGAACCGGTGCCGACGTCGAGGAAACGCGCCGGCGCCGGCGGCCCCACGGGAGGACGCGAGAGTCGCAGGGCCTCCTCGACCAGGATCTCGGTCTCCGGCCTTGGAATAAGGACCGCCGGGGTGACCAGCAGGTCGACCGACATGAACTCGCGGCGCCGGCGGATGTAGGCGATCGGTTCGCCACCCGCGCGGCGTCGGCACAGGGTGCGGAAGTCGTTCACCTCCGTCTCCGTAAGGGGCCGCTCGAACTGCAGGTAGAGGTCCATCCGACTCACCCCGAGTGCCTCCGCGAGGAGCAGCTCCGCGTCCAGGCGAGGGCTGCCCGACCCGTGTTTCGCGAGGTAGGGCGCGGCCTTGGCAATCAGTTCCATGACCTTCTCAGCCATGGGCGGCGCTCAGTCCTTGCCGCCGTCTTCGCCGGCCATCAGCCGCGCCTGGTGAACCATCGCCAGGGGCTGGACGAGCCGGTCGAGGTCCCCGGCCATGACGACCTCGAGCTGGTAGATCGGGCCGTCCAAACGCTCATCGCTGATCCGGTTCTCCTTGAAGTTGTAGGTCCGTATTTTCTCGCTGCGATCCCCGCTGCCGACCATGGCGCGGCGTTGCGCGCCAATGGCGTCCTGCTGCTGCTGCTGCATCTGGTCAAAGAGCCGCGCCCGGAGTTCCTTCATGGCCTTGTTCTTGTTCTTGAGCTGCGATTTCTCGTCCTGGCAGGTGACCACCAGGCCGGTGGGCAGGTGCGTGATGCGGACCGCGGAATCGGTGGTGTTGACCGACTGCCCGCCGTGCCCCGTGGCGCGGTACACGTCGACCTTGAGCTCCTCCTCCCGGATCTCCACCTCCACCTCGTCCGCCTCCGGCAGCACCGCCACCGAGGCTGTAGAGGTGTGGATCCTCCCCTGCGATTCCGTGGCCGGCACGCGCTGGACGCGGTGCACGCCCGACTCGAACTTCAGCTTGGAGTAGGCGGAGTCGCCCCGCACCTCGACGATCACCCTGGCAAAACCGCCACCCTCGGTGGCGTTCTGGTCCATGACCTCGAACTGCCAACGCTGGGTCTCGCCGTACCGCTGGTACATACGGAAGAGGTCGGCGGCGAACAGGGCGGCCTCATCGCCACCCGTGCCGGCGCGGATCTCCAGGATCACGTTGCGCTCATCGTTGGGATCGGCCGGGATCAGGAGTGCCTGCAACTCCTGGTCCAGCCGGGTCGCGGCATCGCCCTGGCCGCGGGCCTCCTCGCGCAGGAAATCCTGCATCTCGGCGTCGCCCTCGGTCTCCAGCATGGCGCGAGCCTCGGCCTCCGCCGCCCGCGCCGCCTCCAGCTTCTGGTGGGTTTCGATGAGGGGCCGGAGCCGGCTCTGCTCCTTGCCCAGGGCCTGCAGCCTCGCCAGGTCGCTGACGACCTCCGGGTCCGACAGCTGGGTCTCTATCTCGCGCCAGCGCTGGAGCGCGCCGTCGAGGCGGGGGGCGGGGCTCAAACGATGATCTCCTCGGGTTCCGGCTCCGCGTCGGGTACCGCGCGCACCGCGGTGAAGGCCATCAGCGCGACCTCCATCATGGAGTCGTCAGGCTCGCGGGTGGTCAGGTACTGCGCCCCCAGGACGGGGATCAGTAAACGCCGCACGACCGGGTTCTGGTAGTTCCTGGCGCCGAGCCTGATCAGCTCGTATGAGATTGCAGCCACGACCGGCACCAGCACCAACCGAGAGAGAAGTAGCAGGGGTAGCGGCGGCCGCCCCACGATGGTGAAGACGATGATGCTGACGAACACCACGACGATCAAAAACCCCGTGCCACAGCGAGGGTGCAGGCGGCTCTGGGGGGCGACGCCGGCGACGGTGAGCGGCGCGCCGGCCTCGTACGCGTTGATCGTCTTGTGCTCCGCGCCGTGGTACTGGAAGAGGCGCCGGACATCGGGGATGAAGGAGATCAGGTACATGTAACCGATCACCAGGGCACCGCGAATGGCACCCTCCACCAGCGTGAAACCGAGTGTGCTGTGACGCTGCAGCGCCCCCGCCGAGAGCAGGGGCAGCCCGAAGAACAGGGCGAATGAGAACACCGCGGAGAAGGCCAGCGTCCCGGCAATGGCGCGGCGCCCGATCTCGATGTTCTCAGCTTTGGCCTTGACGTTGGCAGACCAGATCATCGCCGACGTGCCCAGGTGCATCATCTCGGCCAGGCCGACGACTCCCCGGATGAACGGAAGCCGGAAGATCGCAGAACGGTACATACGGCTCTGCAGCTCGTCCTGGCGAAGAGTGATCCCGCCGTCGGGACGACGGGCGGCCACCGCCCAGCTCGAGGGCCCGCGCATCAGGACACCCTCGACCACGGCCTGGCCGCCGTAGAAGAAGGGTTGAGGCGCCGCTCTAGAGAGCTGCGCGGCTCTAGAGAGCTTTGCGGCTCTTGGTGAGGCGCTTCTGGAAGCGCTCAACCTGACCGCCTGTGTCCACGATGCGCTGCTCGCCCGTGAAGAACGGGTGACACACCGAGCACACCTCGGTCTTCAGCTCGGTGAGCGTCGAACCGGTGGTGAAAGTGTTCCCGCAGAGGCAGTGGACGACCGCGTCCACGTGCCATTCGGGATGGATCTGGGCCCTCATCGCCTGCCGATTATACGGGGCCTCATTGGTTGATCACGAAGGGCTCCGTTGCCACCACCCCGCCGATGAGGATGGCCAGGAGGAGGAGGTACGAGAAGCCGATGACCATCCGCGTGCCCGCGGAGATCTCGTAGTAGCCGGTGTGCTCGGGGTGGCGGAAGCGCTTGTAGGTGCCGTAAGCGCCGAGCGCGATGATCAGCCACAGGATGGGGCTGGTCAGGAAGCCCTCGACGATCCCGAAGACAATCAGCCCCAGGCCGACGACGTTGAACCACTTCGACACCGCGCCGAGGATGCGACCGCCGTCGAGCGGGGTCAGCGGAATCATGTTGAAGAGGTTGATGAAGAAGCCGTAGTACGCCAGCCGGATGAAGAGCAGGCCAAGCGTAGTTGACGGGTTGAACGTCCCCGCGAGGCTGAGCATGACCAGGGTCGCGACCGTCCCCAGGATGGGACCGCCGATGCCGATGATCGCCTCGCTGCGCGCATTCCGCGGATGGTCCTTGAGAAAGATCGCGGCGCCCATGAATGGGATGAAGAAGGGCACGCTGGCGTTGATCCCCTCCATCCTCGCCGCGACCAGGTGGCCCATCTCGTGGACGAAGATCAGGCCGACAAAACCGGTGGCAAAGGCGACTCCCAGGAGTGGGTTCTGGGCACCGAAGACCAGCGTGTAGACGACGATGTTGGCAAACAGGGAGAGCAGCAGCGGGGCCTTGGCCACGGCCAGCAGCGCGAATTTGCCGGCGGACAGCAGCTTGAAGACAACGTAGCCGCCGCCTGCAAGCCCACCGATGCGGCCTGCGCCGCCGCGGTTGGCATGCTCGAGCGGAACCTCGGTCGTCCCGAAGTCGGTCTGCTGCTGGTGCTGTCCGTGCGGCCAGGGGTTCGCGATGGGGTCGGTCAGCGGCGGCCCTGGCGGCGGCTGGCGTGGGAGGTACTGCCCTTCTGTGGCCTGCTCCTCGGGCGTCATCTAGAACCCACCGCGTACATGCATCTACTCTGACTCAAACCGGTTAGATGCGGGTTAGATTCCTTCCCCATCACCGGCCCGCTGTAGCCGGCATCGTGAAGTTGCCCACCGCGGCCACGGCCCCCAGCCGCCGGATGAGGGCATCCATCCCGGTACCGATGGTCGGCCTCGGAAGGCGCCGCAACAACCACAGCGGGTCGATGTTAAGGGTGCGGGTCTGGACCCGGTCGACCGCATGCCGCGTGATTGCCGACTCCAGGGCCTCGATCTCGCCGCCATCGTCGGTCACGCCGGGGAAGGTCAGGAGGTTGAGCGCTATACGCTTCCCGGCGCGCCGCAGGACAGCGAGGGTCTCGTGAACCTGCTCCAGGCTGTAGTCCTTCGGTCGGTAATAGGCCCGGAACATGTCCTCGTTGAAGCTGAACACGCTGACCCGGGCGCCGTCCAGGCCGGCCTCCACCATCGCCTCGACCACGTCCGGGCGGCTCCCGTTGGTATTGATGTTGATGAACCCTGAGGGGCTCTCGGCACGCACCCGGGCGACCACTTCCGGCAGGTCGGCGCGCATCAGTGGCTCGCCTTCGCAGCCCTGTCCGAAGCTGACGATCTCGGCGCCCTCTCCGCGGAGGTGCCAGGCAGCGAGCGAGCTGATCTCATCCACCGTGGGGCGGAAGCCAATCCGGTCCTGCGGGGACTCAACCTCGCCCCACTGCTCCGAGATGCAGCCGACGCACATGGCATTGCACGGTCCCGACGTGGGTAGGGCACCCTCCCAGCGACGATGGAACGTGTTTCGCGCGGTGTAGCAGTTGTATTCGCGCGCGCATTTGGCGAGGTGGGTGACGAGTCGGTTGCCCGGGAGCCCCGCGACGGCTTCGGCGATGTCCGCCTCGATGTCCCGACCGGCGAACTGCCGTGGCTGCCACCACTCAAGGGGATCGGTCCGGGTCGCCGCGACAACCGGCCTGCCACCACGAAAGGCAAGGGCCGCGTACCCGAACACCGGCAGCACCTCCACCTCCTCGTCCTCGTCGAATGCCGGTAGCAGGGTCCGGGTGTAGCCAGGGGGGAGCACCGCGGCAACCGCCCAGCCGGCGTCGGGGCTCAGCCGCACCAGCTCTCCGGACTGCGGCTCCCGCCCGAGCGCCAGGCGACCGGGAAGGTTGGTGACCGTGCTGCCGTCCGGCAGCGGCAGCCAGCCGCATTCGAAGGCGGGTCCATCCCCGCGCGCGCCCACGGCACCGCCGGATCGCCCGAGGGCGGCCAGCTCCGTCTCCTCGATCAGCCTGCCATCGTTGTCGGCGTAGGCCAGCGCCAGACGTTCGCTCATTCCCTAGAGCCTAAGCCGGGATCCGGCGATCCGGGCGCGGCTAGCGAACCTGGCGCTGGTTCTCGAGGCGGGCGGTTGCCAGGTGGTGCTGGGTGCTGATGCGCCGCAGGGTCCCGGACTGGGAGCGGATCACCAGGGAGTCGCTCTCCGCCCACCTGTCGTGGTACCGCACCCCCCGAAGCAGGAGCCCGTCGGTCACCCCGGTCGCCGCGAAGATGACGTCGTTACCGCCGGCGAGGTCGTCGGTGGTGAACACTCCCATGGGGTCGACGCCGGCGTCGCGCATCTCCTGTTCCTCGTTCTCGTTGCGCACCCACGGCCGCGCGACGAGTTCCCCGCCCAGGCATTTCAGGGCGCAGGCGGCGATCGTCGCGTCCTCAGTTCCCCCGATGCCCATGACGACGTCGACCCCGGAGTCCTCCATGGCCACGCGCACGGCGGCGGCCACCTCGCCGTCGCTGATCGTGCTGACGCGCGCACCGGCCCGCCGGGCCTCCTCCAGCATGACCTGGTTGCGGGGCCGGTCGAGGATGACCAGGGTCAGGTCGGATACCCGCATCTGCTTGGCAAACGCGATCCGGTTGAGGTTGTTCTCGACGCTGTCACTGATATCCACCGCTCCGCGCGCCATGGCCCCAACGGCGATCTTCTCCAGCAGGATGCCGGCGGGCGGCAAGTGCATGGAGTCCCGCGCCGTCGCCGCGATCACGGCCATGGCGCCCGTCAGGCCGCGTGCCACGAGGCTGACGCCGTCGAGCGGCCCCGCGGCGAGGTCCACCTGGGGCCCGAATCCCTGGCCGCACCGGCGCCCGAGGCCCAGCCCCTCCCCCTCGGGGGCGCCGCCCACCACCACCCTGATCTCCGCGTCCATGTTCACCGAGCCCAGCGCATGGCCCATGGCCTCGGCGGCGGCGGTTCGGATGGCCTCGGTGTCCCCCCGACCCATCTGGCGGCCGCATGCGAGCGCCGCCGCCTCCGTGACACGCACCAGCTCCATGCCCAGGTTCTTCTGCGAGACGAGGGTGTCCTGGAGCATGGCGGTGCCCTCAGTTTGCGGCAGGCTGTGCCTCCCCGGCCTGCGGCATCGCAGCCGGCTTGATCCCCTGGCGCGCGCAGGCCGCCCGGACGAACTCTCGGAACAGCGGGTGTGGCCGGTTGGGGCGTGAGCGCAACTCCGGGTGGAATTGCGAGGCGACGAAGAAGGGGTGGTCCTTCAGTTCGATGATCTCCACCAGCTTCTTGGCCTGGTATTCGCCGGAGAACACCATGCCGGCCGCCTCCAGGGCGGGGCGATAGGTGTTGTTGAACTCGTATCGATGGCGGTGGCGCTCGTAGACGATCTTCTCATCGTAGGCCTTCTGCGCCCGGCTGCGCGGCGCCAGCGTGCAGGGGTAGAGCCCGAGGCGCATCGTGCCTCCCTTTTCGGACACGTCGCGCTGTTCTGGAAGCAGGTCGATGACCGGGGTCGACGTGGCGAAGTTGAACTCGGTGGAGTTCGCATCGGGGGCGCCGAGGACGTCGCGCGCGAAGCCGATGACCGCCACCTGCAGTCCCAGGCAGAGCCCCAGGTACGGCACGCGGTTCTCCCGCGCGAAACGCGAGGCGTTGATCTTGCCCTCGATCCCGCGGTGCCCGAACCCACCCGGTACCAGCACAGCGTCAACGTCCTCGAGCTGCGAGAGGTCATCATGCTCCAGGGATTCGGAGTTGACCCACTTGAGGTCGATCTTGACGTTGTGGAAGATGGCAGCGTGGCGGATCGACTCCGTCACGCTCATGTACGCGTCCGGCATGGTGATGTACTTTCCGACGAGGGCGACGGTCAGCGTGCCCTGGGGCTCATCGATGCGGCGGCAGAGCTCGCGCCAGGCCCCGAGGTCGACAGGGCCGGCCTCGATACCCAACTCCTCGCAGATCACCTCCGGCAGGCCCTGGGCCTCCAGCTCCAGCGGGACCTTGTAGATCGAGTCGGCGTCAGGAAGAGCGATCACCGCGCGCTTCTCCACGTCGCAGAAGCCGGCGATCTTCTCGCGCAGGGACTCCGAGAAAGGCTGTTCCGAACGCAGGCAGATGGCGTCGGGCTGGATGCCGATGCTGCGCAACTGGGCCACCGAGTGTTGCGTGGGCTTGGTCTTGAACTCCTCGCTGACGGCGATGTACGGGACCAGCGTCACGTGCACATAGAAGACGTTGTTCCGTCCGACGTCGTTGCGCAACTGGCGAATCGATTCCAAAAACGGCAGCGATTCGATGTCACCAACCGTCCCGCCCACCTCGACGATCACGACGTCGGCGTTGGACTCCCAGGCAACCCGGGTGATCCGTTCCTTGATCTCGTTGGTGATGTGCGGGATGACCTGCACCGTGGCGCCGAGGTAGTCGCCGCGGCGCTCCTTGGCGATGACCTCGCTGTAGATCTTGCCCGTCGTCACATTGGAGGCTTTGGAGAGGGTGGCATCGGTGAAGCGCTCGTAGTGACCAAGGTCGAGGTCGGTCTCGGCGCCGTCATCGGTGACGAAGACCTCGCCGTGCTCCTGGGGCCGCATCGTCCCGGGGTCGACGTTGATGTAGGGGTCGAGTTTCTGAAGGGAAACCTTGAGACCGCGAGCCTTCAGGACAGTCCCGATCGAGGCAGCGGTGATCCCCTTCCCCAGGCTCGAGACGACCCCTCCGGTGACAAAGACGAATTTCGGCAACGCCACAACCTCCGGGGGTTTTTCCGATTCTAGCAACGCCACCTGACGGCCACAATGGGGGCCGGCAAAACAACAGCGCATTCGGAGGCGCACCTCTCCGGCGGTGGATCCCGGCTGAGGGTCAGGCGGAGGTGGCCCGGGCCTCCAGGAACACAACCTTCATATCGTCGTTGCCGGGCCGGCTGTTAAGGCTCAGCTTGGGCTGGTATTCAACCGTCTCGATGCCCATCTCGAGCGCGAAATGCTGGGGCTCGTCGAGCTCCTGCTTCAGCCCCGGCAGCCGGTAGTGCATGGGAACAACGATCTTGGCCTCCAGCTGGTTCGCGACGCCCGCCGCAGCCGTGGCGGACAGCGAGTTCCCGCCGCCGACCGGCACCAGCAGGACGTCCACCGTGCCAAGCTGAGCCTGCTGGGTTTCCGACAGGCCGTGCCCGAGGTCACCGAGGTGCGCCACCACCACCTCGTCGATGGTCACCGCGTACATCGTCACCCGGCCCAGCCGGGCCCCCTGCTCGTCATCGTGGTAGGCGGCGACGCCCTGGATGCTGACACCTTTGACTTCGTATTCACCGGGCCCGGTGATGACCTTGGGTTCGCCCCCGACCATGGCCAGGTTGTTATGGCCCGGGTGGTCATGGGTGATGGCCAGTACGTCGGCCGCGAACCGGCTCGGAACCAGGGTGGTCAGGCCGATGCCCTTGCCGTAGGGGTCGATGACGACGCTGGCGTCGCGGCCGCGAAGGCGGAAGCAGGAATGTCCGATGAAGCTGATTTCCAATTGAACTCCTTTTACATGCGGGTGGGCGCGGCGACGCCCATGAGGCCGAGCGCGTTGGCCATGGTCTGTCGGGCCGCAAGGCAGAGATACAGGCGGGCGGCGCTGACGGCCGCGTCGGCGGTCAACACGCGCAGAGCGGGATCGTTGTTACCGGAATGGTAGAAGCCGTGGATCTTCTCGGCGAGGCCCTGGGCGTAATGCGGCAGGCGGTGGGGTTCCATCCGGCGAGCCGCCTCCTCGACGATTTCCGGGAAGCCCATCAATTCAGCCAGGAGGGCGCGCTCGGCAGGGGTGCTGAGGAGCTCGAGGGAGTCGGCCGACGGAGCCGCGCCCTGTTCTTCGCCCACCGCGAGGACCGAGCACATCCGGGCATGGGCGTACTGCGCGTAGAAGACCGGGTTCTCGTTCGACTGCTCCCTGGCGAGGTCGATGTCGAAGTCCATTGGCGCGTCCATACTGCGCAGCAGGTAGTGGTACCGCACGGCGTCGGGGCCCACCTCGTCGACCAGGTCCGCCAGCAGGATCAGGTTCCCGGCGCGGCGGCTGATCTTCACGAACTCCCCGCGCGACTTCATACGGACCATCTGGATGAGCAGGACCTGTAGCCGCTCGCTGTCGACCCCGAAGTAGGCGACGGCCTGCTTCAGCCGGCGGACCTGGTTCTGGTGATCCGAACCCCAGACGTTGATGGCCAGGTCGAAGCCGCGCCGGACCAACTTGTCGCGGTGGTAGAGCAGGTCACCCAGGAAGTAGGTGCCCTCGCCACTGCTCTTGTAGAGGACATCCTCACGGCCGTCGGGGAAGCGAAACCAGGTCGCGCCATCATGCTCGGCGAGCAGTCCCTGCTCCCGAAACACGTCCAGCGTCTCTTCTTCCCAGGCACCGTATAGCTGCTTCTCGCTGAACCACGCGTCGAAGACGATGCCAAGGCTCTCCATGTCGCGGCGATGCAGCGCGAGGAAGTGCTGGACGCCCCAGTCCATCACGGCGCGGCGCACCTCCTCAGGGTCACCCTCGAGTAGCTGTTCGGGCACCCGCGCCGCCAGTTCCCCGATGTACTCGCCGGCGTAACCGCCTTCCGGCGGGGGTTCCCCGCGCCGGGCTGCCAGCAGCGAATCGGCGAACACCAGCACCTGCCGCCCGGCGTCGTTGGCGTAGTACTCGCGCCACACATCGTGCCCCGTGAACGCGAGCAGCCGGGCGACGGTGTCGCCGACCACGGCACCGCGGCCGTGGCTGAACAGCAGTGGGCCCGTCGGGTTGGAGCTGACGAACTCGACCTGCACCCGGCGCCCGGCTCCGAAATCGCCCTCGCCCCAGCGGTCACCCGCGGCGACCACTTCCTCCAATCGCCGAACCAGCCAGGCGTGGTCGAGGCGAAGGTTGATGAACCCCGGGGGGGCCACCTCGACCGCCCCCACCAGGCCACCGGGGACCAGGCGCGCCGCGATCTCGTGAGCCAGGTCCAGCGGCGGGCGCTTGAGCCGCCCGGCGAGCTGCATGGCGACGTTGAGCGCGAAATCGCCATTCTCCGGCTGGCGAGGACGCTCTACGCGGCATTCCACGCCCTCCAGCGCCAACTCGGACAGGTGCGGTGAAAGCCGCTCGGCCACCCAGGCGTCGACAGATTGTCTCGGCGTCAATTTCGGGCTCATGGATTCGACAACTGGACTTCGAGGCTGATGGCGCGACGCTGGGATCCCGCCGCCTGGTCCGCGGCGCGCACCGAAAGGGACACCGCCTGCCTGACGGGCAATCCGCGCAGGAGCAGCGCCAGCGGGTGAGTGGGATCCAGCGCGGTCCCGTTGGCGGAGACGACGACGTCGCCGGCGGCCAGTCCCCGGGCTGCCGCGGCTGGTTCAACGGTCAGGACGCGGACGCCCCCCGGGAGGTCCAGGTCAGCCGCGTCCGAGACGGACAGCTGACGGTAGGTGAAGCCAAGGCTCGGGACGCTGACATGCCCGGAATCGAGCAGCTGCTGCACCAGCGGCTGCGCCTGGGTGAGGTCTGCCGCGAAAAGCTGCACCCCGCTCCTTACAACCATCCCGGCGAGGCGGCCCGCGGCGTCAAGGATGGGCGCGCCCAGCTGCCCTTCACGGCTGGCGACATCCAGCGCCGCCAGGTCGTTGAGGAAGCGAGTGGCGCCGGGGGTCGCAGGGTCGCCCATAAGAACGCTTGAGTGCGCCGACGCCACCGCGCCGACCGCCACCTGGGGGAAGCCCGCGGCCGACAGCAGGACCACGCCGGAGCCCGTTTCCAGCGCCGCCGCGCCCCCCATGGGCAGCGCCTTGAGGTTCGCCTCATCGATGCGCAGCAGCGATAGCCCATCCTCTGGGTCCGAGCCGACCACCCTGGCAGCGACGGTACGGCCGCCGGGCACCGCGACGGTGATCGCGTCCGCCCCGGCGATCAGCGCCTCCGCGGTCAGGACATAGCCCCGCGGGTCGATGATGACCCCCGTTCCGGCCGTGGGCGCGACCTGTTCCGCGGCGGTGGTCGGGCCGGGCGAACCGGGGCGTGAGGCGGTGGCGGTAGCCGTGGGCGCGGGGCGGCTCCGAATAATCCGAACAACCGATGGCTGCGCGCGCTGCACCGCGGCGAGGGAGCCGGTCGTCGACCCGCCCGATGCGATGGGTCCGCGGCCGACCTGGTCGGGCCGTCGGACGACCAGGACGATGGTGGTGATGGCCGCGGCCACCACCGCGGAGATCAGGACGATCCCGAAAATGCGCAGGATTCGCATGTCAACCGGGCAACCATGTCAGCACGGTCTGCTCCGTGGGCGCGAAGCCCGCCGAGCGGTACAGGGATAGGGCCGCCGCGTTGGACGGGTGGGTCCATACCGACGCGAAGGTGACCCCGCGGGTCCGGAATGTTTCAACAGCAGCCGTCACCAGCCGCGACGCCAGGCCGCGGCCGCGGTGCGCTGGGACCACGTAGACCTCCGCGACCTCGGCCTCGTAGCCCGTACCGGGGTCGAAAAAGACACACCAGCAGAACCCCACCAGCCGTCCCTCGTCACGGATGCCCAGGAGCAGGTTCTCGCCGCTGAATGAGGCCCGCACCTCCCCGACCAGCGCCTCGGCATCCGCCCGAACGGGGGAATATCGACCGTGGTCTTCAGCGAGCAGGTCGAGCAGGAGGGGACGGACCTCGTCGAGGCTTCCCGCTTCGAGTTCCTCGACCGCCGGCTCGGGGGGCTCAGGCGTGGGCACGCGCGAGCCTGTCCAGGATCAGGTGGTACCCCTCAGCACCATAGCGAAGGAAGCGGTTGATTCGGCTGATCGTCGCCGTGCTGGGTACGTGCTCGCCTCCGACGGACTGGCGCATGGCGGCGACCACCTCGTCGTACTTCGCGCCGCCGTGCAGCAGACGGGCGATCTCCAGGCGATGTGAGAAATCGGTCACCTCACGGACTGTGCAGAGGTCCTCGAAGAAGCACTCGCACTCCTCGACAGTCTCCAGGCGGAGGACGGCCTCGAAGAGCTGGTCCGTCAGGGGCGTGCGCCAGCGCGGGCGGGACATGCGCTAATTCTATTTCCCGTCACCGCGGGCGAGATTGTCCCGGCTGGGGGTCGCGCCATTGGCCCGGTCTACAGCTGTAGCGACTTGACCTCTAAGAACTCCTCGAACCCGAATCTACCCAGTTCGCGTCCGTTACCCGACTGCTTGTAGCCGCCAAACGGCGCCAGCATGTTGAACTTGCCGCCGTTGATGTCGACCTGCCCGGTCCGCAGTCGCCGCGCGACCGTCGTGGCGTGGTCCGGGTCCGCGGACCACACGGCCCCGGCCAGGCCGTAGACGGTGTCGTTGGCGATCGCGACCGCCTCGTCCTCGGTGTCGTACGGGATCATCGAGATAACCGGCCCGAAGATCTCCTCGCGCGCGATGGTCATGCCAGGGGTGACGTCACTGAATACCGTGGGCTGGACGAAATACCCGCGTTCCACGCCCTCCGGAGCACCGGGACCGCCGACAACCACCCGCGCGCCCTCGTCAACTCCCTTCTGGATGTAACCCGCCACGCGGTCGCGCTGGGTCCTGGAGACCAGTGGGCCCACGAACGAGCCCGGCTGAGTCGGGTCACCCACCGGGGTCGACTCGACGGCGGCGCGGGCGATACGCTCGGCCTCCGCCAGGAGCGGCCGCGGCACCAGCATGCGCGACCATGCGTTGCAGGACTGGCCGGAGTTGATCAGGACCTGCTGCACGCCGCGCCGGACCGCGGCCTCCAGGTCGGCATCGGCGAGGATGACGTTGGCAGACTTGCCGCCGAGCTCCAGCGCGACCCGCTTCACGGACTCCGCGGCGAGCTGGGATACCCGCTTCCCGGCCGCGGTCGAACCCGTGAAGGAGACCATGTCCACCAACGGGTGTGACACCAGCGCCTCCCCGATAACCGGGCCCACGCCCGTGACGAGGTTGAACACGCCCGGCGGCAGGCCCGCTTCCTCAATCACTTCCGCCAGGACAAAGGCGTTCAGCGGTGCCACCTCGCTCGGCTTGAGTACGACGGTGCAGCCGGCCGCGAGTGCGGGCGCCACCTTGAGGGCGATCTGGTGCAGCGGGTAGTTCCACGGCGTGATGGCCACCACCACGCCGATGGGCTCACGCACCACCAGCGAGTTCCCGACCTTCTCCTCGGACTCGAACTCAGAGGCCAGGCCGGCGTAGTAGCCGAAGGCGAACGGCGGCGAGCCGAGCTGGTTTGCGGGAAGCAGGTCCACGGGCATGCCCACCTCGGCGGCGATCAGGTCGCGCAGTTGCTCGGAGCGCGCGCGCAGGCCGCTCTTGATCTTGTTCAGGTATTCGCCGCGCTCCGCGGGGGGCATGCTGGACCAACCGTCGAACGCCCCCGCAGCCGCCCGTACGGCGGCGTCCGCATCCTCAGGACTTCCGTCGGGGATGGTCGCCAGCACCTCCTCCGTGGTGGAGTTGAAAACCTCCAGGCGGCCCTCCCCACGAGGCGCAATCCACCGCCCGCCGATGAAGAAGAGTTCCCGGTTCTCGAGGCCCGTGGCCGTGGTTGCGAGTTCTGTCATTGGTCCTCCGAATGGGGCTGCGCCCAGCCCACATATAGTAGGCCGACAGCCGCATGACCAGCCTGCCCCCCGGGCCACCCCTCCCCATGCCGCTGGCGACCGCGCTCTGGCAGCTGCGATTCCCCGAGTTCCTGACCTACTGCCAGCGCCGCTACGGGGACTACTTCACAATTTCACTGCCCGTGAGCCGAACCCTGGTGGCGGTGAGCGACCCTGATGCCATCAAAACCGTTTTCGCCGACCGCGGCGACCGCAGCCATGCCGGCGAGGGGAACATGGTCCTGGAGCCGCTGCTGGGCAGCAACTCCCTGCTGCTGCTGGACGGGCCGCCGCATGCACGTCACCGGCGCCTCATCCACCCCTCCTTCCACGGCTCAAGGATGGCGAAGTACGCGGAGATCATCCGCCGCGCGACCGACGCCGAGGTCGACGCGTGGCCGCGGGATCGCGCCTTTCCACTCCTGCCTTCGATGCAGCGCCTCACGCTGAGGGTGATCCTCGTCGCCGTCTTCGGCCTGGCGGAGGGTCCGGAGATGGATGGCGTGGCGGAGCTCATCCGCCGGGTCACCGCCCCCGGGAGCAGCCCCCTCGCCGCCGTCGCACTGCTCAAACGCGACCTGGGGCCGATCCGCGTATGGAGCAACTTTGTCCGCGACCGGTCGAGGCTGGATGAGGCGCTCTACGCGGAGATCTCACGGCGCCGCTCGGCCGCCGACCTCGAGGAGCGCGACGACATCCTCTCGACCCTGCTGCTGGCGCGGGACGAGGAGGGTCGGCGGCTGACGGACCTCGAGCTCCGGGACGAGCTGATGACGCTGCTGCTGGCGGGCCACGAGACCACGGCGACGGCCCTGGCCTGGTTTTTCGACCAGGTCCTGCACCATCCCGAGGTGGAATGGCGACTCCGGGGCGAGGTCCGGAGAGGCGACCGCGCATACCTCGACGCGACCATCAACGAGGTGATGCGGCTGCGGCCGGTGGTCGGAATGGTGGCTCGCAAACTGACCGAGGACATGCGGGTCGGTCCCTATGAACTGCCCGCCACCGCGGTCGTCGCGCCCAACATATTCCTGGTCCACCGACGGGCGGACCTCTACCCGGAACCCCTGTCATTTCGCCCGCAGCGCTTCCTCGACAACCGGGTGGAGTCCTACGCGTGGCTCCCCTTCGGCGGGGGCACACGCCGCTGCGTGGGGGCGGAGTTCGCGCTGTTCGAGATGCGCAACGTGATCCCGCGCGTCCTGGAGCGGGTGGAGCTTTTCGTTGCCGACCCGCGCCCGGACCGCATCAGCAGGCGGGCCGTGACCCTGGCCCCGGCCAGGGGCGTGCCAGTACATGTTGGGAAAATCCACAGTGGACTGTAACGGCCGAATGTGGAGCAGGCCGAAGGCGCGCGGCCCGGCGTCTGAGGGCGGCGGTGCCAAGGACGGGGTGGCGATAGGAGGCGCGCACCTGAAGGTGCGTAACGACGAAGCGCCGGGCCCCCGGACGCCGGCATCAGGCCGAAGGCCCCGTCGTCCTCAGGCGCCGGATGCTCTGCATTTGGCCGTTACAGTCCACTAGGCTACGGCGACAATGAAGAAGGAAGAGGTCAAGCCGGCGCTGGAGCGATTCCGGGCGCGGCCGTCGGTCACGGGGCGCGTCAGCATGGCCGAGGTCGACCCTGGCCGGACCGACGGTCTCAAGCGCAAGCGCGCCGAGAAGCAGTTCCTTGGCGACTGGTCGCTGGAGCTGGCAGGGTTGCAGGATCGTCTCTGGGCCGAGAACAAGCAGTCGATGCTGGTCATCCTGCAGGGGCTCGACACCAGCGGCAAGGATGGAACGGTGAAGCACGTCATGGGCGACATGAACGTCCAGGGGGTGCGCGTGGCCTCCTTCAAGCAGCCCACGGCGGAGGAGCTGAAGCACGACTTCCTGTGGCGGATCCGCAAGCAGCTGCCCGCACCCGGTGAGATCGTGGTCTTCAACCGCTCCCACTACGAGGACGTGCTGATCACCCGCGCAAAGGGCCTCATCCCGGTTGAGGAGATCGACAAGCGCTACAAGCAGATCAACGATTTCGAGGCGCGCCTGGTGAAGGACGGCACTAAGGTGGTCAAGTTCATGCTCCATATCTCGCCGGCGGAGCAGCGTGACCGCCTCCTGGCTCGCCTGGACGACCCCACGAAGACATGGAAGTTCAGCCCCAACGACCTCAAGGAACGAACCCGCTGGAACGCCTACATGGAGGCGTACGAAATCGCCCTGACCAACTGCAACACGGACGTCGCACCCTGGTACGTCATCCCCGCCGACCACAAGTGGTATCGCAACTGGGTGGTCAGTGCCCTGATGGTCGAGATCATGCGAAGCATGAAGCCGGCTTATCCCAGGCCGCGTCTCAACACTCGCGCCCTCAAGGCCCAACTCCGGGAGGAGTAGCCCGGCCCGGACACCTATCGGGCGGGGACGCGCTTGCTAGACTCGATATCACTATTAATGATGGCGGTCCCGGCATGTCCAGCGGCAGGGTACGGGCCCCTTGGAGGATGCGGATGCCAGGTCGAGACAAGCAGGAGAAGCTGGGAGCCCAGAAGGTGGTCCAGTACCTCAACGAGGCCCACGCGCTGGAACTGGCGCTGGTGCAGACGCTCAGCGCCCACATTGCCATCACCCCCAGGAGCACGTACCGCAGCGGCCTGGAACGTCACCTCCAGGAGACCCGCCGCCACGCCGAGCGGATCGAGCGCCGGCTGGAGCAGCTTGGCGAGAGCCGTAACCCGCTCCAGGTCGGCTTCGCATTTGCGCAAGCCACCATCGGGCAGGTCATCTCCACGGCCAAGGCGCCGGTCGACATGATCCGGGGCGGCAGCACCGCCGAGAAGCTGCTCAAGAACGCCAAGGACGAGGCCGCCAGCGAACAACTGGAGATCGTCACCTACTTCGCGCTGGAGCGCCTGGCCGAGGCCGTCGGCGACGAGCAGACCGCCCGCCTCGCCAGCTCCATCCGGGGCGACGAGGAGCAGATGCAGACGATGCTGCACGAGCAGGTGCGAGTCCTCACGGAGGCCGTGGTCAAGGAGGAGGTCCGCTCCGAGAAGGTCTACGACCTCACCACGGTGGGCGCGGCGGACCGCGTGCGACGCTTTGCCGGCCGGGCCGGCGAGGGGGCGGAGGAGGTTGCCGACGAGGTGCAGGCCAGCGGCCGCAGGGCGGTCGCCCGCGGGCGACGTACGGCCAAAGTAGCCGGCGAGGGCGCCAGGCGGACCGCGCGCACAGCAGCCGGCGGAGCCAAGCGCACCGCCAGCAGCGCCCGCGGGACCGCTACCACCGCCAGCAGGGCCGCGCGCCGCACCACTGGAACCGCGCGCCGGTCCACCCGCCGGACCGCGGCGGCAGCTACCAAGAACTAGTCACAGCTCGGTTTGGCCGGGGCCGACGTGGTCCCGGTGCCGAGGACGTTCACGCTCGGAGTGTCGGGTGATGTTGCGGGGACCTGTCACGATTGGCGTGATGAAGCTTGCGTTGGGACTCGGTTACTGGGGCGCCGGGCCCAACCCCACGGCACTCGACCTGGTCCTCGAGGCCGAGCGCCTCGGCTACGACTCGGTCTTCACCGCTGAGGCCTACGGCTCCGACGCGCTGACGCCGCTTGCCTGGTACGGCTCGCGCACCTCCACCCTTCGTCTCGGGACCGCCATCGCCCAGATGTCGGCGCGAACCCCCGCCGCGACCGCGATGGCGGCGATCACGATGGACCACCTGTCGGGTGGCCGTTTCATCCTCGGACTGGGCGTCTCCGGCCCGCAGGTAGTGGAGGGGTGGTACGGGCAGGAATTCGCCAAACCGCTGGCCCGGACCCGCGAGTACGTCGGGGTGATGCGGCAGGTCTTCGCGCGCAAGGGCCCCGTGCAGTTCGACGGGGAGCACTACCAACTGCCCCTCAAGGGCGGGACGGGGCTGGGCAAGCCCCTGAAGCCGACTGTCCACCCCCTGCGTGAGGAGATCCCCGTGTTCCTCGCCGCCGAGGGACCGAAAAACGTCGCGCTGGCGGCTGAGGTCGCCGACGGGTGGTTTCCCTTTCTCTACTCACCGGAACATGACCAGCACTACCGCGACGCCCTCGCGGAAGGGTTCGCCCGCCCGACGGCCCGCCATGCCGAGGCGGATTTCGAGATCGCCCTGCCCGCCCAGATCGTGGTCAACGACGACGTCGAGGCGGCGGCCGACTGGATCAGGCCATTCATCGCGCTGTATGTCGGCGGGATGGGCGCCAGGGGGCAGAACTTTCACTTCGACGTCGTGGCGCGCATGGGCTTCGAGGCCGAAGCCACCCGAATCCAGGACCTCTACCTGGCCGGGGAAAAGGAGGCGGCGGTGAAAGCGGTACCCACCGCCCTTGTCGAGTCGATGGCCATGATCGGGCCGGCGGCCAAGATCCGCGAGGAGAAGGGACGCTGGGAAAACTCGCTGGCAACGATGTTGATCGTGCACGGGGATACGTCGACCATGCGCACGATGGCGGAGATCTTCCTCTAGAGCGAGGCCTTTCTGCTCATGTCCATCGGGCCCAGCACGGACTCGAACATATTTCCCTACGCTACGTGCGTGCGTGCTGGATCTTCGAAGCGCTGGCTGCTGGCGCCCGGCCTTCTCTTCGGGCTGGCCGTGTTGCTGGTCGGCGAGGCCGCCCTGGCCTTCCGAGGCGAGGGTTCTCCCGAGGCGCCCGGTTCGCCCAACGAGGTCGTCGGTCCGCCCGACGGCGCGCCGCTCGCCCTTGCCGTGCTCGGCGACTCCACCGGTTCCGGGGTAGGGGCGGTAACCCAGGACCTGGGCTACCCGCGGCGGGTGGCACGGGCGGTCGCTGATCGCCACGACCGGAGGGTCCACCTCAACGTACTCGCGGTCAGCGGGGCGCGGGTCAACGATGTTCTCACGGACCAGCTACCCCGGCTGGAGGGTCGTCCTGACGTCATCCTGCTCGTCATCGGTGGCAACGATGTGATCAACCTGACCGCTCCCGGCCGGGCCCGGGCCGACCTTGACGCCGTGCTCACAGCACTCGGGCGGCGCGGCGTTCCGGTGATCGTCTCCGGGATACCCGCCATGGGAACCATTACCCGCGTATTGCAGCCGCTGCGGGCGGTCACCGGCATCATCGCGGCCGCCATCTACGACCCGATCTGGAGGGATGAGACCTCGCGTCACCGCATGCTGCGTGTGGAACTGGCCGCGCTGACCGGGCCCCAGTTCAGCAGGGATCACTCACTGATGGCGCCCGACGGCTTCCACCCCGGGCCGCGAGGCTATGCTGCCTGGGCTGAGGCCTTCATCCCCGCCGTGGAGCGTGCCGCCGGCCTCACTCCCACCGGAAGGTGAGCCCGGCGGCCACGATCGCCACCACCGCCCACGCCGCCAGGACCGTGGCCGCACCGCCCGGCACCCCGTGCCCCCGCTGTATGACGTCGCGGAGGCCTCCGGCGAGGGCCCCCGCGGGAAGCAGTCGAAGCATTGCCGCCGCACCGGCGGGGAACTTGTCCAGGGGAACCACAACTCCTCCTCCGACGAGCAGCAGCAAAAAGACCAGGTTCGCCCCCGCCAGCGTGGCCTCGGCCCGCAGGGTCCCCGCCATCAGGAGCCCGAGGCCGGAGAACGCCGCGGTTCCCAGCACCAGCAGGACCAGGACATCCAGCGCCGACCCGCGCGGTGACCAGCCGAGCAGGAGGCCGACGACGACCAGCAGGACCACCTGCACCACCTCGACCAGGACCACGGATGCGGTCTTGGCCGCGATGAAACCCCAGCGCGGCAGGGGGCTGAGGGCCAGCCGCTTCAGCACCCCGTAGCGTCGCTCGAACCCGGTGGCGATGGCCTGCCCGGTGAAGGCGGTGGACATCACCGCGATGGCCAGGACGCCGGGCAGCACCGAGTCGACTCGCGGCCCGCTACCGACATCGACAACCCGGACGGTACTGAAGAGGACCAGGACAAGGGTGGGGATGACAATGGTCAGCAGTAGCTGTTCACCGTTCAGGAGAAGGAGTCGGGTCTCCATCAGGGCCTGCGCCGCGAGCATCCGGCGCATCGGCGCACCCCCCGGTCGAGGCGCGAACTCGCCCCCCGTCACTGGCGCATCTCATGCCCGGTGAGGTCCAGGAAAACATCCTCCAGGGTCCGCCGGTCGGCGCGAAGCCCCTCGGGCATCACGTCCACCGAGGCACACCAGGCGGCTGCCGCCGCGAGCAGCCGCGGGCCGGCATCACCCGAGACCACGTAATGCCCGGGCGAAGACTCCTGCGCCTGGGCACCGGCGGGCAGGGCAAGCACCATCGCCCGCGTGTCCAGCCCGGGCGGACCCTCGAAGCGAATCTGCCCGGGCGCCCCGCCCGTCAACTCCGCGGTCGAACCCGCGGCCACCACGCGCCCGTGGTCGATGATGATGACGCTGTCGGCGAGCTCCTCGGCCTCATCCATGAGGTGCGTGGTGATGACGACCGTGACGCCGTCCGCGCGCAACTCGCGGACGAGGTCCCAGGTGGCGCGGCGGGCCTGGGGGTCGAGCCCCGAAGTGGGCTCATCCAGGAAGACCAGTTCCGGCCTACCCACGATCGCCATGGCGAGGGATAGTCGCTGCTGCTGGCCGCCGGAGAGTCGCCGATAGGTCGTGCGGCGCGCGGCCTCCAGGCCCAGCCTTTCGATCAGCATCGAGGTATCCAGCGGCGCCGCGTACAGGCGCGCCGTGTGGCGCAGGATGTCCTCCGCCCGCACGCTCGGGTAGATGCCGCCGGACTGCAACATCACGCCTATCCGCGGGGTCAGGGCGCCAACCTGCCGGGCCGGGTCGAGCCCGAGCACGCGCACCCTTCCGCCGTCGGGGGCACGGAAGCCCTCGCAGCACTCCAGGGTAGTCGTCTTGCCCGCGCCGTTAGGCCCGAGAATGGCCGTGATCGAGCCCGTCAAAACGCCCATCGAAAGCCCGTCCACGGCCCGCAGAGGCCCGTAGTGCTTGCGCAGATCGGTCACCTCGACAGCCAGCTCGCTCATCGAGCCAAGCCTAGTGTCTTCGGCTCGCCACCCTCATTCGGAGCCGGGTTGCCCTCGCGCCCATTTTTCCAGTTCGTCGGGGGGCATGGGGCGGCCGAAGTGGTACCCCTGCCCGCTATCGCAGCCGAGGTCACGCAGGCTGGCCGCGGTCTCCGGCTGCTCGATGCCCTCGGCCACCACGGAGAGGCCCAGGTTGTGGGCCATCTGGATCACGGGCGACACGATGGCGCCACGGTCGGCGGCCATCGCCGAGATGAAGGAGCGGTCGATCTTGATCTCAGTGGCGGGCATGTCCCGGAGGTAGGCAAGGGCCGAGTAACCGGTACCGAAGTCATCCACGCTGATGCCGAACCCGGCATCCCGGAGCGCGTGGAGCGAGCCCTGGGCGCGTGAGCTCGCGAAGTTGCGCTCGGTGATCTCCATGGCGATCTGCCCGGCGGAGAGGCCATGCCGCCGGAGGTCTGCCAGGGTCCGGCCTACCTCGTCGGGGTCCACCAGGTTGCGGGCCGAGAGGTTGAGCTGCATTTTCAACCCCAGTCCGCGCTGGTTCCACTCGGCGAGCTGGCGGAATGACTCGCCGACAACCCAGCGCGTCAGGGGGACGATGATGTCGTTCTCTTCGGCGGCATCGATGAACGCCGCGGGCGGCAGCAGGCCCCGGCTGGGGTGATTCCAGCGCAGCAGGGCCTCGACCCCAACGGCGCGCCGCAGCTGGAGGTCGATCTTGGGCTGGTAGTAGAGCACCAGCTGGTTGCCGTCTATGGCATCCCTGAGCTCGGACATCAGGGCCAGGCGGTCGGCGGCATAGCGATCCAACTGGGGCTGGTACCAGAGCATGCGCACGGCCTCCCGCCCGGCACCGTACATCGCGATATCGGCGCAGCGCATCAGCGCCGAGGCGTCGGCGGCGTGGTCCGGGTACAGCGCAACCCCCACCCGCGCGGAGGCATGCACGCGGCTGCCGCGGAGATCGAACTCGCGGTCGAAGATCGACAGCACCTTGTTCGCCACCTGCTGGACCTGGTCGTTGCTCAAGGAGCCGTGGGGCAATATCCCGAACTCGTCGCCTTCGAGACGGGCCGCGACGTCTGAGGCGCGCAGGGTCTCGCGCAGGCGAGCCGCCACCTCAAGCAAGAGCTCGTCCCCCAGCTGGTGACCGTAGGACTCGTTCAGGGCCTTGAACCCCGTGACACCAAGGAGCAGGACGGGGACGCGCTCGCGGTCCCGGGCGGCGATGGCCAGCGCACGCCGCAGGTTGTCGGTGAAGAGAGCTCGGTTGGGAAGGCCGGTCAGGACGTCGTGCAGCGCCTGGTGCTCCAGCGCCGTGACGTACGCCTTGCGTTCGGTGATGTCTCGAAAGATCGCCACCATGACCTCGCCGTCCAGGAGGGGGATGCGCTCTGCGCGCAGTTCGACGGGTACACCGGAGCCGTCCTTGCGCAGTCCGCTGCACTCCCGCACGCGCGATGGGACTGGGGTGGCGTTCCGCTCATGTGCGTCGGACGGGCCATCCAGCTCAGGCACCTGGGTATCCGAGACCAGGGCTCGGACCCGCATCCCGCGCAGCTCGTCCCCGGTATACCCGAAGAGCCGCTGCGCCGCGCCGTTGGAAGCATCGATCTCGCCCCGACTGTTGACCGTGACGATGCCATCAGCCGTGTTGTCGAAGATGGCCTGCAGCCGCTGCGAGGTTTCGCGCAGGCCGGCGATGGAGCGGCGGTTCGATTGCCGCAACTCCCGCGCCTCGACCGCCCTCGAGATCGCGGCGCCAAGACGGCCCAGCCGATCGTTGAGCAGGTAGTCGGAAGCCCCGGCCCGAATCGCCTGCGCGGCCTCGTCGTCCCCGAGCTGACCTGACACCACGATCACGGGGATGTCGCGCCCACTTGAGTTCACTTCGCGGAGGACGTCGATGACGTCGTACCTGGGCAGGGTGTGGGCGGAGAGGATAACGTCGGGACCCTGGGCCAGCGCCTCAATGAAGGTAGCCCGTTCACGAACCAGGTCGTGGCTGAATTCCAACCCCGACCGGCGCAGGGCGTTGATGACGATCTCGGCGTCCGCCGCCCTGTCCTCCAGGATCAGGATGCGAAGGGGGGCCGGCGGTTCCTCGGGCGCCACGCTCAGATTGTGCCTGAGCGGGCGGAAATCCGCGTTCGGGCTATAGCGCAGCGGGCACCGGGCCCCCCGACGGCACGGTGCGCGTTTCCTACCTGGCGCCCTCCGGGGGCAGGTTCTTCAGTCCCTGACCGGGAGGCGCAGCCGGAGACGGTTCCCCCAGGGATCGCGGACTTCGAACTCGTCACCACGCCAGCTCGCCACCTGGAGGGGGCCAAAGTCGCCTGCTTGACGGTGACGGTATCGCAACAAATTAGTGCGCCATTGTCGCAATTCGCGGGACAATGTGCTGAAATCAATAGATGGCATTCGTGGTGATTCGACGTTTCCGCGATAACGAGGCGCTTGCCACCTCGCGTTCCTACCAGGACGAGAGGCCGGCACGGGAGCTGGCTCGCGAGTGGGTCGCCGAAGGCTGGGACGTCGAGTTCATCGAGAACGGGCGCCTTCAGCATCGTTCAACGCGAGTCACCCGGCCTACACCCCGAGGGTTGCCAGAGCACACCTGACCCGGGAGACCCAAGCCGGTATCCCGTCCTGGGCCGTATCCTGCAGCGATGCAGATCGACGCGGACGTCATAGTCGTTGGCGCGGGCCTTTCGGGGCTGGTGGCAGCCGCCGAGGCCGCCGACGCAGGGCGCAGAGTGCTGCTGCTCGACCAGGAGCCGGAGCAGTCCCTCGGCGGGCAGGCCTTCTGGTCCTTCGGCGGGCTGTTCTTCGTGGACTCCCCCGAGCAGCGGTTAATGGGCATTCGTGACTCCTATGACCTCGCCCTCCAGGACTGGATGGGCACGGCCGGGTTCGATCGCGACGAGGACGCGTGGCCGCGACGCTGGGCGGAGGCCTACGTCGACTTTGCCGCCGGCGAGAAGAGGTCCTGGCTGCACCAGCAGGGCATGCGCTGGTTTCCCGTCGTGGGCTGGGCGGAGCGCGGCGGCTACGGTGCCATCGGTCACGGCAACTCCGTGCCCCGCTTCCACGTGACCTGGGGGACCGGCCCCGGGGTCGTGGAGCCGTTCGAGCGCCGGGTGCGGGGGGCGGCCGCCAGCGGCGCGGTCCGCTTCCTTTTCCGCCACCGAGTAGACGAACTGACCGTGACGGCGGGGTGCGTCGATGGCGTCCGAGGCGCCATCCTTGCGCCGAGCGACGTGGAACGGGGCCGCCCCAGCTCGCGGGACGTCTCCGGCGACTTCGAACTGCACGCGGGTGCCGTGATCGTCACCTCCGGCGGGATCGGCGCGAACCACGAGCTGGTGCGAAGCAACTGGCCGGCGCGCATGGGCACCCCACCCAGCTACATGATCACGGGGGTCCCGGCGCACGTGGACGGTCGGATGCTGGCCATCACCCAGTCGTCGGGGGCCCACCTCATAAACCGCGACCGGATGTGGCATTACACCGAGGGCATCCACAACTGGAACCCGATCTGGCCGGGCCACGGGATCCGCATCCTGCCGGGGCCGTCCTCGATGTGGTTTGACGCCCTCGGGAACCGCCTCCCCGTGCCCCTCTACCCCGGCTTCGATACCCTGGGCACGCTTGAGCACATCATGAAGACCGGGCATGCCCACACGTGGTTCATCCTCAACCAGCGCATCATCAAGCGAGAATTCGCGCTGTCCGGTTCAGAACAGAACCCGGACCTGACCAACCGGGACCTGCGCGGCACCGCGCGGCGCGCAACCTCCCGGAACCGGGCGCCCGAACCGGTCGAGGCCTTCAAGGAACACGGTGTCGATTTCGTCGTTCGTGACAATTTGGCCGATTTGGTCGCGGGTATGAACGCCCTCACCGCGGAGCCGCTGCTGGATCTCGTCAGGATCGAGGCCGAGATGCTGGCGCGGGACCGGGAGGTGGACAACGCATTTTCCAAGGACATGCAGATGGTCGCCATCCGTGGCGCGCGGCTCTACCGGGGCGATCGTCTCATCCGCACCGCGAAGCCGCATCGCATCCTCGACCCTGGTGCCGGGCCGCTGATCGCGGTCCGGCTCAACATCCTCACCCGCAAGACGCTCGGCGGCATCCAGACCGACCTCTCCGCCCGCGCCCTGCGGCCCGATGGGGAGATTCTTCCGGGGCTGTACGCGGCGGGCGAGGTCGCGGGCTTCGGTGGAGGGGGCATGCACGGCTACCGGGCTCTGGAGGGTACATTCCTCGGTGGCTGCATGTTCTCGGGCCGGGCAGCGGGCCGCGCTGCCGCCGCCGCGACTGCCTGACCTCAGCCAGGCCGGAAGCCGTGACCCTCCCTATCGCGACTCCGACCCGGGCGCCAGCTCCCGCGAACGATCCTGCCAGTAATCGCGACGCTCCTTGAGCGTGGCGATCAGGTCCCTCAACGGCGTCAGGTTGGACATCTCGACGGCGGCGCGAAAGGTTTCATCGCCATGTTGCGACAGCTCGGAGGCGTGGCGCAGGACATTTTCCTCGAGCGGAATCAGGTCGCTGTACGTCTTGACCCAGTAGTGCGCCACTTCGAGGGAGGATGTGTGTCGATCCTCCCGCGGTAGGAACATCTGGATGATCTCGTGGTCCTGCTGGCTCATCCAGGCACCTCCATCTTGTCGGCGGCCTGTCGCCGTGCCTTCCAGAACTCAAGCCGTCGCTCGAAGCGCTCTTTCTGGAGGACGAGCAGGCGGCGATCCACCTCCGTGGCCTCGGCCCGGGCCGCAGGCGAGTCGATTGTTGCCAGGCGCTGCTCGAGGTCCTCGATGAGACCGCGTTTCAATTCGAGCAACTCCTCGTAGACGGCCACCCAGTGGTGGATGTCGGAGGGATACTGACTGTCGGGAAACTCGCCCGGGAGCAGCCGTGATATGTCCCCTGACTTGAACTGAACTTGGCTTTCTGGGTCGATCAATCAGTCAGTCCCGGCCGCGCAGCATTAGCGAACCTCATTGTCTGGACCATAGAGGTTCCTCCGCAAAAAGATCCGCAAAGCCCCTGGTTCACACCTGCGCTCCGCCGGCGGTGAGCTCTTGCAGGTTGCCAATGGCGGGTTCGGGCGCGACGGGCCCCGGATCGAATGCCACCCAATCGTCCGGGGCAGGCGCGTTGGTGCACACCGGTTCCCCTGGTGGATCGAGCCAGTTCCAGTGGGCCATCTGCTCCGCGTAACCCGCTACCCAGTCAGCCACCGGGCGGCGGAAGCGGTAGGCGGGCAGGTCCCGGGCACAAGTACCTCGGGCGGCGAGGCGGAAAGAATGTGACATCGTGGATTCATGTCGCTCGAGGTCGTTTCCGAGCCACAACACCCCGACCGGGTCGATCGCCCGGTCGGCGCGGCGCAGCAAGGAGTTCCAGTCGCAGGAGTCAATGAAGGGAAACCAGCAGTATCCCTCCATGGGTACACCGCGGCCCCGCGCGTTCTCGCACTGCTCGAGGGTGTATTTGAACCAGGAGGCACGGTCCGAGGGATAGCCGCGGATATTCGTCTCGCCGAGCATGCAAGGGAGGCGATACCGCTCCCAGTACTCGACGATGAGGTCGTCAAGACGACCGGGCACGGGCGACGTGCCGCTACCCGTGCCCGGTCCCCAGAACCGCCATTGCGAATGGGCATAGTAGTCGAGGCCAAGTACATCGATGTGACCCGCTCCGATGCTCAAAAGGTCCTCACCGCCGGCGGCAATGATGTCGCGAATAAATGGGCGATCGTGGTCGATATATGCGCCAAGCATCAGGTCCGTCATGAAGAACCGGCGATCATTCGCGTACACGGTGTACTCCGCGGCCGCGGGCGTGGCGGCGCTGTGCCGCTCGCAGGTGTCGACGTTAAAGTGCCGGGCTCCGGGAAGCAGGTCGCGATACATCCGAGTCACTTCTGTCACCGCGGGAAACACGTTGCGCACCAGGGAAATGAAGCCTTCCATACCACTCAGGTGGGGTGGAAATACCGCCTCGCTCCCGCACAGAAAAAACGTTGTAAACGGCTCATTGAAGACCGTGTAACCGGGCACCCATGGATAACGCCGCGCGAATTGTTCGCAGAAGCGCAGGAGCGCGGGGCCGAACCGGGGATCGGCAAGGCCGGCCGTCAACCAGCGCGGATGGCTGGTATGGTGCACGAGATCGACCACCGGACGCATCCCATTGTCGCGCATCCAGCCCAGCACCACGTCGGTGTGCCTCCAGTCGAAGCTCCCCTCCTCGGCCTCCACACGATGCCAGCGAATCGGGTACCGCAGTGAGGTCACGCCGAAAAGCTTTAGCTTCTCCAGGTCCTCGCGCCACCGCGCGACGTGACCGGTGTTCTCGGCGACGTCGACATCGAACTCCGGCTGATACACCGACTCGAAGGAGCCGTAGAGCTCGATCGGGGGGAGGGGCAAGTCAGCGGACGGGTCGTTGCGGGCCCTCGCCGGCCCCTGTGCTCTCAAGTGCGCTCGAGATCTCTTCCAGGTCGGATTCCGCCAGGTCTACGGTGGCGCCGCCGATCCAGCCTTCGACCTGCTCCGGGCGCCGCGCGCCCACGATGGCGGCGGTCACCCCGGGACAGGCCAGTGTCCAGGCCACCGCCAGCTCCGGAAGACTGCAACCCAACCGGTCCGCCGTCGCCCGCAGCTTCTCCACGAGGCAGAGGTTGGCGGACAGCCTGGGCTCCTTGAAGTCCGCGTCCTCCCGCCGCCAGTCATCCTCCGCAAGGCTGCCCGCGCGTTCGCTGGAAAATGCGCCCGTCAGCAGGCCTGACCGCATGGGGCTGTACGCGACCACGCCACAACCGTTGCGCTCAGCCCAGGGCAGAATTTCGTCCAGCGCGGCTCTCACCAGCAGGTTGACCTGCGGCTGAACCGTGTCCACGTGCCGGATCGCCTCGCACTTCTCGAGCAGGTCGACCCCGAAGTTGCTCACCCCGATGTGACGTACCTTGCCCTCGTCAACGAGGGCGCCCATGGTCCCCCAGGACTCCTCAATAGGGGTTCCATCCTCACCGGGCCAGTGGATCTGCAGCAGGTCGATGGCCTCAAAGCCCAACCGGCGGAGCGAAGCCTCGCACTCCGCGCGGATGGACTCCGGGCTCAGGACGTTGGAGACAGTGCGCTCTCCTCCTTTCCAGACTAGACCGCACTTGGTGAAGACCAGCGGCCGCTCGCTCTGCGGCAGCTGCCGCAGAGCCTGCCCCACGACCTCCTCGGCGTGGCCAAGACCATATGCCGGAGCCGTGTCAATCCAGTTCACACCAAGCTCTATCGCATGGTGAATCGCGGCCACCGACTCCTTGTCGTCCTGCGGTCCCCATCCTCCCTGCCAGTCGCCGCCACCGATTGCCCAGGCGCCAAGGCCGACGCGGGTGATGTCGTAGGTCGTGCGACCAAGCGTCGCGCTGCTGAGCTTCTTGCCGGCAGTCGTCGACATCAATTTGCTCCCAGGGGGCGTGCCCCGTTGTGAACGGCGCCGTTTCGCCGCGATCCTTCAAGTGCGAGGCTGACCCGCTGGGGAGGCCCGTGATCAGGAACGAGCGGCCGCCAGCCGTCTGACATTCGCTTGAACGTTGCCAGCGCCTGGGCCACCACCTGGTCCATGTTGTAGTAGCGGTACGTGGCAAGCCGTCCCACGAAATGGACCCCAGCGGTGGCGTCGGCCTGGGCTTTGTACTCCCGGTAGAGGCGGGCATTGGCGTCATCCGGGATCGGGTAGTAGGGGTCGCCATCCGCCTGCGGGTACTCGTAAACGACGGTCGTGCGCGAGTGCTCCTGGCCGGTCAGGTACTTGAACTCCGTGATCCGCGTGTAGTCGTAGTCGTTGGGATAGTTGACCACAGCCGCGGGCTGGAAAACCTCGCGGTCATGGGTCTCAAATCGGAACCCAATGGACCGATACGGAAGCGGCCCATGCCGAAATTCGAAGAACTCGTCCACCGGGCCCGTGTAGATGATCTCACCATATGGAATGAGGCCGTCGACCTCGCGCCAGTCGGCGTTCAGCATCACCTTTATGTTCGGATGGTCGAGCATGCGCTCGAACATCCTGGTGAACCCGTGCTGGGGCATGGCCTGGTACCGGTCCGTGAAGTAGCGCGTATCGCGGTTGGTCCGCGCCGGGACCCTGGCGGCGACCGCCGCGTCCAGCTCCGAAGGGTCTCGGCCCCATTGCTTCCGGGTGTAGTTGCGGAAAAATTTCTCGTACAACTCCCGTCCCACCTGGGCGACCACGACATCCTCAGATGTGCGCACCTCCGCAGGGTGTTCGGCGACGCCGGCAAGGAAGTCCGCGACGCCCCGGCTGTCGAGGTTCATCCCGTACAACTGGTTGATGGTGTCTAGGTTTATCGGTAGTGGCACCAGCTGGCCATCAACTGATGCCAGCACGCGGTGCTGGTACTGCCTCCATGCCGTGAACTGCCCGAGGTACTCAAAGACATCAGCGGAGTTGGTGTGGAAGATGTGCGGTCCGTAGCGGTGCACGAGGACGCCGGCGTCGTCGTACGTGTCGTATGCGTTGCCCCCGATGTGCGGCCGCTTGTCGACAACCAGCACGCGCTTGTCCGCGCCACGCGCGAGCCGCTCGGCCAGCACCGCACCGGCGAAGCCCGCGCCCACGACCAGATAATCGAAACGGCCCGTCATTTTCGGGCGCACCTTCATGCCCCAAGACCTCCCTCTTGCTCGATGGAGGCATCCGAAGGTAGGACGTGCTCCAGCATTTCCAGGGCAATGGCATCCCAGTGGCGTTGACGCAGTAGCGCCTCGACAGCATCGGCATGCGATGCGCTCGCATCGGCAAGGGCACTCTCGCAGGCGGCCGCGAACGCGGGGCCGTCGTCAGCGAACAACACGACGTCACCGCAATCGCGCTCAACGTCCCGGACGCGGGTAGAGACCACGGGCAGACCCGCCGCGAGGTACTCGAGCGTCTTGGTCGGGCTTATGGAGCGGGTGGCTTCGTTGATGGCGAAGGGCATGAGCGCGACGTCGAACTCCGCCATGATTTCGGGAAGTTCCGCGTAGCCCCGCTTACCCAGGTACTCAATGTTGGCGCGCTGGGGCAGAGAATCCTCCGGGATTTTCGTCACCGGGCCGACCATGCGAATGGTCCACTCGGGAAGCGCCGTCGCGAGAGCATCTACCAGGGCAAGGTTCAGGCGCTCGTCAATGACGCCAACGTATCCCGCGACCCGTCGGGCTTGGGGCCGGTGGCCGACCCGGAAGTGCTCGATCTCCACGCCGCTTGGATAACAGAACGTGTGCTGAGGCCGGCGGCGCCGCTCCATCACCGCGTCGTGCAAGGATCGGCCGCCGGTGAAGACAACATCAGCCTCGGACAACGCCTGCGCCTGCCTGAGCTTCATTTCGAGTGATGCCCCGGCGAATGAGGCGAGGTCGTCCATCACGTCGTACACGAGACGGGTCGCGCAGAGTGCCTGGGCCAGCGGCAGGGCGAGCGGCGAGTACAGCCAGACATTGGGTTCGGCCCCCGTCAAGGCCTCGCTTATAAGTACCCGGTGTTCAGGTCCATCGATGTCGGCGAACGTGAGCCAGGCGCCATTCCGGGGCTCCATTCGCTGCGGGACCTGGAATATCAGTCGGATTACAGGTCCTGCTTCCTCGCTGAGGAGGCGGGGTGTCGAGACGTCTGCGACAACGGGTTCCTCCACGAAAAATGTGCGTTCGTGTGCGGCGGCAAGGCGCGTCACCAGGTGGTGTGGTCGCTGCCAGACGCCGTCCCAGCGGAGGTGCGAAAAAACGACCAGGTCGGCGCGGCTGCTCATTGTTGTCCTCAATGCATGGATCTGACTTCCAGCAATAATATATCAACACCACTATCACTATGCATTATAGGTCAGTGTTGCGCGAATTTTCACGCATAGCAGCTACGGCGCTTCGGCGGAATCCTCAACCTCAAGGACCTGGCGCAGGATCCCTTCGGCGGGGATGGCTCGCGGCCGTTGCTGTATCAGCGCCCGCACCATGCGTGGGGCGACCTTGGGCTCCCGCGACTCGGTCACCATGCCGTTGGCTTCCTGACGGATATCGCAGAACTGCGTATAACAGAATCCCGCCAGCGCATCGGAGTCGAGCACTGCGCTAAAGAGCTCCTGCCAGCGCTCCAGCAATGCCGACGCCGAGCCCACGGTCCCATAGGAGAACACTTCGGTTCCCCGCGAGGGGACGAGGGAAATCCCGCCGAACTCGCTCAGCACCACGGCGGCGTGCCCGCGGCTGGCGTCCGATAAGAGGATCGGGTGGCCGTTGGGCTGGACCCGGCGCAGGGATTCTTCGATGCGGTCACGGCTGCCGTAGCGGGCCCGAAGTAGCGTCGCCTGATCGACGTAGTCGTGGATACCGATGACCTCCTCTCCGGTCTGCTCCCACCCGTCATTACCGATCACGGGCCGGGTGCCGTCGGCAGCCACGGCGAATGCTCGCAGGCCGGCGACCAGCTCGCGCATCCGGGGGTTGTCGCGCAGCCACTCCACGCCCCAGCTCTCGTTGAAGGCAACCCAGGCCACCACGCACGGGTGGCTGTGGTCGCGGCGGAGAACCTCAAGCCACTCCGTCGCCGCCATCTCCGCCGCCACCTCAGAGAAGCGGTATGAGCTTGGCATCTCCTCCCAGACGAGCAGGCCGAGCCGGTCGCACCAGTAAAGGAAGCGAGGGTCTTCCACCTTCTGGTGCATGCGGACACCGTTGAAGCCAAGCTCTTTTATCAGCTCCACGTCCCGCCGCAGCGCGTCGGGGTCGGGCGCGGCCAGGTTGCTGTCAGGCCAGTACCCCTGGTCGAGGACGAGGCGCAGGTAATAGGGCCACCCGTTCAGCCGGAATGCGCCGTCGGTAACGTCCACGCTTCGCAGACCGACATAGCTGTGCACCTCGTCATGGCGCCCGCCCTGCGGCTCCAGGGTCAGTTCCGCGTCCAGGAGGTTCGGGTACTCCGGCGACCACATGATGTCCCGCCTGCGGGCGATCGATGGCGCACCGATGTCGAGGCCGATCTCACGGTGCAGGGTCATCCCCGTCACCTCGTAGGTGTCATGTACCAGGGGCGCATCGGCGGGACCCAGCCTGAGCTTCAGTCGCGCCGGAGTGTGCGGCGGCCGGTTGAGCCGGACCTCCATGCGCAGTCGCAGATTCTCGATATCCGGTGTCCAGCGCAGCGACTCGATGCGCAGGTCCGGGACGGCCTCCAACCATGGCGCCTGCCAGATGCCCGTGGTCCGGTGATACCAGATCTCCTCGGGCTCCACGTCCCAGTGCTGTTTGCCGCGGGGTTGCTCCAGGTCCGCGCGGTCCTCGGCGCGCACCGCCAGGACGCCCTCCCCCCGGTCATTCAGGGCCGAGGTGATGTCGGCGCTGAAGGGGGTGTGCCCGCCGTGGTGCTCGCACACCATCGAACCGTTCACCCAGGCCTGCGCGCGATAGTCGACGGCTCCGAAGTGAAGAATCCATCTTTGCCCTGCCGCCGTCGGGAGCGAAAACGTACACCGATACCAGGCGACCGGGTGGATGGAGCGATCGTCCACCCCACTGGCGGCGGATTCTGGCGGATAGGGAACACGTATCGTGCGGCTGAACGGCTCCCGCTCAGGGCGCATCCAGCCTTCCGCGATCCCCACCTCCCGGTCGTCGAACTCGAACTGCCATGGCCCGGACAGGTCGATCCACTCATCGCGCGCCATCTGCGGACGGGGGTGCACGTCCTGCCCGCCGAAGCGACGCGTAATCATTCAGGCCAGGTCAGCACGATCTTGCCGGTCATACCGCTGTCGAACTCGCGGTAGGCCCGCTCGACCTCATCGAGCTGTAGGCGGTTTGTAACGATGGCCTCCGGGCTGGTTCCCCATTTCACCAGCAGGCCGACCAGTTCCCGCATCTGTTGCACGCTGCAGACCCACGAACCGTTCAGGGTCAGCTGGTGGTGGATAAGTGCCGGGCTGGGCTCAAAGGTGAAAGAACCGCCCTCCCCCACCCACACGGCACGCCCCCAGCGGCGCAGGGCGGTCAGGGTGAGATCGCGGCCGCCCTGGGCCGCGGAACAGTCGATGGCCACCTCCACACCCATCCCCGCGGTGCGCTCACGGACGTCCTCCAGGGTGCCATCCGCGGCCGCCAGGACCACGCCGACGCCAAGCCCTCGGGCCACCTCCGCCCGCTTCACATTCGCCTCGACGCCGATTACGTTCGCCCCCATGGCGCGCGCGATCATCGCGGTGCCCAGTCCCACCGGTCCCAGGCCGGTCACAAGCACTGTCTCACCGGCGGCGATGCCGGCGCGAAGACAGGCCGCATAACTCGTCCCAAAGCCGCAGGCGACGAGCGCGCCGTCGACAAAACTGAGTTCGGGAGGGAGCGCAACAAGGGTACGCGCTTCAGCCAGGATGAAATCCGCGTGGCCGCCGTCTCGCTGCCAACCGTAGGCAGCACGCGCGTCGCTGGTGCAGCTGATCATCCAGCCCGCCCGGCAGTCGTCGCAGTCCCCGCAACCGACAATGTGGTAGAGCAGGACGCGGTCGCCGGCAGCCCAGCCCTCCACGTCCGGACCGATCGTCTCTATCACGCCGGCCGGCTCGTGTCCCGCGATGACCCCACGATAGGCCTCGGGGCCATTTCCCTGCACGCTCGGGCGATAAATCGCCCGAAGGTCGCTGCCGCAGAGGCCGGATGCACGCGTGCGCACCAGCACCTGCCCCGGTCCCGGGACGGGGACCTCGTAGTTTCTTAGCTCAACCCGGCGTTCGCCGGGAAGCACAGCCCCCCTCATGGTCGTCACGAGGGGGGAGTGTACCGGGCGGTCCTGAACTGGTATCGGTCGACTTCCCTCTTCGAGAAGCCTGCAGGTCAGACCGCGGCTGCGTCCTTGCGAGGGGCGGCAAACCCAACGTACAGCAGCACTGCCGCGGTCAGCGCGTGCAGCCCGATGTCCAGCCCGCCGATCGGCACCAGGCCGAGGAAGTTGCCGCTCCCGGCGAAGATGCCGAGCACGGCCAGCAGCGCGTAGACCACCCCGACGGTGCGCGCGAACATGATCGACTGAGCCTCGCCACCGGCATAGGCCGCAAGGCCGCCAAGACCGACGGCAAGGTGGACGATGTTGTGCACGACGTTGACCGCGAAGAGGCCAAGCAGGTTGTGCGGATCCAGGCTGTAGCTGCCGCCCAGGAACGGCAGGAACCCAAGGACTCCTACCAGGGCGTACACCGCGCCAAATATGCCTGCGGCCATCCTGGCCAGTGATGAGTCAGCCATTAGCTCCTCCTACCCTATTAAGTGACCGCCACACCCGGTTTGGTGCGAACGGTTGTTCCTGACGAGTGATAACACAGGTGCCATACGTCGGGCGGAATCCGATCTGCCACTGAGCCCGTGTTGCATCGTAGCCCCCCTGCGAGTTTGCCGCCAGCGCGCCAGTCCCGCCGCCCGGGGGGACCGCCTTATGCTGCGTTTTTCACGTTCGCGCTGCCACACTTTGTGATAGTTATGGCATCACTACGGCAGACTCTGGGCCATCGTCCGCTGCGCAGACAGATCGACGCGCTTTTGAATGCGCGTCGGGCGCTCCTGTCAGAGATGGGATCCGCGACGGCTGAGCGAGGTGCCGCCGCGATCGCTGAATACGTCCGCGTGAACCGCGCTCTGCGCGAACTTTCGGGCGAGCAGAGGTTTGCGGTGTCGACCGATGCCCATGCGGGAAGTCCGGACGGCGACTGACCCCACGCGTGGGCCGCGCCAACCTAACACGCCAGCGTTTCCCTCGCCAGTGCTAATTGTGCCTACGAGCCCGCTGAAGCGCGGCAACAAACGATCGAGGTGAGAGGTGACGGTTATGGGCAGCCAATCGGCAATCGAGACGGACTTCACGCTTGCCAGTGGTCGGATCCACGCTGAGGTCGGCGGCAACCCGCACGCCGCGCTCGTGATCGGCGTGCCCGGGCTGAGCGCCAATCTGCACAGCTTCGACGTGATTTTTGGCGGTCTCGACCCGGAGCGCCACCGTACCCTCGCCTTTGACCCTCGTGGTCGAGGCAAGAGCCAGGTAACCCCGCCCGGCACCTATGGATGGGCGGCGCACGCCCGCGACATCGCCGAGATGGCGGACCAACTGGGGGCCGGGCAATTCGACCTGGTGGGCTGGTCCATGGGTGCGTGGATTGCCATCCGGGTCTGCCAGATGTTCCCGGGCCGGGTGCGCCGCCTGGTGCTGGTGGACGGTGGCGCCAGCGTGGATGACCCCGCCAAGGGCCCGGTCTACGCCGGCCTGGAGCGGCTGAGCACGGTCTGGCCTTCGCGCGGGCACTTCCTGTCCCTGGTCCGGCAACTGCCCAACTACCAGCCGTGGAACCCGGCCTGGGAGGAGCTTTTCAACTACGACCTTGAGGATGTTGAGGGCGGCGTGCGGTTCCGCACGCAGAAGCCGGCGCCACTTGAGGACGAGGATTACCGGCTTACCCAGGACCCCTACGCGATGTGGACTGGGATCACGATGCCGGCGCTCCTTATCCGCGCACGACAGGAGATCCTGGAGGGTCTGGGTTACATACTCAATCAGGCAGATTACCAACGATTCCTGGCCGAGGTGCCCAATGCCAGGGGCGTCGTTGTCGATGCCAATCATTACCTGGTGGGCATGCACCCTGACAGCGCCACAGCTGTGCGGGACTTCCTCGCGTAGGGAGCCTCCAGGGCCGGGTTCGGTGCCCCATGTTGGGGGCGCGGGGCCCACCTCCTTTTGCTGAGACTGTTGCGGACCACCGCTGACAATCTGGCCGTGTCCACCTCATCAAACGCGCGTGACGCCGTCCTGGCTGACACCGCGAAAGAGCGTCGGACCCAGGCGGTGGCGGCCGTCGACCGCGCCCTGGATCTCCTGCCCCATGAGGATCCCGAGACAAGTCACGCGGAGGATGCACGTCGCTGGATCCAGGTATACCGCGAGCTGATTGGCGTCAAGGACGCGCTGCTCAAGCGGTTGGAGGAGGAGCTGCCCAGGCTGGTTGACAGCGCCCGCCTTGAGATGACCCACACCGACGAAACCATCCTTCGTCACCAACGAGACCACTACCAGGCGCGTCTTGATTTCTGGCAGCAGCGGCACTGGGAGCTGCACAGGTTGGACCTCGACCCGCTAGCCAGGATCATCCGGCACGGCGATAAGGAGGTGGACCTGACGCGCCGCGAAGTCGAGTTGCTTGCCTGCCTGATGGAACGTCCGGGGAACTTCCTGAGCGCCGAGCAGATCATCCGCCTGGCCTGGGGCGACGGCGCCCTGCACAACGAAGAGGTGCGGACATACATCGTTCGCCTGCGGCGGAAGCTCGCCCAGGTCGGTGCGCCCACGCGCATCGTCAACCGCGCGCGCAAAGGGTATGCAATTGAACATGGACAGTGACAACCACAATACGGGGGTCACCGCTCCCAGCGGCATGGACGGTGAGCCGGCAGAAGCCGGCAGCGACGGCGAAAGGGAGCAGTGGGCGGGTTCCTTCGCGACCTGATCGCATTCGAGGAGCGAATCCTCGGCTTGATGCATGAGCTTGGGGGGCGCGAGTCGCCCGAAGTCCAGGCGGAGATCCTCAAGACCAACATCCGACCCATGGAGGAGTTGATCGAGACTCGCCGCGGCAGGTCGAATCGGCGCCTCGAGATGCCAGACGACGTCGCCAGCCCCTCCCCCGCGAGACCTCCAAGGCGATCCTGCAAGTCCGCTGGTTGCAGCCCTGCCGGTGCGGCCACGGCCAGCATCATCGTGAAGTGCCCGGAAAGGACGGCGGTGGACACGTCCTCGAGGTTGCACCCGGCCCGACCAGTTCTTTCGATACCGCCGCCACGATCCCAGGTCCGTCCGGGCCCACCACGGCGATCGCATATCGAAGCACCCGTACATTTGTCGGACGCCCGCCGGTGGGACCTCCAGTGACACGCTCGCTGATCACCCCAGGCCGCGTGATTACGAAAATCAGTCACTCTCCCAGTCCCGCGAAGGCGATATTCTGGGCGGGTGGCGAGCCTCGAGGAAGTGGCGCGCATCGCGATGGCCCTGACCGGCGTTACCGAGGGCCGACAGCACGGCAATCGTGCGTGGCTGGTAATGGACAAGGTATTCGCCTGGGAGCGCCCGTACAGCAAGGCCGACATCCGGCGCTTCGGTGACACGGATCCGCCGCCCGAGCCGGTGCTTGCGGTGCGCACCGCGGGGCTCGATGCCAAGGTGGTGATCCTCGCGCGCAACCAACCGGGGTTCTTCACAATTCCGCATTTCGACGGCTATGCCGCCGTGCTGATCACACTTGCCTGCGCGCGCCGCCGCGACCTCGAGGGGATGCTCCGCCACGGTCATGAGGCGACGGCGAGAGCCGCCCGCACCTGACGTGACCACCCGGGTACCTGGGGCATTCTTGATAAATTGGTCGGAAAGGCCCCGTTGGGCCCAGGAGGGACGCACCCCACTGGCAAATTCGACGGCCACTACATCTGTTGATCGACCTGGACTGAGGAATTAGGCTGCCTTGGCGGCTCGCGAGGTCATAGGGATCCGACCAGCAGCCTCGCAGAGAGCAGGCCCAGCGCCAACGCCAGCAGGCGCTGAATAGTTCTGCCGTCCATCCGGATCGACAGCGCGGCTCCG
Source organism: Candidatus Dormibacteria bacterium (assembly GCA_046262515.1). GTDB lineage: Bacteria > Chloroflexota > Dormibacteria > DASZGP01 > DASZGP01 > JAXDLW01. Next base: position 757 of record JBHEMP010000083.1, on the reverse strand, counting down.
ACCTGAGCCCCAGCGACCACCCCGATCGAGAGCGCAACCGCGCGGTGGATGCCGTGCCCCTGCGTGAAACTTCCGGCCATCACGTGCGTCAGGCTCGCGGTGCCCGCCATGATCGCCAGGATGAAGTGGGAGGTCGCGGTGGCGATGTGGACCGGGAAGCCGAGCGCCTGTACCAGCAGGGGCACGTGCACCACCCCGCCACCGATGCCCAGGAAGGTCGATACGAACCCGACCCCGACACTGTAGGCGGCGCCCCGGCGCAGGGGCACCGCGTAGCGATAGGTCTGTCCGGCGGGGTCGGTCAACTCACGTTCAGTCCACCCCGGGCGCGGTGCGCCGTCGGTTGGCTGCGGCCGGCCGAGGAGGAGCCAAGCCGCCAGCGCACCGAGAAGGAGCGCCATCAGGATATCGAAGATCCGCCGCGGCGCCACCGCCACGACCAGCGCCCCAGCCACCGCACCAGGCAGAGTGCAGGCGGCGAACAGCAGTCCAGTCCGGTAGTCGATGCGGCGCTGGCGAGCGTAGGCCGCTGATCCCGAAAGAGCATTGAAGAACACGGCCACGAGGCTGATGGCCGTGATGGTCTCGGGCGAGTCGGTCGGGTAAAGGACCAGGAGCGCTGGCGTCAGGATGAAGCCTCCGCCCGCCCCAACCAGGGTGCCCACGCATCCCACGACCACGCCGAGACCGCAGAGCAACAGGAAGGTCTCGGCGCTCATACATCAATCATCGCGAACGCGCACCCCGGCTACCGCGC
>JBHEMP010000082.1:0-3150 GCA_046262515.1 Candidatus Dormibacteria bacterium | reverse complement strand
CCGGCGCCCATGAGGCTGTCCAGGTAGTCCACCTTGGCGCCGCCGAGGTGCTGCGCGGAGTAGGAGTCGACGATCACCTTGAGGCCATTGATGGTGCTGATCACGTCGTCGTCAAGAGGCGCGTCATCCAGTGCCATGCCGTACGAGAACCCGCTGCAGCCGCCCGGCTGGACCCAGACACGGAGGGCGAGGTCAGGGTTGCCCTTCTTCTCGATCATGGTCCGAAGCTGGTCCCTGGCGGAATCCGTTAGTGAGATGAGCTGCTCGGTCTGAATTGCCATGGTGGACGGTTCCTCCGGAATAGGCGGCAAGTTGAACTTGAGTTTAGCATCGCTGGCCTTTGCAACCAAACCCCTGACATTCCCGCGACGAGCATCGCGCCCGGTGTCAAGCCCTCATTTTGGGCGGCGCCTGGGGGCGCCGCGCGACGCCGTGGATGACGTTGATCTCGACCTCGCGAATGCCGTCGAGCTCCACCAGGCGCAGGACCGCGTCACGCACGCGCTCGGCGACCTCGGGCTCCAGCGCGGCGATGGTGCCGCGGGGGGTGCCGGTGCCGAGGATGATGCTCCACGCATCAGTGGACCTGACCAGGGGCTGCACGGAGAACTCCTCAACCACCTCTGCTTCAGCCACCCCGGCATCGGTGAAGAGGCGGCCCAGTTGAGACGGGGCGGAGATCCGCTCGCACGGACTGGAGGCTCGAACCAGGTCGGGTCTTTCGTTCGCGACCGCCTCCCAGAAGTAACCCAGAACGGGCTCCAGCACGCGCGGCCCCCAGGTCGTGATTCCGATGACGCCCCCCGGCGCCACCAGGCTCCAGAGGCGGCGCATCGCGGCCTCCATGTCGGGCAGGAAGAAAATTCCGAACTGGCAGATGACGGCGTCGCAGGACGCCGCGGGGAAGCGCATGGTCTCAATGTCCTCGCGGCGAAACCGAACGTTCTGCAGCCCCGCCACAGTGGCCTTGTCCCGGGCCAGGCGGAGCAGGTTCTCCGCCAGGTCCACACCCAGGACGGTCCCGAACCTTCCCACCGCGTGGGCCGCGGGGATCGCGGTTGCGCCACTCCCGCAGCAGACGTCCAAAACACGGTTCCCCGGGGCGAGCTCCAGGCGCTCCACAGTGCGCTCGCCGACCCGGCGCCAGAATGCCAGCGCGGGGTCATCGAAGTGATCCGACGCCAGGTTGTAGTTCGCGCGGGTCCGGGCCTTGAGTTCGTCCGACGGCACGCCTCTCTATAGCATGAGTGTCATGGCGATCGACCTTGATTCCGTGTCCCCTCCCACCGACCTGCCGGCCGGGGACCGCTCCCTGAGCTTTGAAGAAGCGCTGACAGAGCAGATCCTGGTGCTGGACGGGGCGCAGGGCACCTACCTGCAGGGGTGCGACCTGACCGCCGGGGACTTCGGTGGGGCCGAACTCGAGGGCTGCAACGAGTACCTCGTCATCACCCGTCCCGACGTTGTCTCGCAGATGCACCGCGATTACTTCGCGGCCGGTTCCGACGTCGTGGGCACGGACACCTTCGGCAGTACGCCGCTGGTGATGGGCGAATACGGACTGGAGTCACGCGCCGAGGAGATAACGGAGGCGGCGGCTCGACTGGCGCGCGCGGTCGCGGAAGAATTCACCGGCCGGCCGCGCTGGGTCAGTGGGTCGATGGGCCCGACCACCAGGGCCATCTCCGTCACCGGCGGCATCACCTTTGAGGAGCTGGCCGAGAACTACCGGGTCCAGGCCCGCGGTCTCCTCCGCGGTGGCGTCGACCTCCTGCTGCTGGAGACGATCCAGGACACGCGCAATGCCAAGGCCGGGATCCTGGGCGCCTGGGCGGCGATGCGCGAAATGGAGACCAGGGTTCCGCTGCTGCTCAGCGGCACCATCGAGCCGATGGGCACCATGCTTGCCGGCCAGGGGATCGAGGCCTTCTACACGTCGGTCGAGCATGCCTCCCCGCTGTCGGTGGGTCTGAACTGCGCCACCGGCCCCGAATTCATGACCGACCACCTGCGGACCCTCAGCGCGATGGCTCGCTCATTTGTCTCGGTGTATCCGAACGCCGGCCTCCCCGACGAGATGGGCCAGTATTCCGAGACGCCAGGGATGATGACCGACACCCTGGCGCGCTTCATGGCCAGCGGTTGGGTCAACCTCGTCGGCGGCTGCTGCGGGACGACGCCTGAGTACATCCGCCAGATCGCCGAGGCGGCACGCGCCCATCGTCCGCGCGCGATTCCATCCGGCCGGCTCGCCACGCACGTCAGCGGCATCGATTACGTCGAGGTCGAGGAGGACGCGCGCCCCATGGTCATCGGCGAGCGCACCAACGTCACCGGGAGCCGAAAGTTCAAGCGGCTGATCGAGGCCGAGGGGTTTGAGGAGGCGGCCGAGATAGCCCGCGCGCAGGTCCGCGCCGGCGCCCACATGATCGATGCCAACCTCGCCAGCACCGAGCGCGATGAGACCGAGGACATGATCAGTTTCCTGACCGCGGCGGCCCGCATTGTCAAGGCGCCATGGGTCATCGACTCCACCGACCACCGGGTCATTGCCGCGGCCCTGCCATTGATCCAGGGCAAGGCCATGATCAACTCCATCAACCTGGAGGACGGCGAGGATCGCTTCGAGAAGGTTGTGCCGCTGGCCCGCCGCTTTGGCGCCGCGCTGGTGGTGGGCACCATCGACGAGGCCGGGCAACCAATCACCAGCGACGGCAAACTGAAGGTCGCGGAACGCTCCTTTGAGCTGTTGACCGGCAAATACGGCATCGCCGCCGAGGACATCATCTGGGACCCGCTGGTGTTTCCCTGCGCCACCGGTGACCAGGCCTACCGAGCCTCGGCCCCTCACACCATCACGGCCATAACCAAACTCAAACAACGCTTCCCGGGGACGCGGACGGTGCTGGGTATCTCCAACGTCAGTTTTGGTCTGCCCATCGCCGGCCGCGAGGTCCTGAACAGCGTGTACCTCAACCATTGCACCCGCGCCGGACTGGACTTCGCCATCGTCAGCTCGGAGAACCTGGTGCGTTTCGGCAGCATCCCCGAGGAAGAGCGCGCGCTGTGCGACGCCATCCTCTTCGAGGGGAACCAGGAGGAGATTGACGCCTTTGCTGAGCGCTTCCGCGAGCGCAAGCCGCACCAAGG
>JBHEMP010000081.1:0-14696 GCA_046262515.1 Candidatus Dormibacteria bacterium | reverse complement strand
CATGACCTCGAACCCGTACCCGCAGTTCATGCAATGCCTGGACAGCAAGGGCGTGAACGTCTTCCTCCAGCCCGAGTTCAACGACGGTAGCGCAGCCTGCATGAGCTGGACCGACTTCACCGAGAACTGTGGCCCCACGGGGAGCTGGCAGCCCCTGAGCTGGATGCGCAGCGCGTGGTCCGCGGTCCAGGGCGGGCGCTTCAGTAACTTCCGCTATGCCGTCAACCCGTTCATGGTCGGCAACCTGTTTGACATCGCGGGCGATGGGCAGTCGGCAATCTTCAGCCGCGATGATGCTCGTGCCGGCACCGGCTGGTACGCGGGGGACCGCGCCGACGCGCTCTACAACGGCGCCGGCGTCGGGACCTACACCGACCGCGCGGATGACCCGGCGTACCGCCAGTTCGAGGGCCCACGGTCGGGGTTCCTGGCGTTGACGCGGTGGGTCATCCCGGAAAGCTCGGCCGCCGCTGTGTACCGCTGCCGACCCTCCTCGCCGCAGGGCACCTGCCCCGGGAGTGGGCTGCCCGCTGGTGACGCGGGCTCGCTGCAGTCGTGCGAAAAAGGACTGGCGCCGGGGAGTGGCGTGACATCCGGGCCGTGCGCCGAGAACCAGTACCGGGTTGCCGCCGTGGTCGCCGACCTGTTTCCTCCGCCGGCGGCGGTGACAGCGTCCACGGCATCCCCGTCTACCGAACTACCCCCGACCGCCGCCGCGCCGCCCTGGCGGTGGGACCTGCTGCTGGTATGGGGTTCGATCCTTCCCGTCACCCTCGCCGGCATCGTATGGCGTCGCCGGCGGCGACCCGGCGGGATGTAACCATCCAGCCGTTACAGCCCCCTAGAAGACTTCGCGCAGCTTCTCCAGCGTTGTCTCGATCGCTTCGCCGATCACCTTGGTGCCGGCCAGGACCGGCATGAAGTTCGTGTCACCAACCCACCGGGGCACGATGTGCTGGTGAAGGTGATCCTCAATACCCGCGCCGGCCGCCTTGCCAAGGTTGAAACCCACGTTGAAGCCTTCCGGCCGCTCAGTCTGACGAAGGGCCGCGATGGCCCGCCGGGTGAGGGCGAGCATCTCCGCGCCCACCTCGTCGTCGAGATCCTCGAACTTCGAGAGGTGGTCCACTGGCGCGACCATCACGTGCCCATTGCTGTACGGGTAGAGGTTCATGATCGCAAAGGCGCGCTGGCCGCGGTGGAGGATGAGGCGGTCCTGCGCGAGGGCCAGGCAGAGCGGGCAGCCGTCGGGCCGCTCCGCCTTGAGGTACGCCATCCGCCACGGCGCCCACAGCGCCTGCGGGAGCCCATCCTGGATCTCGCCGTCCTTCTCCGTCACGACAGCCATTATCCGGCTCGCGACCCTTGAGCCCCCGTCGGGACATTCTCCCCGGCGTGCTCCTGCTTGGCGTCACGGCGATCTGGGGAGTGACCTTCGTGATGGTCAAGGACGCCGTCGCGCTCTATCCCCCGGTCACCTTCCTGGCGGCGCGCTTCTTGCTGGCGGCCGGCATCCTCGGCGCCTTCGCCCTGCGCCATCCCGCGGACGCGCGCCTCGGCCTGCTGATCGGCGCCCTGCTGGCGGTGGGGTACCTCACCCAGACCTACGGTCTGCTCACCGTACAGGCCTCGACCGCGGGGTTGCTGACGGGTATGTTCGTGGTCTTCACGCCGCTCTGCGATGCGGTGCTCTTCCGGGTCCGGACACCGCGGGTCACGCTCTTCGCGGTGGCGCTGGCGCTGGGGGGAATGATCGCGTTGACGTACGGAGGCTCGCTTCACCGTGGCGAGCTGATCGGGGAGGGGCTGCTGCTGGTCTGCGCGCTGGCCTTCGCCGGTCACATCGCGCTCTTGTCCCATCACTCGCGCAACCACTCGGCCTTCGGGCTGGCCGCCTGGCAGATGGTCGCCTGCGGCCTTGTCTTCAGTGCCGGCAGCGTGGGAACACACACCGTCGCCGTACCGCCCCCCGCGGTTGTGCCGGCCCTGCTGGTGACCGGGATCGGCGCGTCGGCACTGGGCTTCCTGGTGCAGACCTACGTCCAGCGCAGGCTCAGTGCGGGACGCGCAGCCCTGTTGCTCACGGCCGAGCCCGCCTTCGCGGTGCTGTTCGGCGTACTGCTTGCGGGCGACCGGCTCTCGCCGCTGAAGATGGGCGGGGCCGGCGTGATCCTCGTCGTCCTCGCGGGCCACGAGGCGATCCTTGCGCGGCGCAGGCCGGAAGGGGCGCCGGAGGGTTAAGCCCGTGGCATAGAATTAGCGCCGCCCGTGGGGCCTTAGCTCAGCTGGGAGAGCGCTTGCATGGCATGCAAGAGGTCAGCGGTTCGATCCCGCTAGGCTCCACCATCTTCCCTGGGCGCCGGCCCCGAGCCGATATTCTTTCAGCTTCCCATGGCCCGCCATTCCTACGACCCCGCAGAGATTGAGCCGCGCTGGAGGCAGCGCTGGTCCAAGGACGCCCTCTACGTCGCCCGCGAGGGGGATGAGGATCGGCCCAAGTGGTATGCGCTGGTGATGTTCCCGTACACGTCGGGAGATCTGCACGTCGGCCACTGGTTCGCCTACACCGGTCCAGATGTGCATGCCCGCTACAAGCGCATGAAGGGTTACAACGTCATGTTCCCCTTCGGCTTTGACGCCTTCGGCCTCCCCGCCGAGAATGCCGCCATCAAGGACGGCATTCACCCAGAGACCTATACCAGCGCGAATATCGAGCGGATGCTGACCCAGCTGTGGACCCTGGGTTCAACCTTTGAATTCGGCCGTCAGGTCGTCACCAGTGACCCGCGTTACTACCGCTGGACACAGTGGCTCTTCCTGCAACTCTTCAAGAAGGGACTCGCCTACCGCGCCAGCGCGCCCGTCAACTGGTGCCCGAAAGACCAGACCGTCCTGGCCAACGAGCAGGTGGTGAACGGGCTCTGCGAGCGTTGCGATACGCCCGTGACCAAGCGCCAGCTGGAGCAGTGGTTCTTCCGTATCACCAACTACGCGGAGGAGCTGCTCAAGTTCGACGGGCTGGACTGGCCGGAGAAGGTGGTCACGATGCAGACCAACTGGATCGGGCGCTCCGAGGGCCTGGAGATGGACTTTCCCGTCACCCTGGCGGACGGCGCCCAGGAGGCCCTGCGCATATTCACGACCAGGCCGGACACGCTGTTCGGGGTGACCTTCATGGTCGCGGCCCCCGAGCACCACCTGGTGTCGCGCCTGACCACAGAGGACCGACGCGAAGAGGTTGAGGCCTACGTGGAGCAGGCCCGCAACGCCTCGGAGATCGACCGCCAATCGACGGAGAGGGAGAAGACGGGGGTCTTCACTGGCTCCTACGCGGTCAACCCCATGAACGGCGAGCGGGTGCCGGTGTGGGTTGCCGACTACGTGCTGGTGACATACGGGACGGGGGCGATCATGGCCGTGCCCGCGCACGACGAGCGGGACTTCGCCTTCGCGCACACGTATGGGCTCGAGATCCGCGAGGTCATCAGCGCCAGTGGCGAGCCCGGCGGCGAGATGGAGGCGGCATATGCCGGGGAGGGCACCCTGGTCAACTCCGGCCGTTTTAACGGCCTGGTGGCGCGCTCGCAGGGAATCCAGGAAATCGTCGATTACGTCAAGGCCAACGGCTGGGGTGAGGCGACCGTCATCTACCGGCTGCGCGACTGGTTGCTGAGCCGTCAGCGCTACTGGGGAGCGCCCATCCCGATCATTTACTGCCCCGACCACGGCGCGGTCCCGGTGCCCGAGGAGGACCTGCCGGTGGTCCTCCCTGGCGGCGCCGATTTCCGGCCGACCGGTGATTCCCCCCTGGCGGCGGTAAGGGAATTCGTTGAGGCCGCCTGCCCAACATGTGGCAAGCCCTCGCGGCGGGAGACGGACACCATGGACACCTTTGTCGATTCGTCCTGGTACTTCCTGCGCTACTGCTCGCCCGCGGACGACACCCAGGCCTTCGACCCCGAGCTCGTGCGTCGCTGGATGCCCGTCGACCAGTACATGGGCGGCGTCGAGCACGCCATCCTGCACTTGCTCTACAGCCGTTTCTTTGTCAAGGCGCTGCGCGATTGCGGGCTGCTCGGCTTCGATGAGCCTTTCAAACGTCTGCGCAACCAGGGGATGATCACCCACGCCGGGGGCAAGATGTCGAAGTCCCGCGGGAACGTCATGGCGCCCGACGAGATGGTTGCCAGCCACGGAGCCGACGCCGTACGCCTGTACATGCTTTTCATCGCCCCCTGGTCGGACGGGGGAGGCTGGAATGAGGACGGCGTCGAAGGGACGCGCCGGTTTCTCAGCGGCGTCCACTTCCTGGCCACGCAGGCGTACCCGGGGGAGGCGGCACGCGACGGCGACTCCGCCGAGGAGCGGGCCATCGTCCGGCTCACCCACCAGACGATCCGCTCGGTCACCGATGACATCGAGCACTTCAAGTTCAACACCTACATCTCGTCGTTGATGAAGTTGCGCAACAGCCTCCAGGAGGCCAGCCGCACCGGGGTCGTGGGGAGCGCCGCCTATCGCCACGCCGTCGACACCCTGGTCGTGCTGCTCGCACCGGCCGCCCCACACCTGGCCGAGGAGCTCTGGGCCGCCACCGGGCATGCGTACTCGGTGCACCAGCAGCACTGGCCGGTGTATGACGAGGGCCTGGTCCGAGACGAGGAGTTCGAGCTGGTGGTCCAGGTCAACGGCAAGGTTCGCGATCGTTTCACCCTGCCCATCGGGATCGACGAGGACCATGTGCGCCACGAGGTCCTGGCGCGGTCGCGTATCGTGGAGATCCTCGATGGCCGCTCCCCGAAAAAAATCATCTACGTCCCCGGCAAGCTCCTCTCCATCGTCGCCTAGGCGCGCCACACGGCGCCCCGGGGATCCGCGACTGCTGGGCATGCCGGAGGTGCCCGGCGTCCGGCACCGCATGGTGGACGTCGGCGAGATCAGCCTCCACGTCGCCGAGTGCGGCCGCGGCGATCCCGTGGTGCTTCTGCACGGGTGGCCGGAGAACTGGTATCTCTGGCGTAAGGTCATGCCGGCCCTGGCCCGCGACCTCCACGTGTTCGCGCCGGACCTGCGGGGCTTCGGCTGGAGCGACGCCCCGCCGTCGGGGTACCAGAAGGAACAGCTCGCGAGCGATATCCTGCGCCTCCTCGATGAGCTGAACATCGGCCCGGCGTGGCTGGCCGGGCACGACTGGGGAGGCTTCACGGGGTTCTTGATGTGCCTCCGCGAGCCCGCCCGCTTCAAGGGCTACCTGGCGCTCAACATCACCACGCCATGGATCAACCGGCGCGCGGCGCTGATGAACAGCTATCGCTCCTGGTACCAGGTCGTGATGGCCTCGGGCCTCGGCGGGCATGTTTTTCGGGCGCGCCCGCCATGGCTGAACGGGCTCTTGCGCAGCTCCGCCGTCACCCCCGGCGCATGGAGCGCTGCTGACATGGATGTTTACCTCGATCGCCTGGTCCAGCCGGAGAGGGCCAACGCCAGTGTGCAGGTTTACCGGGAACTGCTCCTGCGCGAGGGGCCGGCCTGGCTCTCGGGACGCTATGACCGGCAGCGCCTCGAGGTGCCGACGCTGATGCTGTTCGGGGAGAAGGACCAGGCCATCTCGCCGTCGATGCTGATGGGTTTCGAGGACCACGCCGACGACATGCGGCTGGAGTTGGTGCCGGACGTCGGACACTTCATCGTGGACGAGCGCCCCGACCTCGTCCTGGAGGTCGCCCGCCGTTTCTTTCGCTGAGCCGAATGCCACAAGTCTGTAGTGTTGTGCTAACCTAGTTCCTGTCGGCGGTGACTGGCGTTGGGCCGGGTCGCCGGGCGTCGGAGGGGAGCGAGGTTGGGGGAGTTCCTGGAGTCCAGTCGCGGCCGCGCGCTCGCGACGGCGGCAGCCCTGCTGTTGCTGGCCGCCGCGGCCGCATTGGCCTTCAGGCTCGCCACCTCAGCCCCGGCCGGGGAGTCGTTCGCGGCCGAGGCGGCGCGCGCCCGCGGCACCGTCGCCGGCACGGCGCCGGACCCAGCCGGGGCAGACACGGCGGCGCCGAAGGCAACGATGCTGACCGTGTACGTGTCCGGGGAGGTCGCCAACCCCGGGCTGTACCGCCTCCCGCGTGGGGCCCGCGTCGCGGATGCCATCGACGCGGCGGGTGGCCTGCTGCCGACGGCCGACAGCTCCCGCCTTCCAAACCTCGCGGGCCGCCTGACAGACGGTAAGCAGGTCCGGGTACCCCGCGCCGGCCGCGGCAACGGCGCGACGAGCACGCGCCTGGACATCAACAGCGCCAGCCTGGCTGAGCTCATGACGGTGCCGGGCATGAGCGAGGCGACGGCCGGGGCCATTGTGGAGCAGAGGGATGCCTACGGACCCTTCACCGCCCTGGCGGAGTTGCACACCCAGCTGGGCCTGGACGCGCAGGTCGTCGCCGCGCTGCGCCCCTTCCTCAAGGTGGGAACGCCATGACGCCAGGCTGACCGATGCTGGGCTGCCTGCTGGCATGGTGCGCCGGGGTCGTCGTCGGGGACGCGTTGCTGCTGCCGGACCTGGTGACCCTCGCGGCCACCGCGGCCGCCGCCTTCGGCGCGATCGGCGCCGGCGTCATGCCCTTCGTCGGGACTCGGTGCAGGCAGCTTGTGCTGATCCCGGCGGTCTTCGCGCTGGCTCTTGCGAGGGGGGCCGTTGCGGTCGACGTCCCGTCGCCCTCGAGCATCACTGGCCACCTGGGTGAGACGGTCGCCATGGTGGGACGGGTGACCAGGGCCGCTGGCAGCGGGACAGTCCAGGCGGTGTGGCTGACGGATCTTCATCTCAGGGGCGAAAGGGTTGCGGGAACGGTGATGGCCAGCGCCCGGTCGCCCGTGACGGTGGTCCCAGGGTCCACGCTGCGCGTGACAGGCGGCCTTGAGCGGCTGCCCGGGCGGGCGCATGACGGCAGCACCGGTTATGACGAGCGCATGCAGCGGCTGGGCGTGATGGCGTCTATCCCGGGTGCCACGTTCACCTTGCTGCGGCCGCCGGAAATGCTGTCCGCTGAGGCCGCGGCGTGGCGTGTCCGCGCCTCACTTTCCACCGGGGTTCGCAGCCAGGTGCCGGAGCCGGAGGCCTCCATTCTCCTCGGCGAGCTGGTCGGCATCCGCGGCCGCCTCCCACCGCCGACCGAGCGTGACCTGGTCAACAGCGGGCTCGTCCACCTGCTGGCCGTGAGTGGCTTGAAGGTCGCGCTCGTGGCCAGCGCGCTCACACTGCTGCTGCGACAGGCCGGGAGGCGGGCATGCCTCCTCGCGATCGTGGGCATATTGATGTATGCCCTCGTCGGCGGAGGCAGCGCGGCGGCGCTTCGCTCCGCGCTGATGGGGTCCCTCGGCCTGGCCGCCCGGGTCCTTCGCCGCGACGCGGACCCGCCGCGGTCCTTGCTGGTGGCGGCGACCTGCATGCTCGGTCTCAACCCGGCGCTGGGCGCCGACCTCAGCTTCCAATACTCCTTCATCGGGGTTGCCGGCATCTACGTCATGCAGCCGGGGATCTCGGCCCGCCTGCACGCGCTGCCGTCGCTGGTCCGCGAGGGACTGGCCGTCTCGGTCGCGGCCCAGGTCGCGACCCTGCCGATTACCGCCGCGTATTTCCATGTCATCTCGCCGTTGTCGCCGCTGCTCAACCTGGTGGCGCTACCGCTGCTGGGTCCAACCATGCTGGTGACGACCCTCGTTGCCCTGGCCGGAGCCGGGCCGGCCGGCGTGCTGGCGCAGCTCGCGAGCGGCTCCGCTCGCCTGGTCCTGCTCCTGGCGCACGCGGGCGCCGCCCCCGGGGTGGCCTTGGCCGTGCCCTGGTTCGCCCCGCGGCACGCCGTCGCCTACCTTGGGGGGCTGACTGTGCTGCTGGTCATGCCCGCGGGCTGGCGCTACTTCCACGTTTCATCCCCGGGGCTGGCGAAGATGGCGCGCGCGTCCGCGCTGCCGCTGGCCGCGCTGACCGCCTGCTCGACCCTGCTGGTGCTGTGGCGCCCCGACGGACGCCTGCATTTGGTGCTTCTGGACACCCCCGGTGCGGGGGCCCTCGTCACCGCGCCTGACGGTGCCCGCCTCCTGGTCGACACCGGGACCGACGCAGCGTCTTTGCGCGCCGCCCTGGACGGGACCCTGGACCCGCTGCACCCCGTGATAGACGCGGTGCTGGTGACCGCGTCCGGGCGGAAAGAGGCCGGGGGGCTCGCCGGCCTTGGCGCGCGGCGCCCCGCTGTGTACATGTGGCCCCCGGGGTCGGCGGGTGAGGCGGCCTGGCGCTTCGCGGACGAGCTCTCGCGCGCCGGGACCACCACCGTGGGTCTGGCCGCGGGCGAGGTGGTCAGCTGGCACGGCCTCCTGCTCAGTGCCGACGGCTGCGGAAGCGGGCTGGCCGTCACCCTTCGGATGGGCGCGGTGGCAGCATGGCTCTGCAGTTCCGGGTCAGCGGACGATCCCGGCTCTCTTCCGCGTGGGGCGCTGGCCGTCGTGGACCTCGGGCCGGGCCTCGTGCGGCCGGACGGACCCCTTGAGGTGCCCGGGTGGGTGGTCACCCACTCGGCGCGCGGCGGCGCTCGCGCCCTTCCCCCACGCGAACTCGGGCCGCGACTATGGCGGACACCGCGTGACGGGCCCCTGTACCTGTCATGTGACGCCGGCTCTTGCCGTCGCGAACCCAGCCAGCCATAAAATCAGCCGGTGGGCCTACACCTTTTCCACGGCTCCGAGTCCTACCTCGTCGACCTGGCTTTTCGACAGGCCTGGCGCCAGCTCACCGGCGGCCTTGACTCCGACCTTGACAGCGAGATGCTTGACGGTGGGGCGTCCGTGGCCGAAGTCGAGCTGGCATGCACTTCGGTCGGCTTCTTCAGTGCCGTGCGGGTCGTTGGGGTGAGGGACTGGAAGGTTCTAAGCGCGGCCGGTAAAAAGGCGAGGGGCAAGAAGGCCGCGGCGGAGGACCCGCTGGAACTGGCCGCCGCCGCCGCCTTGACGGCCCTGCCCGAGGCGACCTCCCTGGTGATTTCCTCCAACTCTCTCCTCCCGCCCACCAACCCGCTCGTCCGCGCGGTGCAGGCGCGCGGCAAAGTGATGGGCTTTCCGCGCATGAACCCGCGCGATGTCCCCGCGTGGGTAACCCGGCGAGCTCGCGAGCTCGGGGTGGACATCGACGGTAGAGCGGTGAGCGCCCTGGTAGGCCGCGCCGGGGAGGACCTTGCGCTCCTCGACACCGAGCTGAACAAGCTGCAAACCTACCGTGCGGGGGGCCGCGTTACCGCCAACGACGTCGAAGCGCTGGTCCCGGATACCGCCGAACACCAGGTATGGGACCTCACCGACTCCCTGCTCGCCGACCCCGGCCGGGCGGCCCTCGAACTGGACCGCGCGCTTGCCGGCGGGGAGCCCGCCGGTCGACTCAACTACATGCTGGTGCGCCATCTTCGACTACTGCTGGCGGCATCGGCGGCACCCTCCGGGCAGGCGGGTGCGCGCAGCCTGGCGGAGGCCTTCGCGGGGGACGGGCGGCCACTAAGCGACTACTCGATAAGCAAGGCCCAGCAGCAATCACGAGGGGTGCCGCGGCAGCGCTTGGAAGCGGTTTACCGGCGCGCGGCGGCATCGGAGGCCGCACAGCGACGTGGGGAGATGGACGAGGAGACGGCGCTGCGCCTGGTGGTGATGGAGGCGGGGCTCAGCTAAGCCGGATCGGTGGATCCCGGCTAAGGATGAGCTGACGGCCCCGGGCCGGTAAGGACCCTCCGGGTCCTTACTTGGAGCGGGTGGTGCCCCGGGTCGTGGTCTTCTTGGCACCCTTACCTGAGGTCTTGGTGCCTGCCTTGGCGCGGGCCTTGGCGGTTCCCTTGGCATGAGCCTTGGCCTCAGCCGCGGCGGCGGCCTTCGCCTCCGGGTCCGCGTTCAGCGCGGTGGCCCGGGCAACGGCGCGCATCAGGCGCGACTTGCGCCGCGCGGCGTTGTTGGCGTGAAGCACGCCTGCCTGGGCGGCCCTGTCGAGGGAGGAGATGGCGGACCTGAGCTGGTCCGCGGCCTCGGTCTCGCCGCCGTCCACCAGGCGACGCACCCGGGTCACCCGCGTTTTGATCGCGGCCCGCACCGACTTGTTGCGGGTGTGCTTCTTCTCGGACACGAGGACGCGCTTCTTCGCTGACTTGATGTTTGCCATGGGAACGGGGAAGTATAGCGGCTACACCGGAGGGCCCTTAGTATGGCCGACGTGAGCGAGGCGAACGAGGGCCGCACGATCGCGGCCTCGGGCGCGCTGCTGCTCGCGGCCTTCATGGTCACCAAGGCCGCGGGCTACGCGCAGAAGGTGATCATCGCCCATCGTTTCGGCACCGGGGCGGACATGGACGTGTATGTGCTGTCGTTCACGGTTCCAGACATCCTGCTGTTCCTGGTCATCGGGGGGGCGGTGAGTTCCGCCTTTGTGCCCGTTACGTCGGAGCGATTGGCGCGCGGGGACGATGTCGGAGCCCGCAGCGTGGTCAACGGGGTCATGACCGCCGCGCTGCTGATCCTGCTTGGATCGGTGATCCTGCTGGAGCTCGCAGCGCCGGTAGTTGTCGGCCGGCTGGCCGCCCATCTCACCCCCAGGGGACAGGAGTTGGCCCTGACCCTCACGCGGGTCCTCCTGCTGCAGGCCCTCTTCCTGGGCATGGGCGGCTTTGCGGCGGGGGTCATGAACACCTACCGACGCTTCCTGCCTCTCTCCCTGGCGCCGCTCTTCTACGACCTGGCGATCATCGCGGCTGCCCTGGGGCTCACCGGCCTGCGCGTCAACGGCCGCCCCCTGGGGGTGGTCGGCCTCGCCATCGGCGTGGCGGGTGGTGGGCTGTTGCATTTCATGGTCCAGGTCCCGAGCCTTCTCCGCGTGGGTTGGCGACCGGTGGTCATGGCCGCCGTCCGAGACCCGGCGGTGCGCCGCGTCGCCCGCCTCACCATCCCCATCTCGCTGGGGTTGATCGCCATCCAGGCCAACCTGGCAGTCGACCGCTACCTCGCCTCCTCGCTGCCGCCGGGCCGGGTCTCCGCGCTGGATTTCGCCAACGAGATCGCCCAGTTGCCGAATTTGACCTTCACCACCGCGCTGACACTGGTCATGTTTCCGTACTTCGCGCGCGACGCCGCGCTCGGCAACCTGGACCAGTTGCGCCGTCGGGCCTCGCTGTCGGTCCGGCTCAACCTCTTCGTCCTGCTGCCCTCCGCTGTGATCCTGGTCGTCCTGGGACCGCAGATCACGGCCCTGCTCCTTCAGCGTGGCTCCTTCGACGCACGCAGCACCGCGCTGGTCAGCCTGCCCCTGGCACTGTTCGCCGTTGGCATTGGTGCCCAGGCCTCTATCTTCCTTGTGGTCCGTGTCTACTACGCGCTGCAGAAGGTGGTCACGCCGATGCTGGTGGCCTTTTTCTCGGTGGGCGTCAACCTGGCCGCCACGGCGGTTTTCCTGCGGGTACTGGGTGCCGGGGGGCTGGCCCTGGCCACCTCTCTTGCCAGCATCTGCAACTTCACCCTTCTGGTGCTGCTCCTGCGGCCTCACATCGGGGGCTTCGAGGGGCGTCGCTTCGCCATCTCGCTGGGCCAGGTCGCCGCCGGTTGCCTGGTGCTGGGCGTGGTCGCCGCGCTGGCGTGGCGAGTGCTGGCCGGCGCCGGCCCCGTGCGCCTCGACGGCCGGCATTACCTCGCGCTCGCGGTCACCCTCTTGCTGGCCGGCGGTGCCTTTTTGGCCACGCAGTTCGCGCTTCGTTCCCAGGAGGCGGGCGTGGCCCTTGGCGTCTTTTTGCGGCGCCGGGGCGCGGTAGAGGCAGTGGTATGACCCTTTCATTGCCGGCGCCGGCGAAGGTCAACCTCGGCCTGGAGGTGGTGGGCCGCCGCCCCGATGGGCTCCACGAGCTGGTCTCACTGATGGTCAACGTGGACCTGGCGGACACCGTCGCGTTGGTGCCCGGCGGTGGTCTTGAGGTGAGCGGACCCTACGCGCCGGCCGAGCCCATGGACCCTGCGACGGAGCTGGCCAGCCGCGCCGTGGCCGCGCTCGAGGCCGAGGCCGGCCGCGCGCTCGGGCTTGGCGTGGCGCTGGAGAAACGCATCCCCGTCGGCGCGGGCCTGGGGGGCGGCAGCGCGGACGCCGCCGCGGTGCTGCGGGCCGCGGCGTCCATGGGCGTTGAGCTCGCACCCGCCCGGGCGCGCGAACTGGCCCTCACGCTGGGCGCGGACGTCCCCTTCCAGCTCCACGGCGGGGCGGCGCTGGTGCGCGGGGTGGGGGAGCAGCTGGAGGAATTGCCGGTGCCGGAGGCGTACATCGCGATGGTTTTCCCGGGCATCCATGTCAGCACCGCGGCGGTCTTCGGCGAGCTGCGGCCGGAGGAGTGGGGGGATGGCCGGGTGGTCCAGGCCGGCGCGCGATTCCTGCGCGATGGTGGCGGCGCCGGGGCTCTCACGCGGCTGCCCAACTCCCTCCTGCCCCCGGCCCTGCGCCTCTACCCGGAGTTGGGGGAGACCATCGCGTCGCTAAGTCGGGCGGGGTGGGACCCGCGGCTCTCCGGCAGCGGCAGCACCCTCTTCCAAGTGTGCTTCGACCGCGCCGACGCGGAGGCACTGGTGGTGCGGACGTGGGATCTCGGCCTTCGCGCCTGGGCCGTGAGGCCGATCGCCGCGCCGCCCACGCCATAGGATCGGAGCCGTGGACCCCTCCCTCTCGCTCGCCGTCGCCGCGGGCAAAGTCACCGCCGCCACCATCCGCCGCCTCGGACGTGGTGGCGGGACGACGCTGCCGGGCCGGGTCAGCATGCGTATCGACGCTCATGCCCTGCAGAAGCTGAGCGCCTCCCTCGACCGAGGCTCCATCCTGGTTGCCGGCACCAATGGCAAGACCACCACCTCGACGCTCCTGCGCGAGATCCTTCGGGCGGATGGTGTCGAGGTCGTCGCCAACCGTGCCGGTAGCAACCTGGTCTGGGGGTTGACCGCCTCCGTCGTCGAGGACGCCGGTCTCGGCGGCGGAGCGCGCGCGCAGGCCGGGGTATTTGAGGTCGACGAGGCGGTTCTCCCGGCGGCGGTCGAGGCCATCGCGCCACGCCTGGTGGTCATAACCAACCTCTTCCGCGACCAGCTGGACCGCTACGGTGAGCTGGAATCGTCCTCGGCGGCCATATCCGCAGCGCTGGCCGCCCTTCCGTCAGCCGCGACGGCGCTACTCTGCGCCGACGATCCTCGCGTCGCGGCGCTGGCGGACGGGCTTCGGGCGAACGTCGTCTTCTATGGCGTGAATGACCCCGTCGAGGGCCAGGTCGAGGTCCCCCACGCTGCCGATGCGCGCTTCTGTCCGCGCTGCGGTTCGGCGCTGGAATTTGAGCGCGTGTACGCCGGGCACCTCGGCCACTATCGCTGCCCGACCGGCGATTTCCGCCGCCCGCAGCCCGATGTCCTCGCGGCACGCGTGGAGTTCGACGGCCTCGAGGGCCAGCGGGTAGAGGCCCGCGGGCTGGAGCTGGATGGGGCGCCACTGGAGGTTCCGCTGTCAGGGATCTACAACAGCTACAACATCCTCGCGGCGGCCGCGGCAGCGCGACTCTTCGGCGTGCCCGCGCCGGCCATCGCCCCGGCGTTGAGCCTTTTCAAACCCGCGTTCGGCCGCCTGGAGAAGGTCGACGTCGAGGGGCGCGCCGTTCGCCTTATGCTGGCCAAGAACCCGGCGGGATTCAACGAGGTCCTGCGGGCCGCGCGGGTCCTGGGCCAGGGGAAGCACTTCGCGGTGGTCCTCAACGACCGCATCGCCGATGGGCGCGACGTGAGCTGGATCTGGGACGTCGACTTCGAACTGCTGGCGGACGCCGAGACCGTGGTGGTGGGCGGCGACCGTGCCCTGGACATGCGCGTCAGGCTCAAGTACGCCGGCATCGACCCCTCCCGGCTGCTTGTCGCCGAGACCCCGGGCGCCACCCTTGATGCCATCGTGGCCGGCACCGCGCCGGGTGACGAGGTCTTCGTGCTCCCCACCTACACAGCGATGCTGGACCTACGTGCCGAGATGGTTCGGCGGGGCTACCTGGAAGCGTTCTGGAAAGGCCGATGACGACCATTCGGTTGGGGCACCTCTACCCCCGCGAGATGAGCATCTACGGTGACCGCGGCAACATCATCGCCCTGCGTGACCGGTCCCGCCGACGAGGCATCGAGCTCGAGGTGGTCGAGATCGGACGAGGCGTGGACGCGGTCGACGACATCGACATCTTCTTCATGGGCGGGGGACAGGACCAGGACCAGGACCTGGTGGCGGCGGACCTCGCGGGGCCCAAGCGCGCGGCCGTCAAGGCGGCTATAGATGGCGGGGCCGTCCTGCTGGCGGTCTGCGGCGGGTACCAGTTCCTCGGCAGCCACTACACCACCGTCGACGGCACCCGGCTGCCCGGGCTCGGGCTGGTTGACCTACGCACCGAGGCGGGCAGCGTGCGCAACATCGGCAACGTGCTCATCGATGCCGCGCCCCTCGGGCTCGACCCGCCGACCCTCGTCGGTTTTGAGAACCACGCCGGCCGCACCTTTCTTGGGCCCGGCCTGGCCCCGCTCGGAAGGTGCCTGGTGGGCCGTGGCAACAACGGTGACGATGGCGCGGAGGGAGTGGCCACTGGCACGGTTATCGGCACCTACCTGCACGGGTCCCTGCTGCCCAAGAACCCCCACCTCAC
>JBHEMP010000080.1:0-7965 GCA_046262515.1 Candidatus Dormibacteria bacterium | reverse complement strand
GAGGCCGGTCAAAAGGTGCTGGTGGTGGACGACATTGTCACCACGGGAGGCTCCCTCGAGGAAACCTTCGCCGCGGTCCAGGCGCTGGGCGGAGAGATCGTCGGCGTGGGAGTCCTGGCGGATCGCAGCGGGGGCGAGGTCACCGTGCCGTACCCCTTCTTCGCTTGCCTCGAGGTCGGTTTCGAGACCTGGACGGCCGAGGAATGCCCGATGTGCGCGTCCGGTGATACCCCCGAGGCCCACCGCGGAAGCACCCCGTCCGCCGATCCCCTGACCTGACGGCGGCTCGGATCCTGATCGGCCCGGGGGCACGCCTCCCCGGGTTCAGCGGCGCCGCCCCGATCTTGTGGCTGGCGCGACGCGGCGCCTCTTCCACGTCCTCCCGCAGTCGTTGGATGTTGCCGGTCTCGTCCTGCCGGTCGCTCCAGATTCACCCGGGAAGACGTGCCCCCGAGCCGCCAGTGGTTCGCGCCCTACCTGCGTCTCCCTGACAACAAATCAGCCATTTCGCGGTGGATGGCAGGGATCGCATAGCGGGGGTGACAGGACCCCCGCCTGGTGCGTTCCCTGTCGCGCCGTCTCGGAAGCAGTACACCCTAATATCTCCCGGCAAGGGCCCTTAGCTCAGTGGTTAGAGCTGCTGCCTTTTAAGCAGCGAGTCCCGGGTTCGAGTCCCGGAGGGCCCACATTGACTACTAATAGCGGCTTTAGGGCCGTCAAAAGTGGCGAGAATCCAGTCATGCGAGCGGCGATCCGGGTGCGGCAGGCTGACCTGCGCCCGCTTTTCGGTGGTCTCGGTATCTGTCTGTTCGCCGTCGGGTTGGCCGACAAACTGGCATTCCTAATCAGCCCACTGGGTGTGACTCTGATGTTCGTGGGCCTGGGCCTGCTGGTGTTGGCGGTGTTTGCCCCCGACCCTGCTCCAACCTGGGACTCGTCCATCCTGAACCTGCTTTTCGCCGGCCTCTTTCTCCTGCTGGCCACGCTTGCCGCCCTGACCCCGTACCGGTTCAACTGGCTGGCGAGCGGCCTGACCCTGGCAGCCGGACTGGCGTTTATCCTCCTGGAGGCCGGGCATATGCGGCGATTCCGGACGTGGGTAGTGTTGGGCCTTCTTCTCGCCGCGCACGGTCTTCTGATCCTGAATGATCCGTTCCCCAAACAGGACGCGTTCCGGATCCTCACCTACGCCGTCGACCACCTCTTTCGTCACGGGGTGAATCCATACCTTTCGTTCCACGACCCGGTCTCGCCGGACGTAACCCGCCCCTACGTCGCCGGATACCCCCCGGGAGCCCTGGTTGTCCTGGCGCCGTTTCGCCTCGTCTTCGGCGACGTCCGGTGGGGTTTCATCGCCGCCGAGGGGGCATTCGTCATCGCGGTACGAAGATGGATCAGGATCCGCGCCGGGCTGTCAACATGGCGCGAGGCGGCGATAATGCTGCCGCTTATCCTCCCGCGGACGAGCCAGGCCTTCTATGACTACGGGAACCACGACTGGGTGCTGCTGGGGCTCGCCGCCGCCGCGCTGGCGGTCGGCATTCGGCACTGGGCAGTCACAGGGCTCCTGCTGGGAATGGCCGTATCTACCAAGCAGTACTTCGCTGTCTTCCCGCTGGCATTCCTGCTGCCCCTGCTCACGCGGCGCATCATGCTGGTGGCGCTCGGGACGGTGGCGGTCCTATTCCTTCCCTTCGCTTTGTGGGACGGTCGGGCGTTCTCCCTCAGCCTCATCGACACATTTCGTTCGCCGGCAGACCCCGGTCGAGTCACCATCACCAATATTCTCTCGGGCGCAGGGATCCACCTCTCGACGGGGGTTGGGAACGCGGTATTCGCCGGCGGCCTGGCCCTGGCCGCGGGGTTGGCGTGGGTCGGACGTACATGCTTCGCGCGAGCCTTGCTGGCGGCGGGGGCAGGCCTGATCGTCGTGACGCTGTGCTCGCGGTTCGCGGCATACAACTACTACGCCTACGCCATCGGGCTGGCGGCCTGGGGCATCGCGCTCTCAGGCGTGAATGAAGAGCCGATCCTGGGGAATCAAAACCAGCCTGCGGGGTTCACACAACCGTGAGCCCAGAGATCGCTCCGGCGGACCTGCGTGCCCAGATTGAGGGCCTGCAGCCGAACCTGCTGAGGTTCGCGCGGTCGCTCACGTCGAGCCAGGCTGACGCGGAGGACCTTGCCCAGGAGACGCTCGCCCGGGCCATCCGCTATGAGGATCGCTTCGAACCGGGGACGGATGCGAGGGCTTGGCTGTTCACGATCTGCCGCAGGGTGCGGCAGCGCCAATGGCACCACGAGAAGACAAGGCCGTCGCTCCATCCCCTCGTCGAGGAGGACGAGAGCACGGGCCACGAGGACGATGTCCTGGTCAGTCCCCTTTCGGTCGAGCCCACCGTGATGCGGCGGTTTGAGCGGCGGGCCATCCTAGCCGCGATCGAGAGGCTGACACCCGAGAACGCCGTCCCGCTGCGTCTCTATGCCGGGGAGGAGATGCCGTACCGGCAGATCGCCGAGGTCCTGGACATCCCCGTCGGCACCGTCATGTCTCGGATCTACCGCGGCAGGCGGATGTTAATACGCCTGCTCCTTGAGGAGGGAGTGCGGTGAACTGCGATACCGCGCGCATCTACTGTGGGGCGGTCGCCGATGAGGAGCTTGGCGCCGTTCCCGCCGGCGTGCTCGCACACGTCCGTGCCTGCCACGACTGCGCGACCGAGGTGAGCTGGCAGAGGGAGGCTCAGAACGCTGTAAGAGCGACGCTTGCCGCCGAGGCCACCAGCGGAGCGCCGCCTCTGCCCCTCGTGCCCCGCCGATGGGCCCGGCGCGGTTTGGCCTATGGGTCCCTCGCGGCCGTCGCCGCGGCTGCCGCCGCGATGCTGGTCATGACGGGCCCCCTCACCACCACTGCCCCGGTGCAGCAGCAGCCATCTCGCGCGCCCCGGGCGTCCATCCGCGCTCCCGTCGAATCTGCCATGGGTGATGCGGTCCACGCATATGGCCGCCCCGCAGCCTTCCACAGTACCGACGCGGCCGCTGTCTCGGGGTGGGCCGCCGGCCGCGGCGTGAAGCTCGAGGTCGTCTCCATGCCGGGCGCCGTACTCACGGGTGCCCGCATATCGACGATAGGTGGGCGCGAAATGATGACCATCATCTACACCGGCGCCCGGGGGACGACTGAGGTCACCATGGTCCCGGGGGCAATGGTGAACGGCTGGCCGGCGATGGAGGCGATGAAGATGGACGATGTACCGGTGGCCCTTGTTAAACGGGTCTCTGATTTCGTCATCATCACCTGCCCTGATGATGGAGCCCTGCACGCCGCCATGACCGCCCTGCAGGCCGCCTGAGCGCGGCCGGCGCGACCGGCGCGGCCGGCGCGGCTGTCCAGTTGCGCGGCGTCAACCATTCGTACGGCGCTGCCGCGGCGCCCCTCCGCGTCCTCCGGGGCGTGAACCTGCACGTGCCGGCGGGAGGCTACGTCGCCCTGACCGGCCGTTCCGGGGCGGGCAAGAGCACCCTGCTCTCCCTGGTTGGCGGCCTGGAAAGCCCGACCGAGGGCAGCATCGAAGTGGGTGGCCACTTGGTTGGGCGCCTGCGCGGCTCAGCGCTCGCGGACTATCGCCGCGACACGGTTGGGTTTGTCTTTCAGCACTTCGGCCTGATGGAGGCCCTGACCGCGCTCGAAAACGTGGAGCTGGCGCTGACGTTGTCACGTCAGCGTAGCTCCGAACGCCGTGGGCGGGCGGCCGCGCTTCTCGCCGCGGTGGGTCTTGGTGACCGGCTTGATCACCGACCCCGGGCCCTCAGCGGTGGTGAACGTCAGCGCGTCGCCATCGCCCGGGCGATGGCCAACGGCCCACGGTTGCTGCTGGCGGACGAGCCCACCGGCAACCTCGACGAGGAGGCCAGCGCGCTGGTGCTGGACGTGCTCGAGAATATGCGCGAGGAGCATTCCTGCACGCTGGTCATCGTTACCCATAACCGGCAGGTGGCGCGCCGCGCCGCCGCGCAGTACCGGGTCGTGGACGGCGTGGTGGTGCGGGAATGACCTGGAGTGATTCCTTCGCGCTGGCCCTGAAGAGCCTGCGCCGCCGCACCGGGCGCGCCGCGCTGACCGGGCTCGGGGTTGCGCTGGGCAGCGGCCTGCTGGTGGCACTGGGGACAATCTCCAGCGCGGCCGACTCCAACGTCATCGGTCGTCTCAACCAGGGCGGCCCCATCGCGGCCATCCGGGTCGCGCCTGCTCACCCCCAGGCTGACCAGCTGGACAGTGACAGCCTGAAGTCCGGGGCGATCCACCTGCTGGACGATTCAGCACTGACGTCAATCGCCAGGTCCCCTCACGTCGCGGCCGTGGTGCCGGTCATGACCAGCGAGGTGATCGTGATCCCCCCCGGAGGGGGCGAGGTCTTCTCCGCTTCGATGGTCGGTACCGACCTGGAGCGGCGCCAGGACCTCCCCGTTACCGTCACCGTGGGGAGGCTGCCAGCCGCCGCATCGCTGACCGAGGTTGCCGTGACGGGCGCATACCTCGACCATCTGCACGTCGGGCAGGACCGCGCCAGACAGGTCCTGGGGACCGAAGTGGAGGTCGCGGCGCCGCGACTGCAGGCCAATGCCCAGGTCCGTTACCGCGGCCGCTGGACGCGGCTCCGAATCGTCGGCGTGGTGGCCCAGCAGGTTGGTGACGGGGGCGACTTCCTGGTTCCCCTGAGACAGACAGAGCTGGCGCGTGAGTGGGCGGTGGGGGGCGCGGGGGACCCCGCCTCTCCTCTCCTCGCCTCGCCGTACACCGGGCTGGTGGCGATCGCCTCAAGCCTTGACACCGTCCACGACGTCCGCCGTGAGGTCGCGGCCCTGGGGTACGCCACGAGCTCACCGGAGCATCTCGTCGCGACGGTGAAGAGATATCTCCACGTTGTCGACATCGTGCTCGGAGGGATCGGCCTGGTAGCGATCACAATCGCCGCGCTGGACATCGCCAGTTCGATGTTCGCGGCGGTCCATGAGCGCCGCCGGGAGATCGGCGTCCTCAAGGCGATCGGCGCGCGAGATGGCGATGTGCTGCGCTGGTTCCTGCTCGAGGCGGGGGTCATAGGCGTGGTCGGCGGCACGATCGGCAGCATCGCCGGGGTGGCCATCGCCGAGGCGGTGGGTGTCGCCGTCAATCGCTACCTCACCGCCCAGGACCTCGGCAACGTGGACCTGACGGTGGTTCCCAACGCCGTCCTGCTGGGCGGAATCGCGGGCGCCACGGCCCTGGCGATGCTGGCCGGCGCACTGCCCGCCCTGGTAGCCGCGCGGATGCCGGCGCGCGCGGCGGTTGCGGCGGAATGAAGGCTCGGGTCCGCGTGGCGCTCGCGATCACGGCCCTGCTGCTGTCCGGGTGCGCCGGCGCGCGGTCCCCGGCTGCGGTCCCGGCGCCCCTGTCGCGCAACACGGCAACCCCGGGACTGGTGTACGCGGCCGTCGGTGCGAGCGAGACGGTGGGCTTTGGCGCGGCGCAGCCCACCAGCGAGGCCTGGCCGCAGGTGTTCTACCGCACCGCCCTGCCCCGCGAGGCGATCTTCTACAACCTCGGCGTCCCGGGCGACACCGTCTCGGCGGCGCAGACCGACGAGGTCCCGCCGGCCTTCGGCGTGGGAGCCAACCTGGTGACGGTGTGGCTAAACGTCAACGACCTCCTCGCGGGGGTGTCACCCGAGGTTTACCGCGCCCAACTGGGCAAGCTGGTCCACGACCTCCGCCGCGGTGGTGCGGCCAGGGTGCTGGTGGCCAACACCCCTCACCTTGAGCACCTGCCCGCCTACCTCGCCTGTCATAACGACATCGAGGCGCCTGGCCAGGGCCGCGGGAGCCTCGTACAGCCGGGGTCCAGGCCTCGGATCACCTGCCCGGCTCCGGCGGTGGCGGCGCTCTCCGCCGATGAAGTGGCGTCGCTGGTCGACCGGTACAACGAGGCGACTGCGGACGTCGTGAGGGAGGAGGGGGCCGCCCTGGTCGACCTCCACGCGGCGGGAGAGATCTCCGACCAGCACCCCGAGTACATCAGCGCCGATGGCTTCCACCCCAGCACAGCCGGCCACGCGGCGATCGCGGCGGCCTTTGCCGAGGCATACCGGAAAGCCATTCGCGCCTGAACACGAAGTCCTGCGGCCGAGCTTGGAGGCAAGGGCCCGCGGGTGTGGAATGCTTGCGGCGTGAACGTCGTGGCCACCATCCTTCTCCTGGTCGGTGTCGCCGTCGCCTGCGCGGACTGGCTCGCGGTCACCCACGGCCAGAGGCGGGTCGAGTACGTCTGCAAGCCGGCGGTCATCGTCCTCCTGGTCGGCAGCGCCCTGGCGCTGCAGCCGGTCAGCGGGACCCAGCGTGCCTGGGTGGTGGTCGCCCTGGCCCTGAGCCTTGCCGGCGACGTCGCCCTGGTCCTGCCCCGGGAGCGCTTCGAGGTTGGCCTGGGCGCGTTTCTCCTCGCCCACGCGGCCTACGTCGTGGCCTTTATCAGCAGCGGGTTCTCGGCGGCACGTGCGGCCATGGCGCTCACCGGCCTGCTGATCGTGGGCGCCGTACTGATGCAGCGCGTGGTTCGGGGCCTGCGCGCCGGCCCGCATCGCACCCCGGTGGCGGCGCTGGTGACTTACGGCGTGGCGCTGAGCGCGACTGTTATGTTCGCGTTCGCCTCAAGGCAACCACTGGCGGTGGTCCCCGCCATGCTCTTCTATATCTCGGACAGCGTCCTCGCCACCCGGCGCTTTATCCGCCCCCGACCCTGGATGCCGCTGGCGGTGATCGTCACCTACCACCTCGCCCAGGTGGGCTTCGTCGTCCTCCTCGCCCTATAGGGAGACGCGCGAAATCAGGTGCGTGTGTAGTTTCAGCACGGCCGCCGCCACCATCGCGTAGAGGATCACGGTGGCCAGCAGGGGCCGGTCCGTCACCAGCAGTTCGTCGGGGGGACGTTCTGTGGTGTGGGAGACCTGGAGGTAGCGGATGACCCCGAAGAGCACCAGCGGCCAGGTCAGGATCATGTCGCCCGAGCCCAGCCGGTCGCCGATGCTGACGGCGTAGATCGCATACAGCACGATGATGCTCGCGGCCAGTGCCGAGAGCGTCTGGTCAAGCATCGGGACGGAATACACACCGAGGCTCTCGCGCGCCGCTGCGGTCCCGGCGCCGAGCAGAGACATCTCCGCCCGGCGCTTGCCGAACCCGAGCATCAGGGCCAGGAGCAGCGTCAGGGCCAGGAACCATGGTGACGCCGTCACCGGCCCGGCAGCCGCCCCCGCCACCGCGCGGAGCAGGAACCCGGTGGCGATCAGGAAGACGTCGGCCATCGCCCGGTTGCGCCCCCAGGTCGAGTACCCGGCCATCACCACGACGTAGGCCCCCAGGCAGATGGCGACGGCGACGCCATCCGCCAGCCCGGTCGCGATGCCCGCCACGGCCAGGACCGCTGAAAGCGCCAGGGCAACGCGAACGCTTATGGCGCCGCTGGCGACCGGCCGGAGGCGCTTGATCGGGTGCGCTCGGTCTCTCGCGGCATCCCGGACATCGTTCAAGGCGTAGCCCGCGCTCGACACCATGCAGAAGGCGGCCAGGGCGACCAGGCTTCGCGCCAGCACCGCCGGCTCAAAGAGGCGGGCGGCGAAGAGGGGCGCGGCCAGGACGAGGAGGTTCTTGACCCACTGCCGGGGTCGCAGCAGGCGCAGCACCGTCATGCCATCTCGGTCCAGGCGGCCAAAGTCAGCCGGGCGGTGCTCTCCCATGTCAGCACCGCTGCCCTCTCCAGGCCGGCCGTGACGAGGCGCTCTCGCTCCGCCCGCTCTGCGAGCAGCCGTGAGCACGCCGCCGCCAGGGCAGCCGGGTCATAGGGATCCGCCAGCACCGCGGCCCCGGCGGCCACCTCTTCGAGCACCGTCCCGGCCGAGGTCACAACGGGGCACCCGCAGGCCATTGCCTCCA
>JBHEMP010000079.1:0-14640 GCA_046262515.1 Candidatus Dormibacteria bacterium | reverse complement strand
GAGACCATCAACCTTAACGGCGCCACCTGGCCCTGGTCGACGACGCGCACGAAGGCCTGGACGCTCTTGTGGACCACGGTGATCGGTACGGTCACGGCCACGGCTGCGGGCTCCACCATCACAAGGTTCCCGATCGTAGCCCCCGCGGCATCCAACTTGACGGCGGCCTGGTCCAGCTTGATGGTGGTGCGTGCCTCTGCCAGCTCCACCTCGACATATGGAGTTATCCTGGCCAGCAGGCTCCTGGGGCCGCTGAGGCGCACGCTGTCAGGGTTGACGGCGGCACCGTCGGGCGGGGCCGCACAGCACGAGTTGGGCGAGCCCTTGCGGTGGATCTCGACCTTCTTGGTGGTCACCTCCTTTTCGTCCAGCACCACCGCCACGGTCTGGGGCACGACCCGCGTCACGGTGACCGCAGGGTCACCCGCATCCACCTGGACCCGCACGTGGTTGATCCCCACCCGCGCCTGGCCGAGGTCGACCGAGGCCTTGAGGTTTTTCTGGTCATATGCGGTCAGCGACTGTTGCAGGCCGGACAGGGTCACGGAGACCTGGGACACCGGGCTGACGACAACCCAGTTGCTGTTGGGAGGCGGCCCGGTCTGCAGGTTGACGTGGGGATACTCGTGCGAGTTGACCGGGTTGCTCGCGTAGGCGACAACTCCCCACGTGCTGGCGGCGATGAATACCGCGGCCAGCTTGATGCGCCAGTTGTTGGTGATGATCCTCACGGTGCGACTTCGGAGGCGGGCACGCTGGCTTCGGCGGGCGTACTGGCGACGACCGCCCGCGCTCGCGATCCGCCGCGCCGGCCTCGCAGCCTGTTCAGGCCGGCGTCCTGCTTGGGCACCAGCACATTGTGGAGGACCTGCCGCAGCGCCTCCGGCTCAACCCCGCGGCGGAGCGTCCCATCCTGGACGACGGAGATTCGACCGCTCTCTTCGGAGACAACCACCACCAGCGCGTCGGACTCCATGCTCAGCGCCAGCGCGGCGCGGTGGCGAGTGCCAATCCGCCCCGAGATGTTCAGCTCGTCCGAAACCGGCAGCAGGCAGCCCGCCGCCACCAGCTTATTGCCGCGGATGATGGTCGCCCCGTCGTGCAGCGGCGAGCGCGGGAAGAACACGGTCAAAAGGAGCTCGGCGGTGACATCCGCGCCGAGCCTCACCCCGGTCAGGGCGTAGTTCTCCAGGCCGACACTGCGCTCAAACACGATCAGCGCGCCTGTTCTGGTCTCCGCCAGGGAGCGGGCACCGGTGACCACCTCGTCGACTACCCGGCTCATCAACTGCAGGTTGTAGTGCGCCAGCGGCCTTCCCAGGAACCCGACCCGCCCGACCCGGTCGAGGGCACGTCGCAGCTCGGGCTGGAACAAGATCACCACCCCGATCAGCAGCGCGGGGGCAAGGTTGCTGAAGATGTAGTAGGTCAGCTGAAGGTGAAGGATGCGCGCTACCAGGCCGACCAGCACCAGCAGTCCGAGGCCGAGGCTGAGCTGGACCGCGCGCGTGCCGCGCACCAGCATCAGCAGGCGGTAGCTCAGGAAGGCAACGATCAGGATATCGAGAAAGTCCAGGGGCAGGGTGCGCGACTGCAGGAAGAGCTGGACGTTGCGGATCGCCTGGTGGGTCAACGTCACCCCTCCGCGGACGCGTAAATCAGCGCCAGCAGCGCCTTCTGCACGTGAAGGCGGTTCTCTGCCTGGTCGAAGACTATGGACTGTGGGCCATCGATCACCTCGTCCGTGATCTCCTCGCCGCGATGGGCCGGCAGGCAATGCATCACCCGCGCCGAGGCCGGCGCAAGTTTCAGCAGGTCTGAGTTCACCTGCATCTCGGCGAAGTCTCGCCGGCGCTGTTCGCGCTCCTGCTCCTGCCCCATTGAGGTCCAGACGTCGGTGTATATGACGTCCGTATCCCTGAGCGCGGTGTTGATGGCCCACACCCGGTGCTCGGCGCCGCCCAGCGCCGCGGCCCGCTTGAGGATGCCAGGCCGTGGCTCATAGCCCTCTGGCGTCACGAGGCGCAGTTCCACACCACTTACCGCCGCCGCCAGGATCCAGGAGTTGCAGACGTTGTTGCCGTCGCCAAGGTATGTGACAACGGCGTGCTTGCCGAACCGCTCCCGCACCGTCAACAGATCGGCCAGCACCTGGCAGGGGTGCTCCGCGTCGGTCATCGCGTTGATCACCGGCGCCGCGGCGTTCGCCGCCATGGACTCGAGGTCGAGCTGGTTGTAGACGCGTGCGACGATCCCGTCGAGGTAGCGGTCTAGGATGCGGGCGATGTCCGCGACCGACTCCCGCTCCCCGAGCTGGATCTCCTGGCTGAAGAGGGCGATGGGATGCCCTCCGAGCTCGTGGATCGCGACTTCGAATGAGACGCGCGTCCGGTTGCTGGGTCGCTGGAAGATCATGCCCACGCTCTTACCCGCGAGCGGCCCCCGGTCCCCGGGTGTGCTCCTCCGGGTGCGCTTCAGGTCGGCGGCGGTCTCGAGGATCGCCTCGATGTCATCGCGCGTCAGGTCACCGATCGAAAGCAGGTCCCTGCCGGCAAGGCCGGAGTACATACCCTGATTCTAAAGTGACCACGCCCGCGCGACTGCCAACTTGAAGCGACTGAATCCCCCTCACCCAACGAGGGTGGTTGGGTGGATGCTGCGGAAGGAGTGGTCGAGCACGGAACGGAGCGGACACGGAGTCCGTGAGTACCGCGCGCAGAAGGCCCGACAGGGCCGATCCACGACGCCCCGCAGCGCCACCCAGGCGCCCGAGAAACCGACCGCGTTGCCGGGGGGCTGCTTCTTATCTCTTGGTGTACTGGGGGGCTTTGCGGGCTCGCTTCAGTCCGGGCTTCTTCCGCTCCTTGGCACGGGCGTCGCGGGAAAGGAAACCCCCGCTCTTGAGCGTCCCACGGGTGTCAGGTTCGCTGGACACCAGCGCCCGGGCGATGCCCTGGACCACGGCGCCGGCCTGTCCGCTGACTCCGCCCCCCTCGACCTTCGCCGCGACGTCGTAGCGCTTCAGGGCGTCAACCGCGCGCAGCGGCGCCACCACGACCTGCTGGAGGAGGCGTCGGGGGAAGTATTCGCGGAATTCGCGGTCATTTATCGTGATGCGGCCCTCGCCGGGGCTGAGGCGCACACGCGCCACGGCCTCCTTGCGCCGACCGACTGCCTTGAGGGGATCAGTCGCCAATGTTTTCGAGCTCTCCCTTGTCGTTGAAGCGGATCCGCGTGGGCTGCTGCGCCTGCTGCTCATGAGTGCCGTCGGCATAGACCTTGAGGCGCTTGAGCATCTGTGCTCCGAGGGTGTTGTGCTGGAGCATGCCCTTCACGGCATCGGTCAGCGGTTTCTCGGGCTGACGCCCCATCTGCTCCTCGAATGTCCGCTGCTTGAGGCCACCCGGGTAACCAGAGTAGCGCTTGTACAGCTTGTCCTTGGCTTTGTTGCCGGTGACCCTGACATGGCGCGCGTTGATCACGACGACGAAATCGCCTGTGTTGACGTGGGGCGTGTAGCCCGGCTTGTGCTTGCCGCGGAGGATCTTGGCGATATTGCTGGCGAGCCGGCCGAGGACCTGGTCCTGGGCATCGACGATGTACCAGCTCGACTCGAGCTCAGACGCCTTCGGGCTGTATGTCTTTTGCATCAGTACTCCACCGCCAACTGGTAAAGACCGCGGGCCGGGGCGACGCGAGCGGCGGCGCGGGCGCCGGGTAGCAGCAGCGACCCGGAATCGTGGGCCGGGCGCCGGCCCATGCCAACCTCGACAAGGAAGCCGACGATGCGCCGCACCATCCCGTAGAGGAAGGCGTTCGCCGTCAGGTCAAAGGCCACCAGCGCCGTCCCGAAGCTGCGAACTCGAAGACGGGCCAGTGTCCGCACGGTGTTGCCGCCCGCCGGATCCGAGCCGAACGCCGCGAGGTCGTGTTCACCGAGCAGCGGCTGCGCGGCTGCGCGCATGGCGCTGATGTCGAGGGGCTGGCGAACATGCCATGCGTGGTTGCGGAGCAGCGCGCCGCGGGTGGGCGTGTTCTCAACCAGGTAACGGTATGTCCGTCTGCGGGCCGAGAAGCGAGCGTGGAACCCGGGTTCCGCGACCACCGCGCTGCGCACCGTGATGTCCGCCGGCAGGGCGGCATTCACGGCCTTCCCGAGCTCATCACTACCCATCAGTGAGGCCAGTTCGAAGCTGATGGTCTGTCCGAGTGAATGTGCGCCGGCGTCAGTGCGCCCGGCGGCGGCCAGCCGGGGCCGCTCCCCGGTGATGCGCTGAATGGCGTCACGCACGGCGCCGGCCACGGTGGGCTGACCACCCGGCTGCTCCTGCCAACCATGGTAGGCGGTGCCATCGAACTCGAGAACTAACTTGTGATGCACAGCGCTAATCCACCAGCTCGATAAGGACCATTGGCGCTGCGTCGCCGAGGCGGGGCCCCTTGGCCATGATGCGGGTGTACCCGCCGTTGCGCTCCTTGAAGCGAGGCACGTAGGTCGAGAAGAGGCGCTCCGCGACTGCCGGGTCGGTCACTGCCGAAGCCACCGCGCGGCGCGCAGCGAGGTCGTCGGCCTTGGCCGTGGTGATCACCTTCTCAACCCAGCGCCTGAGCTCCTTGGCCTTGGCTTCGGTTGTCTCGATGCGGCCCGACCGCAGCAGCGAGGTGACCTGGTTACGGGTCATCGCCTGGCGGTGGGACGCGGTCCGCCCGAACTTACGGCCGGACTTGTTGTGACGCACGAGTGTGTCCCAGGCCTAAGCGAACGCGGAGTCGATCTGGTCGGCAGGGACGAAGCCGCGCTCGACAAGCTTCTCCTTGATTTCGTCGAGCGACTTCTTGCCGAAGTTCCGCAGGCTGAGAAGCTCCTCCTCGCGCTTGCCCAGCAGCTGGCCGACCCGGGTGATGTCGTTGGCCTTGAGGCAATTGAGCGCGCGGACGGAGAGCTCCAGCTCTTCAACGCTGACATCGGCCAGGGGCCCGGCGCCGCCGGCCGGTTCCGCGGGAGGAGCGCTGATGCTCTCCCCGAAACGAGCGAAGAGGTCCAGATGGCGAGTGAAGATGCGGGCAGCATCGCTGACAGCGTCCTCCGGCTTGATCGTGTGGTCCGTCCAGAGTTCCAGCACCAGCTTGTCCCAATCGGTCTCCTGCCCAACACGGGTCTTCTCGACGAGGAAATTGGCCTTGACGACGGGCGAGAAGATGGCGTCAATCGGGATGACACCGATGGGCTGGTCCTCTTTCTTGTTGCGGTCGGCCGGGACGTATCCCCGTCCCCGCTCGACCATCAGCTCGGCGCGAAGCGTGGTCGACTTGTCGTCGATCGAGCAGATGTAAAGGTCAGGATTCACGATCTCAACGTCGCTGGGGGTTTTGATGTCAGCCGCCGTCACTTCCTTGGGGCCCTTCACATCGAGGTAGAGCCGCACCGGCTCCTCGGTGTGTGAAAGCAGGTTGAGGCCCTTCAGGTTGAGCAGGATCTCGGTGACG
The DNA here is from genome assembly GCA_046262515.1 of Candidatus Dormibacteria bacterium. Lineage (GTDB taxonomy): Bacteria > Chloroflexota > Dormibacteria > DASZGP01 > DASZGP01 > JAXDLW01. Next base: position 9,153 of record JBHEMP010000079.1, on the reverse strand, counting down.
TCCTCACGGACATGGGGGATCGAACTGAACTCGTGCGCGACGCCGTCGATGGACACCGAGGTGACAGCGGCGCCGCTCAGGCTGGACAGCAGGACTCGCCGCAGGGAGTTCCCCAGCGTCGTGCCGAACCCGGGCTCCAGGGGCTCGATCTCGAACTTGCCGTAATCCTCGGTGGTCTCCACGACGTTGACCGCGGGCGCCACGGGACGGGGTGCGGGTGCGGGGGTGGGTGGCGTATCGGTGATGGTCATTGACATGGTGGCGACCTCCTCGGGGTTCAAAGTCAGCGTCATCGGGAGTAGAACTCCACGATCAGGTGCTCTTCAATGAGCGTTTCCATCTCGTCACGGGCCGGCTCCTGGGCCACCCGCACTGAGAGCTCCTGCGGACCTTCCGCCAGCCAGCCCGGCCGGGGACGGTTGTTGAGCATCTCTTGCGAACGCTGGATGGGCTCGGATCCCTTGCTGCGGGGACGGACGGTGACGACATCACCGACGCGCAGGCGCATGCTGGGGACATTGGCGGTGTGACCGTTCACCGCGAAGTGGCGATGGGTCACGAGCTGACGGGCCTCGGAGCGCGAGCTGCCGAACCCGGCACGGTAGACGATGTTGTCGAGGCGCAGCTCAAGACGGCGGAGCAGCTCCAGGCCGGTTTCGCCCTTGCGGGTGGCTGCGTCCTCGTAGTAGTTGCGGAACTGGGTCTCCTGGACGCCGTAGATCTTGCGGGCCCGCTGCTTTGCGCGCAGCTGGATGCCGAAGTCCGTGCTCTTCCGCCGGCGCGCCTGGCCATGCTGGCCGGGAGGATACGGGCGCTTATCGAACGTGCACTTGGTGAAGCACTTCTCGCCCTTGAGGAACAGTTTGTCCCCCTCGCGGCGGCAGATCCTGCAGACGGCGTCGACCTTACCTGGCATAGTGACCTACCTCAGCGGGGCGCCGAACAGACCGCGGCAGGGACCGGACAGGGTACCGGTCCGGGCGGCAAGATGAAGGAGCGGGTGGAACGAGGAGGAGCGCACCGGTGGGTGCGTGACGACGACGGGCCGGGACCCGCGACGCGCAGATTGCTGTCTGGAGCCGATGAGATGTCGGCGACTCGTTGGGGTAGGTCACTTAGACACGCCTCCTCTTGGGGGGACGGCAACCGTTGTGCGGGATCGGGGTCACGTCGCTGATGGAGGTGACGTCCAGCCCGGTGGCCTGGAGTGAACGAATTGCGGCCTCGCGACCGGACCCGGGACCCTTGACGAAAATCTCCACGGTCTTCATGCCGTGCTCCATGGCCTTGCGGGCGGTGGCCTCGGCCGTCACCTGGGCGGCATAGGGCGTGCTCTTGCGCGACCCCTTGAAACCGTGACCTCCCGAACTGCCCCAGGAGACGACGTTGCCGTCGGTGTCGGTGATGGAGATGATCGTGTTGTTGAAGGTGGACTGGATGTGGGCCTGCCCGACCGCGATGTTCTTGCGCTCGCGGCGACGGGTGCGTACAACCTTCTTTTTCTTCGTCATCTAGTTCTTACTTACCCTTTTTCCGGCGTACGCCGACGGTTCGCTTCGGTCCGCGCCGGCTGCGGGCGTTGGTGCGGGTCCGCTGTCCCCTCACCGGGAGCCCACGGCGGTGCCGAAGGCCGCGGTAGGTGCCGATCTCCATCAGTCGCTTTATGTTCAGCGCGATCTGGCGTCGAAGCTCGCCCTCGACCTTGAGCTGCTTGTCGACGACCTCTCGAAGGCGGCCGACCTGCTCGTCCGAGAGCTGCTTGGTCTTCATATTCTCGTCCAGGTTGGCGCTGGCGATGACCTTCTTCGCGGTGGTCGGCCCAATGCCATAGATGTAGGTCAGCGCGATCACGATCCGCTTTTCGCGAGGAATGTCAACGCCGGCAATACGCGCCATCTAGCCTTGTACCTGCTTGTGCTTGGGGTCCTTGGCACAGATCACCCTCACCACGCCGTGGCGCCGGATGATCTTGCAGTCCTTGCACATTTTCTTGACGGAAGCCCTGACCTTCAAAGTTCTCTTTCTTTCTCTACTTCAATCGTTCGATTATTCGGCCTCGACCCGGGTTTTCCGGGACGACCTCGATCTTTACCCGATCCCCGGCAAGGAGCCGCAGGTGGAAACTGCGAACGCCCCCCGAGCCGTGGGCCAGGATCTTGTGCCCGTTCTCCAGGCTGACCCGGAAGAGGGCATTCGGCAACGGCTCCAGGATCGTTCCGAGAACCACCGCCTTCTCCTCAGACATGGCGCGCGCCAGCATTCCGGGGAGACGAACCACAAGTATATGCCTCGTTCACCGTGAACTCAAAGAGGGGCCTCATACCGTCGCCCCCCTGGGCGCGAGGGTGGTTGAGACCACCGGACCGTCCTCGGTGATCAGCACGGTGTGCTCGAAATATGCGGAGAGACGCCCGTCGGCGGTCACGATCGTCCAGCCATCGCCCAGCATCTCCACCTCGTGGCTGCCGGCATTGACCATGGGCTCGATGGCCAGGGCATAGCCGGCCTTGAGGAGTGGGCCGGTCCCGCGGACACCGAAGTTGGGCACCTGTGGTTCCTCGTGCATGTTTCGACCGATGCCGTGGCCGACAAAGTTCCGTACGACCGAGAAACCACCGGCCTCCACGACCTTCTGGACCGCCGCCGAGACATCGCCCACCCGGTTACCCGGTTGAGCCTGCTCGATGCCGGCATCCAGCGCCCGCCGCGTGACCTCGACGAGCTTCCGGGCCTCAGCCGTCACGTCGCCAACCATCACGGTGCGGCCCGAGTCGGCCCAGAGACCCTCGTAAATCAGCCCGCAGTCCAGGGAGACGAGGTCGCCCTCGGCGACCACGCGGGCATTGGGGATGCCATGCACCACCTCTTCGTTCACCGAGATACACAGGTGCTTGGGGAACCCGTTATAGCCGAGGAACCCCGGGGTGCAGCGCCGCTCTCTCATCAGCCGGTCGGCCAGCGCGTCAATCTCGTCGGTGGTCACGCCGGGAGCGCAGGCGCGCTCCAGCTCGTCCAGGACCTCGGCCAGCAACCGGCCCGCCTCGACCATCAACTCCAGCTCGCCCCTGGACTTGACCGTGATCATGCCGCCATCTCACCGAGGCGCCGCACGATCTCCTCGCGGATGGCGTCCACGGACTGCTCGCCGTCAATCCGGAGCACCTTGCCCTGCGATTTGTAGTAGTCGAGCACGGGCGCCGTCTGTCCCTCGAACTCCTCAATGCGCCGGCGTATGACCTCCGGCTGGTCATCGTCGCGCTGCTCCAGTTGCTCACCGTCGTCCTCGCACAGGCGGCGATCTCCCAGTTCGGCCTCGCTGTAGACCCGTCCATCTGCGGGGCAGGTCCAGCGGCCGCCCAGGCGTGCCTCAAGGACTGCCTGGGGGACGTCCAGGAAGAGGACGCGATCAAGCGGCGCGCCCGCCCGCTCCAACATCTGGTCGAGCGCCTCGGCCTGGGGGATCGTGCGGGGAAAGCCGTCCAGGATGAAGCCCGAAGCCGCGTCGGGCTCGACTATGCGCTCGCGGATGATATTCACAATGACGTCGTCCGGGACGAGGTCGCCGACCGACATATAGCCCTCCGCGACGACGCCAAGGTCAGTTCCCTGCCTGCGGTGCTCACGAAGGATCTCACCCGTGCTGACCTGGGGGATGCCGTACTTCTCGACCAGGAACGGGCCCTGGGTTCCCTTGCCGGACCCGGGCGCGCCAAAGAGGACGAGCCTCATTTAATAAAGCCTTTGTACTGGCGCATAAGGAGCTGCGTTTCCAACTGTTTCATCGTGTCCAGGGCCACCCCCACGACGATCAGGACGGCGGTGCCACCCAGGTAGAGGACGCCGTTGTTGCGACTGCCCGCGGTGCCGAACGCGATCTGGCCCGCCACCAGTGGGATGACCACCGTGATCACCGCCAGGAAGAGCGCGCCGACGTAGGTGATCCGCGTCATGACCTTGTCGAGGTATTCCGCCGTGGCCCGCCCGGGCCGGATGCCGGGGATGAAGATGGCCTGCTTCTTGAGGTTGTCAGCGGTCTCGAGGGGGTCGAAGACGATGGCCGTGTAGAAGAAGGTGAAGCCCACGATGAGCAGGAAATAGATGCCGTTGTAGGCGAAGTCCCACCCGATGTTCGGGCCGGTCGGCTGCCAGTACCGCTGCACCCCCTGGCTGAACTTGAGCAGGTTCCCGGTGCCGTTGGCAAAGAAGTTCGCGAGGATGGTGGGAAAGAACATGATCGAGAGCGCAAAAATGATCGGGATCACACCCGCCAGGTTGACCTTGAGCGGGAGGTGCGAGGTGCGGCCCTGGTAGACCTTTCGCCCCACCATCCGTTGTGCCGACTGGATCCTGATCCGTCGCTCCGCTTGCTGCACGTAGATGATGAACATGGTCACCAGGAGGGCGAGGATGGCGAAGATGATCACGCCCCCGACCTGGGTTGATCCCGTGCCGAAGAAGCCCAGTACCCCGGGTCCGAAGCGACCCACGATGCCGGCGAAAATGACCAGTGAGATGCCGTTGCCGATGCCGTATTCGGTGATCAACTCGCCGATCCACATGAGGATCACCGTCCCGGCGGTCAGGGTGGACATGACCACGAGGTAGTCGAAGGGTTTGGGATTCACGAGCACACCGACCTGGGGATTGGAGAACAGGGACATGAAACCGAAGGCCTGGACCAGGGCCAGCACCACCGTCAAGCGCCGCGTGTACTGGGTGATCCGCTTTCGCCCGTACTCCCCCTCCTTCTGCATCTCCTTGAGACGCTCGGAGACCACGGTCATGAGCTGCATGATGATGCTGGCGTTGATGTAGGGGTTGACCCCCATGGCGGTGATCGAGAAGCGGGCCAGGCCGCCGCCCGAGAACAGGTCGAGCAGGCCTAGAACGCCATTGTTGTTGAAGAGCCGTGCCAGCGCCGCCTGGCTCGCGCCGGGGACGGCGATGTGGGCGAGCATTCGGAAGACCACGATCATGGCGATCGTGAAGAGGATCTTGCGGCGAAGTTCCGGGACGCGGAACGAGTTCCTGACGGCCGCGATCAAGGCTGGCGGCTACTCGCCCTTGGGGGCGTCGCTTTCTTCGGAGTCGGCCGGAACTTCATTGGCGGACTCTTCCGCGGCCCTGGGGGGATCGCCCGCGGCGGTCGCGGAGGGGTTCGCGTTTTCCGCTGTGGCCGGGGCGTTGCCGCCGCGCGCGGCGGCTGCGTCGGCCTTTGCCTTCGTCGCGGCGTTCTTCTTCGCCCGCTTCTCGGGCTTGTCTTCAGGCTGCGGCCCGAGCAGCTCGACCGACCCGCCCGCGTCCTCGATGGCCTTACGGGCGCCGCTCGAAATCCTGTGCGCGGAGACCTTGAGCGCGACCTTGAGTTCCCCGGCCGCCAGCACCTTGACGCCGTCCAGCGATTTGCGAACCAGCCCGGTGTCCTGCAGCAGCTTTGGGTTCACCTCGGTGCCGGCCTCGAAACGGTTGAGCTTGCCAAGATTCACGACCGCGTATTCCTTGCGGTTGATATTGGTGAAACCGCGCAGCTTGGGCAGGCGCTGAGCCAGCGGCATCTGCCCACCCTCGAAGGAGCGCGGCGTACCGGATGAGCTACGCGATCCCTGGCCCTTTTGACCGCGGCCGGAGGTCTTGCCCTGCCCGGATGAGATGCCGCGGCCCACCCGCTTGCGCGCGGTCCTGGACCCGGCGGCGGGCTTCAACTCATGGATCTTCATGCCTTCTCCTCACGTGCCTCACCATCGGTCGCCTCGTGCAAGGTGACCAGGTGGCGCACCTTGTGAACCATGCCCCGAAACTGGGGCGTGTCCACGTGCTCGACCGTCTGGTTGAGCTTCTTCAGTCCCAGTGCCTGGATGGTGCCCTTCTGGTCCTGCTTATAGCCGATTGCACTCTTGGTGTAAGTCACCTTCACCTTGGCCGCTGCCTTCGCCATCACTTCAACTCCGTGGCGGCGACGGCCGGCTCGTTGAGGGCCTTGACCCCCTCGTCCTCGTCCGGACGCACGAGGTCCGCACGCTGGGCCGGCTTCTCCTTGACCCTGGGCGCGCGCCGCATGCCGATCTCGGCCACTTCCTTGCCTCGAGCGCCGGCGACCTGGTCCGGCATGCGCAGCTGACCCAGCGCGGCGATCGTGGCGCGAGTCGTATTGATGGGGTTGTTGGTGCCAAGGGACTTGGTCAGGATGTCCTTGATCCCACTGAGCTCGACCACGGCGCGCATCGCCCCGCCGGCGATCACCCCGGTCCCTGGCGAGGCTGGTTTGAGCATGACCTTGGCCGCGCCGAGTTTAAAGCGCAGCTCGTGCGGGATCGTGGTCCCCACCATGGGCACACGGATCATGTTCTTCTTGGCATCCTCCACGCCTTTGCGGATGGCGTCAGGAACCTCGCCGGCCTTGCCGAGACCCGCACCGACGCGACCCTTCTGGTCGCCAACGACCACCAGGGCGCTGAAGGAGAACCGCCGACCGCCCTTGACGACCTTGGCGACACGGTTCAGGTGGACGACCTTCTCGATGAACTCCGGCGGAGGACCATCGTTCTGCTGGCCGCCCCAGGTGAAGCCGCGAGGGCCCCTGGGACCGCCAAACCCGCCTCCGCCGCCGCCGCCAAAGGCTCCTCCGCCACCACGACCAGGCGATGTCGGCAGCGCCGTAGGGCGCTGCTGTGAAGCCGCCACTCGGGCGCGGATGGCCTCGTTGACCGATTTCTCGATCGGGCCCTGGGGCTGCGCGGGCGCTGCCGGTGCCGCCTCGGATGGGGCTCCTGCGGCCTCGGGTGCCGGTGGTGCGGCCTCCGGCACTGCCGGGGCCGCCTCGGACTCAGCCGCGACTTCGGACGCCACCTCCTGGGCCGCGACGTCCCCGCCGGGGCCGGCGACCACGGGGTCGCCCGCGCCGGGCTCCGCGGCGGCGGACTCGGTGAGCTTGGTTTCTTCCTGCTTGCTCTCTTCGTCAGACATAAATCAGAACTCCAGTCCCGCGGATCGCGCGGCGTCGGCGAGGGCCTTCACCCGGCCGTGGTAGAGGTAGCCGCCGCGGTCAAATACAACGGTCTTGACCCCGGCCTTCACGGCACGCTCGGCTAGGGCCTTGCCCACGGCCTCGGCCGCTGACACACCGGATGTCGACTTGGTCGCCTTGCGAACGTCCTGCTCCGTCGAACTGGCGGAGGCCAGGGTACGACCGCTGAGGTCGTCGATGAGCTGGGCGGAGATGTGCAGCAGCGAACGGTGCACGGCCAGGCGGGGCCGGGCCTCGATCCCGCTGACCCGCGAACGTACGCGCGTGTGGCGCTTCTTCCGGCTGGCGCGCCGGGCCTTTGCCATCTCTGTCATTTCGCCGCCTTGCCGGACTTGCCGGCCTTCCGCTTGATCTTCTCTCCGCGGTACAGGATGCCCTTGCCCTTGTAGGGCTCCGGGGGCCGCAACTTACGAATCTGGGACGCCGTCCGGCCCACCAGCTCCTTGTCGCTCCCGGAGATGTTCACCCGAGCGGGGTCCGGCACTTCGAACGTGATTCCCTCCGGCTGCGGGAACTTGACCGGGTGGGAGAAGCCGAGGTTGAGCTGGAGGTCGTTGCCCTGCTTGGACGCGCGGTAGCCGACGCCCACCAGCTCAAGTTCCCTGGTGAAGCCCTTGCTCACCCCCTCGACCATGTTGGCGATGAGCGAGCGCGTGAGGCCGTGCAGGGCGCGGTGCCGGGTCTGCTCCGTCGGGCGCGACACCCGCAACTGGCCGTCCTCCACCACGATCTGCATCTCCGGGTGCACGTCCAACTCGAGCTCGCCACGGCCGCCCTTGACGACGATGTGGCTGCCCTTCATCGCGATGTCCACACCATCGGGGACGGGGATGGGGAGCTTACCGATGCGACTCATTTCGAATTACCAGATGTAGGCGACGACTTCGCCGCCCAGGCCTTCCTTCTGCGCCGCGCGGCCACTCATGAGCCCATGCGACGTTGACATGACAACGGTACCGAGACCACCAAGCACGCGCGGAATGTCCGTCTTCCGTGCGTACACACGCAGACCGGGCTTGCTGATGCGCTTGAGCCCGTTGATCGCGCGCCCGTTGGTGGTGCGGGGCTTGAGGGTGATCTGGAGGCGCGTACCGGGCCCATCCTCCTCCTCTTTCACGTCGAGAATGTACCCCTCCTCCTTGAGGACGCGGGCCACTTCTCGCTGCATCTTGGCGCCGGGGACGGCCACGACCGTGTGGCCGGCCTTGGTGGCATTACGAATCCGGGTGAGCATGTCGGCTACTGGATCTGAAACCATCTCTCCCCTCCTACCAGCTCGACTTCTTGACGCCCGGGACCTGGCCCTGCTGGGCAAGGCTGCGGAAACATATCCGGCAGATACCGAACTTGCGCATGAAGGCCCGCGGGCGTCCGCAGAGTCCGCACCGCGCGTGCGCCTGGACGGGGAACTTCGGTGGCCTTGCGGCCTTGGCGATCAGCGATTTCTTGGCCAACTTAGGAATCTCTCCTTCGGAAGGGCATGCCCAGCTTGGTCAGCAGGCTGCGTGCCTCGTCGTCTTTGCGGGCCGTGGTCACGATGGTGATCTCCATGCCGCGCGTCTTGTCGATCTTGTCGTAGTCGATCTCAGGGAAGATGAGCTGCTCCTTGAGGCCCAGGGTGTAGTTGCCATGGCCGTCAAAGGCGTTCTCAGGCACGCCTCGGAAGTCGCGGATACGGGGTAGCGCCACGTTGAGAAGCTTGTCCAGGAAGGCCCACATGCGTTCGCCGCGGAGAGTGACCTTGAGCCCGATGGGCATGCCGGCACGAAGCCGGAAGGCCGCCACCGACTTCCTGGCCTTGATCACGATGGGCTGCTGGCCGGTGATCAGGCGCAGGTCACGGGACGCGTTGTCGATTGCCTTGCCGTCGGTGATCGCCTCGCCCAGGCCGATGTTGACGACGATCTTGTCGATACGGGGAACCTGCATCGCGTTGTCGTAGTCGAACTCCTCCAGGAGTGACGGCGCGATCTCATCGGTGTACCGCTGTCGCATGCGGGCAACCTCGGTGGTGGCCACGGCGCTCATCGAGAGGTCACCTGCTCATTTACCTCACCACAACGGACGCAGACCCGTCCGCGGTTGCCGTCGGGCAACTCGGAGTGCCGGATCCGGGTGGCCTGGTCGCA
>JBHEMP010000078.1:0-6737 GCA_046262515.1 Candidatus Dormibacteria bacterium | reverse complement strand
CCAGGGATATACCGGCCGCGCCGACTGGGACCACATCGCCAAGGTCAAGGAGGCGGTTTCGATCCCGGTGTTCGGGAGCGGCGACATCAACACCGCTGCCGACGCCCGCAGGCGCATGGATGACACGGGCTGCGACGGGGTGCTGCTGGCCCGCGGCATGATGGGGAACCCCTGGCTGATCCGTCAGTGCGTCGGCCTCCTGCGGGACGGTGAAGAGATCGCGGACCTCGACTGGCACGCGCACCTGGCCCTGGTTCGACGCCTGGCGGGGTACGTCGTCGACCACCACGGTGAGCGTCGCGGTGTCGTTCTGGCGCGGAAGTACGTGTCGTGGGCGGTGCGGGGCGTGCCCGGCGGCGCGCGCATGCGCGACGCTGTGCAGTACGTCTGCACCCGTGACGACCTCGAGCGCTTCTGGGACCGGTTGGAAGAGTTGAACCCGGCCGCTGACCGCTTCCAAAGATCCCTGGGAGCGAGCTACAGGGCCGGCGTGGCGAGCCCTCAGGAGGTGCTGGCAGGGGCGGTATAGCTGGCGTATAATCCGCTGCTCAAATGCTCCAGGACAAGCCAGTTCCGATCACCAGGAAGGGTCTCGAGAAGCTCAACGCCGAGCTCGACGAGCTCCTCCGTGTCAAGCGTCCAGAGGTCGCGGAACGGATCAAGAGCGCCAAGGAGTTCGGTGACATCTCGGAGAACGCGGAGTACGAGGACGCCAAGAACGACCAGGGCTGGATCGAGGGGAGGATCATGACCCTGGAGAAGATGATCCGCAACGCCGAGCTGATCCCCGAGTCCTCGCGCAAGAGCTCCGGCACCGTGCAGCTGGGCTCCAAGGTCAAGGTCAAGGATGAGTTCGGCGAGACGGGCTACACCATCGTCGGCCCGGTCGAGGCCGACCCCACCAAGGGCCTGATCTCCCTTGAGAGTCCCGTGGGCAAAGCCCTCCTCGGGCATGTCAAGGGCGAAAAGGTCAAGGTCACCACCCCCGGTGGGACCAGCACCGTCACGCTCATCGACGTCAAGTAAGGGCTCTGCCGGACGGCCCTTCATGCCCAGGGGCGGCCCGGCCCCGCCTAAACTTCTCCGCTGACATGGCCGAGGAAACAGGCGCGCGCGCGGAACCCAGCGGCCTTGCCGAGCTGCGCCAGCAGCGCGTGGCCAACATGGCGCGGCTGCGGGACGATGGTGTCGAGCCGTTCGCGCTGCGGTACGAGCGCAGTCACTCGGTCGCCGAGGCGCGGCTGATGCTGGAAACGGGCGGCGACGACCCGGGTCTGCGACGGGGCCCCGTTCGCCTGGCGGGGCGGGTGACGCGTCACCGGCCCCAGGGCAAGGTCGGCTTCGCCGACCTCCTGGACGCGAGCGGTCAGATCCAGCTGATGGCGCGCGCCGACACCCTCGACGATGCCGGGATGCGGCTTTTCAAGGCCATGGACCTGGGCGACATCGTCGGCGCCGAGGGTACCGTGATGCGCTCCCGCAGCGGCGAGACGACCCTCGAACTGAGCGGGCTGACCATGCTCACCAAGGCGCTCCTTCCCCTGCCGGACAAGTGGCACGGGCTCAAGGACGCGGAGTTGCGGTTTCGGCAACGGCATGTCGACCTGATCGTCAACCCGCGGTCGCGGCGCACCCTCGCGGCGCGCAGCCGTGCCATCGGCGCTATCCGCGCCTTCCTCGACGGCCGCGGTTTCCTGGAGGTCGAGACGCCGATGCTCCACGGCGTCGCGGGCGGCGCCGCGGCGCGCCCGTTCCTCACCCACCACAACAGCCTCGACATGGACCTGAAGCTGCGCATCGCCGTCGAGCTGCACCACAAGCGCCTGCTGGTGGGGGGGTTGGAGCGCATCTACGAGATCGGCCGTGCCTTTCGCAACGAGGGTATCGACGCCCTGCACAACCCTGAATTCACCATCCTCGAGGCGTACCAGGCCTACACCGACCTGGACGGGATGTTCGAGCTCACCGAGAGCATGGTCAAGGCCGCCGCGGCGGAGGTCCTGGGTGCGGACATGTCCCACCACGAGTACGAGGGGCATACCATCGACCTTGCCTCGCCCTGGCAGCGCGCGGAGATGCTGGACCTCATCCGCGACCGCCGGCCCGGCCTGGATGTTGATGACGAGCAAGCCCTGCGTGCCTGCGCGGCGGAGCTCGGGACCGTTCACCGAGAGCGGGATTGGGGCGAGCTTGTCTTCGAGGTCTTCGAGCGCGCCGTCGAGAAGACGCTGGTGCAGCCGACCTTTGTCACCGGCTACCCCGTCTCGGTTTCACCGCTGGCGCGGCGTCGCGCCGATGACCCTCGCCTGGTCGAGCGGTTTGAGCTCTTCATCGCCGGCGGCGAGTACGCCAATGCCTTTGCCGAGCTGACCGATCCTGTCGACCAGCGCTCCAGGTTTGAGCAGCAGCTCCGCGCACAGGCCGCCGGTGACGAGGAGACCCATCCCATGGATGAGGACTTCATTACGGCGCTGGAGCAGGGGATGCCACCGGCCGGTGGAATGGGTATGGGCATCGATCGACTGGTCATGTTGCTGGCCGGCGCGGCTCATATCCGTGAGGTGCTGACCTTTCCGCTGATGCGCGACCGCCCCGCGTCCGGCCCGGACTCGCCGGAGGAGGCCTGATGCTCGCCCTCTCATACATCCGCGAAAATGCCGATGAGGTTCGCGCCGCGGCCCGGGACAAGGGCGTCGCCGACGCGCCCATCGACCGCATCCTGGAGTTGGACGCGGACCTGCGCGAGCTCATCCAGCAGACTGAGACCCGGGCGGCGGAACAGAACCGTCTTTCGAAGGCCGTGGGTCCACTTATCGGGCGTGCCCGTGCGGAGGGTCGGTCCGCGGACGAGATCCCTGAGCTGCGCGAGCTGGAGCGCCTCAAGGTCGAGTTAAGGGGTCACGAGCAACGCCGCGGGGAGGTCCAGCGGGAGCTCGACCAGCTCCTGCTAGAGGTCCCAAACCTCCACGCGCCCGAAGTTCCTGTCGGCGCCGACGAGAGCGGCAACGTGGAGGTCCGATCCTGGGGCGACCGCTCGCCGCTGCCGTTTCAAGCGCTGACGCATTACGAACTCGGCGAGCGCCTCGGGATCATGGACTTCGAGAGGGGCGTCAAGGTCGCCGGTTCGCGCTTCGTCTTCCTGAAGGGCCAGGGCGCTCGCCTTGAACGCGGCCTGGCGCAGTTCATGCTTGACGTGCAGACACGCCGGCACGGTTACGTTGAGGTTCAGCCTCCATTCCTGGTCAACTCCGACGCCATGACGGGGACGGCAAACCTGCCCAAGTTCGCGGATGACTCATTCCGCATCCAGGACCGCGATCTCTGGTTGGTGCCCACCGCGGAGGTCCCCCTGACCAACATGTACCGCGACGAGATCCTCGACGCCGCCGACCTGCCCATCCGCCATGTGGCCTTCTCCCCGTGCTTCCGCTCCGAGGCCGGCGCGGCCGGTAAGGACACCCGCGGCTACGTCAGGCTGCACCAGTTCAACAAGGTCGAGATGGTGAAGTTCACGACCCCCGAAACATCGGCGGCAGAACACGAGGCGCTGACGCATGACGCGGAGGTGGTGCTGCAGGAACTCGGGCTTCCCTACCGCGCGCTGCTGATGTGTTCCGGCGACATGGGCTTCGCGCAGTACAAGAAATATGACCTCGAGGCGTGGGCCCCGGGCCTTGACCGTTACCTGGAGGTCAGCTCCTGCTCTGTCTTCCAGGACTTCCAGGCGCGCCGCGCCAACATCCGCTACCGGCCCGAGCCGGGTGCCAAGCCGCGGTTCGTGCACACCATCAACGGCTCGGGGCTGGCGCTGGTGCGCACCGTCTCGGCCCTGCTGGAGGTACACCAGCAGGCGGATGGCAGGGTACGCATCCCGGAGCCGCTGCGCCCGTACGTTGATGGGCTGGAATTTATCGGCTAGGTGAACCTCGGCTGAGCCGTGCCGGAGGGTCCTAGGCGCCGACGGCGGCGCGGGCGACGGCGAGGATGTCGCCGATGTCGCGGTGTGAGAGCACCCGGACGACCGGCTCATCCAGCGCGCGGTACCGGTTGATGCCGTCCGCCACCCCGGAGGGATCCGCCGTGGCCACGCCCACACTGGCGGGCTCCGCCCCCATCTGGTCGAAGTGGCGGCGGTAGTGCGGCATCTGGAAGTAGGTCTCGGATTCGCGACGGAGGCGGTCTGCCCCGTCCGCGCCGAGCGCCGTCCGCACGTACCCGAAAATACGCACGTCAGTGGACTCGCGACCGGTGCGTTTCGTGCCCGCCTCAACCAGGGGCCGCGCCCAGGCCGCGCGCGCGGGGGTCATCCAGTTGAGCAAAACCGCATCCCCGATTTCGCCGGCCAGTTCGCACATCCGCGGACCCATCGCGGCGACCGCCACTCGCACGCCGGGGAGGGCGGCGCGGAGAGACTCGACGCCCTCCCGGACAACCCCGAGCGGCGTCTTTGTGAAGCCCGCGCCGAGGCCCAGGAGGAGCCGGTCGACTGGCAGTTCGAGCTGCTGGACCCGCGCCGCGATCTCCTCGGTTCGGTGTCGATCGAGGGCCATGACGCCGACGCCCAGCTGGAGGTGGCGCGAAGCCTGCGCCCAGGCGGCGAGCTGGAGCAGGCCCTCGCCCCCGGGGTGGTCGTTGCACCAGATCGAGTCGTACCCCAGGTCCTCGGCCTGCCGGGCGAGGTCCTCCAGCGGCTTGGGGTCCGGCCCGGCCGCGATGCCGAGGCCGAGCCTCATCGCCGGAGATCCGCTAGCGCGCGCCCGTTGCTGCTACGTGAGATCATCCCCGGCATCCTATCCTTTCAGTCAGCCCTGTCGGCAGCCCGGAGGGGTGTCCGAGTGGTTTAAGGTGACGGTCTTGAAAACCGTTGTGGGGAAACCCACCGCGAGTTCGAATCTCGCCCCCTCCGCCAATATCCGTTCGTCCTCAGACCACGGTGATGGATGGATCATGGTCCAGGCGTATGGGGCCGAAATTGCGTTGATCGACGGTGATAACTTCCTCGACCCGATGCCGTTCTGTGAGGGCGAGAACGATCGCGTCAACGTAGGAGAGGGGATGATCTCCATACTCCTCCAAAATCGCGGCGGCGCGCGCGTGATCCGAATCTCCAGCCTTCATTACGACAACTCCACTCTCGCGGGCCCAGCGCAGCACTACCAGCGCCGGCCCCGCGTCGCCGGGTCTGGCCAGGCGCAACCTGATCAGCGTATAGGCCTCGCCAATCGTCTCCCAGGTCGTGCAGAGGGCTCGACCCTGGCTCGCGCTCTCCTTTAGGGCTGAAACCGAGCGATCGTGATGGGCGTCCCCCGCGTGGAGGAGACCCACGATCGGCCCAGTGTCAAGCATCGCCGCGCGCACGCGCTATCCGTATAGGACCCGATCGATCTCTTCGGACAGGTTCGGAGGACCGCCTTCGATGCTTGCCGAAAACGCAAGCATTCGGGCCAACTGGTCTTGCGGTTCAGGGAGTGCGCGCACGGCGTCCGCGATCACCGCGCTTTGGGATGCACCTCTTTGTGCCGCGAGGCGCCGCAGGCGCAGGTCAACGTCTTCGGGGAGGACAATCTGTTTACGAACCATCTCGCAGGCATTGTACACACTCACGGTGTGTAGCCGCAGCCCAGGGTGTCATCCGGGGTAGATACTCCGCAGCCGTGGCCTGCACGCAGATTTTTTCCGAGCAGGCCGCTTTATCTCGGACTGCTGGTTACCGTCTCCACCCTTGGGTTAGCGATCGGACTGATGCTGAAATCGCAGAATGGGTCGGCAACATTCTCCGGTGCGGTGTCTGGAAGAGCCACCCTCGCAGACGCTTCCGGCGCAGGGGACGGTGGGCGGATGTAATTCACTGCCAGGCATGGGTACCAGTAGCACGGCTAATCGCAGTTACGAACATATGTTTGGTATAATAGATGCATGCTTGGGGGGTTGGGGGGAGATCCGTACGTGGTCGATGGGCCGCGGCCATTGGTCGTGCGTGAAGACGTCGGTCAGTACGACGCCCGTGAAGGAGACGTGGTCCACGAGCCACCGGTCATATGCGAGGAGCTGGTTGAACTCAGGGCCGCGGTGAAACGCTTCGTCCGCCGTGCTGAGGTGGACCAGCGACCCGACCAGATGATGGTCCAGGCCAGCGAAGTAATGACCCTGGTCGACATCCTCCGGCGCGAGGTTGCCGAAATGGTGGGAGAGGTGGATGGCACGCACGAGGCCGAACGGCAGTCTTTTCACACCACCATCGACATGGTGCGTCACACCTGCCGGCTCTCCCGCTCCGAAGCCTCGGAGCTTGTCGTGGTGGGGCGGCACCTTGAGGAGCTGCCAATGTCCAACGCGGCCCTGGATGAGGGTGACATCGGCCTCGGTCACCTTGCCCACCTGGCGCGTACCGCCGCCTTTATCGCGAGGTACAAGAAGGGAAACTTCGATGAGGTGCCGCTGCTGGCGCTGGCTGAGATCCAAAGCGTCGGCAGGTTCGGTCTCACCTGCAAGGAGGCGCGGCACATACAGGACCCCGACGGCTCCAAGGACGCCGAGATGGCTGCGGTGGAGATGCGCTCCCTCACCGTCAGGCCCAACGAGGATGGCACCACCTACATCAACGCGCTCCTGGATTCGACAGGCGCCGGGGTGGTGGTCACCGCCCTCGAGGCCATGGCCACCAAATGTGGCCCGGACGACCACCGGCAGAAGGACCGTCGCATGGCCGATGCGCTCATCGACATGGCCTCTGACCG
>JBHEMP010000077.1:0-37024 GCA_046262515.1 Candidatus Dormibacteria bacterium | reverse complement strand
GCGCTGACCGCGAGCAGGCCGGCCTCGTCGAACCCCTCTCCCATCGCGCAAGCGTAGGCGACGCCGCCAGACAACTTCCCCGCAGCCTCTACATCCACATCCCCTTCTGCGTCAGCAAGTGTCCCTACTGCGATTTCAACTCCCACGTGGGGCTTCAGCACCTCTACGGCGCCTATGCCGCCGCACTCGTCACGGAGATCCGGTCCTGGGGCCGCGAGTTCGGGGGCGGGCCGCTGGACACGGTGTTCATCGGCGGAGGGACCCCGAGCCTGGTCCCGGCGGCAGCCATCCGGCAGGTGATGGACGCCGTGCGTGACAGCTTCCAGCTGGCCCCCGACGCCGAGGTGACCATCGAGGCCAACCCGCACTCCGCCGAGGCCGCCAGGATTGACGAATGGCTGGAGGCAGGTGTCACTCGCCTCAGCCTCGGCGTGCAGAGCCTGGACGACCCCTCGCTGCGGTTCCTGGAGCGGGCTCATGATGCCGCGGAGGCCCTGCGGGTGATGCGTAGGGCGCGCGCGGCCGGCCTCGCGAGTCTCTCCTTTGACCTCATCTATGGCATACCCGGTCTGTCCACAGCCCGCTGGGGAGAGGTCGTCGACGAGGCCCTGGCCTTTGGCCCTGACCATGTGTCCGCCTACGAGTTGACCCCCGAGGACGGCACCCGCCTGGGCGCGGACGTCCGCGCCGGGCACACGATCCTCCCGGACGCTGATACCCAGCTGCAGCAGCAGGCGATCGCCCGCGAGAAGCTGATGGCGGCGGGCTTTGATCACTACGAGGTCTCCAACTGGGCCCGTCCGGGCCATTACAGCCGCCACAACCTGGCCTACTGGTCGGGAGTGCCATATATGGCCGCGGGCGCCGGGGCCCACGCCTTCCTGCATACGCCGCGTGTCCCCGGGTGGGCTGGTCCCATCCCGGCCGGCGCCCGCACCCTGCGGGAGTGGAACGTCGCGGCCCCGGCGGCGTACATCGCCGCGGTTAAGGCCACCGGCACGGCCGTCAGCGGCAGCGAGTGGCTGGACCTCGCCACGACGGCCTCGGACCTCGTAATGATGGGCCTCCGGCTACGCCAGGGGCTGGACCTGGCCCAGCTCGAGGGAATGCTGCCGGGCCTGCAAGCAGAGGTTGAGGTGACCGCGGACAGGCTCGTCGCGCAGGGCCTCCTGGCACGCGCGGGCAGCAGGCTTCGGACGACGACACGTGGCGCCGAGGTCCTCAACAGGGTTGCGGCTGAGTTCCTGCCGTAACCGCGAGGTGTTTGCTGGTCACCCCTGGCGTGACTTGGGCATTTTCACTTCCTAACCGCGCCCTTCCTCAAACGAAGGAGCGCCACCATTCGGATTCCTGCCGATGGATCACGGCTCGGGCGAGTTCCGCAGGTGCTGCTCCGCGAGGTCGAGGGCATCGTCGGCCGTGAGAGCCAACCCCGTATTCCAGGTGCGGTCGTGCGTTTGCGGCTCCAGGTGCGCCCGAGCTTCAGCGATTATCTTCTCGACCTGCTCAGCCTCGGCGCGGCCCGGCTGCATTCCTCCCCGGGCGCGGGCGGTTGCGGCGGCGGCGACGAGTTCGATGGCTTTGCTGTGTTCTGCGCCTGCCCCTAGTAGGGCAGCAGCGGCCTCCAAGGTCTTGACCGAGAGCGACGGTGCACCAATATTTCGGGCTTTGTCGACAGCTTCTATGTATAGCGCTCGGGCGCGCGGATAGTCCCCCGTCCGCAAGGCGACGTTGCCCAGTCCGAGGATGGCGTAGCCTTCTCCGTCCCGATCGCTTTGTTCCCGCGCGACTGCCAGCGCCTGCTCAAAGTCGGCCTGCGCTTGTGGATATTCACCTAGTTGCAAGGCTACGTCGGCCAGGGCGCCGATCCACGGGCCCTCCCAAAGGCGGCGGCCGAGCTCTCGAGCTATCGCGAGGGCTTTCTCATAGCTAGCTCTGGCCTCGGAGTAGTTACCCATATCTGCAGCGAGGTCTGCGAGGCAGGCAAGCCATAGTCCCTCGGAGGAGCGAGCGTTACGCTCGCGGGCCATTGCCCTGGCTTCCTCCAAGCAGGCCTGAGCCTGTGCGTACTCACCCAACCCCGATAAGGCTTGGCCCACATTGCCAACCCACGCCTCTTCCTGGTAGAGGTTGCCAATCTCGCGGGCTATGGCCAGCGCCTCCCTGTAGCGGTCTCTTGCTTGTGGGTAGTTCCCCATTTGCAATTCGATGTGGCCCAGGCCGCCCACCGCGGCGCACTCCGCCTCTCGGTCGCGCAGCGCTTGGGCTATTCCCAGCGCCTCCTTGAAATACGCACGGGCCTGCGGGTAGTCGCCTGTTCGCATACCGACGTAGCCCAGGCCGGTGGCCACACGGCCTCGGTGGGCAGATGGGCCAGGGTGGGAGGCCAATGCCCGGGTAAGGTGCTCGCGGGCGGTGCGGAAGCGGGTCCGCGCGTACCAGAATCTCCCGACGTCGGCGGCCAGCTCCATTTCACGGAGATCGCCCGAACGATGTAGGTGCTCGAGGGCGGCCAGCAGGTTGGCGTGGTCGGGCTCCAACGCGTCAAACCAAAGAGCCTCCTGTTGGCTACCCGGAGGCGCCTGTTCGGGAAACTTGGACAGCGCAAGGCACCAGGCGGCGTGACGCTCAGAGATCACGTCGGCCTCGCCCCGCTCCATGAGGCGCTCGGCGGCATAGTCTCGGATGGTCTCTAGCAATTTGTAGCGCGTTTGGCCCAGGTTGTCCGGGCCTGCCACAACAAGGGACTTGTCCACCAGCGCGTCGAGGGTATCGAGGATTACATCACGGTTGAGACTGCCCCCCGGGCATACATGTTCAGCTGCCTCCAGCGTCCACCCTCCAGCGAAAATGGCGAGGCGGCGGAACATCACCTGTTCTGTTGGACCGAGAAGCTGATGAGACCACTCGATTGCTCCCCGCAGACTCGCCTGGCGACTTTGTGCCCCACGTCTGCCCTTGGTCAGGAGGTCTAGCGAGCGACCGAGGCGGTCCAGGATCTCTTCGGGCGACATGGACCGCACCCGTGCCGCCGCGAGCTCGATGGCCAGGGGGAGGCCGTCGAGTCGGGCACAGATGGCCGCCACCGTCTGAAGGCTGCTAGCACTGACCGATAAATCGGAGCGCGCTTCGCTCGCCCGCGTTAGGAAAAGTCGGACGGCGTCAGACTCGGACGGCTCTGGTAGTTCGAGACCGGGAACAGCGTACGCTGCCTCCCCGAGCAGGCGAAGTGGTTCCCGGGAGGTCACCAAAATGCTCACCTTTGGGCAACCTTCTCCAATCGCAAGGGCCAGCGCTGCCGCCTCATCCACGACGTGCTCGCAGTTGTCAAGCACGACGAGCGCCCTGCGATAGCACAGGTGCGCGACCACCGTCTCGGTCAAAGTCCGGCCTACCTCCTCACGGAGACCGAGGGCGCCCAACAGTGGGGTCGGCACGAGTGCGGGATCCGAGAGCGACGCCAACTCTGCCACCCATACTCCGTCCGGGAAACTCTCAGCCGCGGCCGCTGCCGCCTGGTACGCGAGTCGCGTCTTGCCCGTTCCACCTGGACCCAGCAGCGTGACCAGACGGGCTGAGGCCAGGAGTTCGCCAATCCTCTCCAGCTCCCTCTCGCGACCCACGAAACTTGAGATTTGCACCGGCAGGTTGTGGGGTACGCTGTCCAGCGATCGGGGCTCCGGAAACGCGGATTTGAGCTCGGCATGACAGAGTTGGAAAAGCTCGACGGGGGCGTTGAGGTCCTTGAGACGGTAACCGCCAAGGCGGCGGAGTGAGGCTCCGATCGGCAAATCCTGAAGCGCATCAATTGTTGTGGCGGAACAGACGATCTGTCCGCCGTGGGCGGCGGTCGCAATTCGCGCTGCCCGGTGAACTGACATCCCCACGTAGTCGTCGCCGCCAAGGACCACATCGCCTGTGTGAACACCCATCCGGACTCGTACCTCCGCGCCTTCCGGCCAGCTGTGCGCGCCAAGCAATCGCTGGGCATCAAGCGCCGCTGCGAGCGCAGCGCCGGCGTCTTCAAATGCCACAAAGAAGGCATCGCCCTGCGTGTGGACCTCGATACCTCCGTGCGCGGCCATCGCCTCGCGCATGATCCGGTGATGGTCCGCTAGGCCGGTCGCCCACGCGTCGGCGCCAACCTGGTCCAGAAGGCGTGTTGAGCCTTCGATGTCGGTGAACAGCAGCGTTACCGTTCCCGATGGCAATGCAGTCGTCATGAGGCCATTGTCCCCGAAGGCAACTCCGCGTTCACAGTGTGGCGTCGGACGCGCGTCCTCTACCAGCCTTCGGCTAGAATCTTGGCACTCCACCCAACGGAGTGCTAACAAGCGGAGCTGAAGAATGGCTGGTCTGGACGATCGCAAGGAACAGGTGCTGCGGGCCGTGGTCGTCGACTACACGACGACGGCGATACCTGTGGGCTCCCAGGCGCTGGCCGAGCGGTTATCGCGCTGGAGCTCCGCCACCATCCGCAACGAGCTTGCCCACCTAATGGAGACCGGGCACCTGCAGCAGCCGCATACCTCGTCGGGCAGGGTCCCATCGCCGCTGGGCTATCGCTACTTCGTCGACTTCCTGATGGAGGAGGGCCGGGTCGAGCCGGCGCTGCGGCTGGACTACGACCAGTTTTTCGCCGCGCTTCCGCTCGATACCGAGGCCATCCTCGAGGGCACAGCCCTGACCCTGGCGCGCGCCGCCGACAGCGTGGGGATCGTCAGCGCGCCGCGTACCAGCAACAGCCGCCTGAAGTACGTCAACCTGGTCCACCTCGATGGTCCCCGGATCCTCGCCCTGGTAGTCCTGGAGGGGAACCTGGTCAGACAGCAGCCCCTGGCGCTTCCAGAGGTCCTGGACCAGGTCCGCCTCGAGGCCTTCTCGAATCGTCTCAATGATGGCCTCAAGGGGCTGGACACAGACGAGATCGCCGCCAGCCCCCAGGTGCCTGCGCTGGAGCCGTGGGAGGAGTCGGTGGTGCGCGGCATCATCAGCGTTATGACAGCGTTCGACGAGCAGTCGGCGCGGGTCATCGTCCACGACGGCGTCCGCAACCTGGTCAAGCAGCCCGAGTTCCTCGAGCCCGGGCGGCTGATGCCGGTGCTGGAGCTGCTCGAGGAGTCCCGCCAGCTGGCCGGAGTACTGGAGTCCCTAAACCCTGGCGAGCAACTCTCCGTGGTCATTGGTGACGAGAACGCGGACAGCCACCTGCGGGACTGCACCGTTGTCCTGACCACCTACCGTGCGGCCGCCGGTGCCACAGGCACCATGGGCACCATCGGCCCGACACGGATCCGCTACCCGGAGGTCGTCGCCCGCGTCCGCTACATCGCCCGGCTGGCTGGGGAATCCCTGGGGCGTTTGTACGCATGACTACCGCTGCACCTGGATTGACGGCGACCCTGACGGGGTACAGTCCCGACCATGGCTGAACGCACCCGTCGCGGAGACGAACCCAGGGAAGAACCGGCAACCCAGGTCGACGCCCAACCGGGCGCCGCTGGCGGAAACGAGCCGAACGACCCGCTCGATACGCCCCGCGCGCGGACCCGCTCCGAGGAGATGGGCATTCCTCCACTCTGGGCGGTGGGAGGCGAGAAGGGCAAAAGCAAGGAAATGCGCAAGCAGCTCGAGGCCGCTGAGGAGGCCCTCGACGTCGCCCGGCGCGAAGCGCGCGAGGCAAACGAGAAGCACCTCCGGCTCGCGGCGGAGATGGAGAACGTGCGCCGCCGGCACCAGAACGAGCGCCAGGAGCAGATGCTGCACGGCAACGCGGACTTGATCGGCCGCATCCTCCCTCTCCTCGACAACTTTCACCGTGCCCTGGACCACGCCCCCGAGTCCGCCGAGACGGACCCCGTCGTCCAGCAGTGGGTCAGTGGCGTCCAGATGGTGGTGCGCCAGTTTGAGGAGATCCTGGCTGCCGCGGGTGTCGAGGTCATCGATTCGGTCGGCAAGCCCTTCGACCCCAGCGAACACCAGGCCGTGACCGCGGAGGCGTCAGCAGAGCACGAGGATGGTCATGTGATCGCCGAGCTGCAGCGTGGCTATCGGCTGCGGGACCGCGTGCTGCGCCCCAGCATGGTCAAAGTCGCCAGCAACAACTAGGGACTTTTTCTTGGCTCAGACTCGCGACTACTACGACATCCTGGAGGTCGGCCGCGCGGCCTCGGGCGACGAGATAAAAAAGGCGTTCCGGCAGCTGGCGATGAAGTACCACCCTGACCGCAACCCCGGCAACGCTGAGGCCGAGGCCCGGTTCAAGGAGGCGAGCGAGGCCTATGAGGTCCTCTCCGACCCCGACAAACGCAGTCAGTACGACCGCTTCGGCGCGGTGCCGGGGATGGGCGGCGGCGGCTTCCAGGCTGCCGGTTTCGGGGACATCTTCGACATGTTCTTCGGCGGCCAGGGTGGCGCCGGTCGGGGCCGGCCGGGGCCGCGCCGCGGGTCAGACCTTCGCTACACCCTCGAGCTGGAGTTCACCGAGGCGGTGTTCGGGGTGGAACGGGACATCGATGTGCCCCGCCAGGACACCTGCCAGGCCTGCGCCGGCAGCGGCTCGGAGCCCGGCAAGGCACCCGTGAAGTGCGTCGACTGCGGCGGCGCGGGCCAGGTGCGGCGCATGTCGCAGTCCTTTTTCGGACAGGTCGTCAACGTCACCGCGTGCCCCCGCTGCCAGGGCGAGGGGGAGGTAATCGAGTCCCCCTGCGTCGCCTGCCACGGCGCGGGCCGCGTCGAGTCGCGCAAAACGCTGCGGGTCAAGGTCCCCGCAGGAGTGGACGAGGGCGACCAGGTGCGTCTCAACGGAGAGGGCGAGGCCGGGATCAAAGGCGGGGCGTACGGCGACCTCTACGTGGCGATGAGCATCAGGCCGCACCCCGAGTTGCGCCGGGTCGGGCGCGATATCTACTTCGACCTCGGCGTCGGCTTCGCGCAGGCGGCCCTCGGCGACACCATCGAGGTGCCGACGGTGGACGGAGTCATGAAGCTCGAACTGGCGCCCGGGACGCAGTACGGCACCAGGTTGAAGATCGCCGGTCACGGCGTACCTCATATCCGCACCGGCCGTCGTGGAGACCAGGTCGTGGTCGTCCACGTGGTCACCCCGACCAAACTGAGCCCCGAGCAGAAAAAGGCGCTGGAGGTCCTCGGTGGCCGCACCGGCCTGCCCACCGCCGCGCCGCGCGGAATTTTGGACCGCCTCAAAGACTCCCTGGGCCTCTGACCCGTCTTCCGCGGCGCCCCAGCGTTGAGGGGCCGATAGGAGGGCTAGGCGAAGGAGCGGGCGAGTATCGCGCGGAGCGGACATGATGTCCGTGAGCACGAAACGCAGCAGTCGCGCAGCGACGGACGCGACGCGCGCATCGCCCGCCTTGCGGCCCCGACTAACCTGGGGGCCAGGTCATGAAGCGGCCGCCTATGAGGTGCAGGTGCAGGTGGTAGACGGTCTGCCCGCCGTTGGGGCCGGCATTGATGTTGAGCCGGAACCCCTGGTCCTGGATGCCACGCTCGGCGGCCAGCCTGTTGGCGGTGTCGATCAACCTCGGGACCACCTCGGCGTCGTCTGGTCCGATCTCGCGCACGCTTGGAATGTGGCGGGTGGGGATGATCAGCAGGTGCACGGGGGCAATTGGCTTGATGTCCTCGAAGGCCACCACGTCGGCGTCTCGGTACGCCTCGCGCGCCGGCAGATCCCCACTGACGATCTTGCAGAAGATGCACTCGTCGCTCAATCTTTCTCCTCCAGTACAAGATCCCCGCTGCGGTCAAGGGCGATGGTCACCGCGGCCAGCCCTGCCGGCAGCGGACGGGTGATGCGCGGACCCAGCGTCACCGCCAGCGCTCCCACCTGAGCGGCCAGCATAACCTCGTCGTCCGACCACCCACCCTCGGGGCCGACGACCAGGCAGACGCCGCCCGCCGCCGGCATCGAGGCTGAGAGGCTGGGGAGCCCAGTGCCCTCGTAGAGCAGCAGGACATTGAGGCCATCTGCCGCGGCCGTCTCGAGGGCCTGGCGAAGATCCCCCGCGGGGAGCACCACCGGGACCTTTCCCCGCTGGGCCAACTCAGCACCCTGCTGGCAGATGCGGCTCCAGCGGTCCTGGCGCTGCAGCAGCCGCTCAGCGTCGGGCCGGGCCACCGTGCGCTCGGTTAGCAATGGCTGGAAGCTGGTGACGCCGAGTTCGCTGCCGTACTCCAGGATGTCCTCGAACTGGTCACCCTTGAGCAGGGCCTGGCACAGCCGCACCTGGCGGGACGGCTCCCGCCGGGACGGCGAGCTTGACAGCACAATCGCCATGACTGACTGCGGAGTGGCCGATTCGACCTTGCAGAGGTGCTCGATTCCATCCGGCGTGACCGCGATCAGCTCCTCACCGGGCCGAGCGCGCAGCGCACCGCCGACATGCCGCGCGGCTTCCCCGCCCAGCGCCAGGCAGTCGCCCTCAATGGCGCTCGGGGATACAAATACCCTGATCACAGGCCACTGATGCTAGTGGAAGGTCTCAGATATGGCTGCACAAGACCGCCGGTGTGGTGGTCGAGGCCACGAAGAGGCCGAGCACGCGCAGGGAGCGCAGCTGTAGCTGCGTGAGCGAGCGAGCACAGGTCTCGACACCGGCAGCGAGCGAAGCGAGCGGATCGGCCGCCACAGCGGATGAGATTGTGAAGTCAGATCTGAGATGTTCCACCGGTCGGTATGGTCGAGGAGTGAGCGCCCCCGAGTGGCCTGAGGAGGGCCTGCCGGCAGACGCCCGGCTCCGTGCCGCGGTCCTGGCCACGGCGGACATCGTCACTGCCGCGGCGCCCGTTGCCCTGGCGCTGCTGGGGGCGCCGCCGCAGCCACTGGAGGCCGATGCCGGCGACGACCGCGCGGCCGCGCTCGAGCGCCTTGCCGGGGTGCTCCGAGACCTCGAGAACGTCGACGGTCCCCTCGGCGGGGACGACGAACTGGATCGACTCTCGCTCTGCCATGGCGTACGCCGTGCCCTGGCCGCGGCCGACGCGTCACACCCGACTGGTCCCGAGGCCCTGGAACAGCACCTGCAGTTGCGACTGCTGCGGCTGCTGGATGGCGCCCCCGCGGACTTAGAGAGCCTCGTCCAGGCGGTCGAGACCGGCCCGGCGTTCCTCCGGGGCGCGAGGCCACCGGCGGCCGCGGGAAGCGCGGCCGCGGGGCGCCTCGCCCTCGAGGCGGCCGGCCGCCTGCCGCGGCTCCTCGATGCCTGCGCCGCCGCCGGGCAGGAGCTCGCCCGAGGCGACCTCCGCCTCCGCCTGGAGGGCGCGCTGGGCCCGCTGCTCCAGGCCGGCGCCGAGGAGGCCGGCTGGCTCCTGAAGGAGTACCTTCCCGCGGCGGCAGACCAGTCCGCGGTCCCCCCGGACACCCTGCGCCTGGGCTTGGGAATGCCTCTCGAGGAGGTCGAGGCGGTCGCGGAGGCAGCGCTGGCGGATGCCGTGCTCGCGGACCCGCTGCCGGCGCTAGGAGCGGAGCCCGGGGAGGCGGAACTCCTGGTGCAGCTTGAGTCGTTTCGGGAGACCTGGTTCGCGGAGACGAGCGCCCCGGCGGCGGGCATCGGAAGCCGCCCCGGGACCGAGGTCGAGGTTATGCGCGCGCCCTCATGGCTGGAGCCGCTGGTCGCGCCGGTCGGGCTTGTGCTGCCCGGGCCCCTGAGCGAGACTCCCGAGCGGCTCCTGGTCGGGGCCGGGGAGGCAACGGCGGGTGAGGTCGCTCTCCTGTACGCCGCCGAGTACCTGCCGTGGTCCGCATCCCGACGCCCCCCGCGCCTGGCGCGTCTCCTGCTGCCATCACCCGATGCCGGCGAGGGGTGGCGCGCCCACGTGCGCGCATCGACGCCGGGGGGGCCGCTGCCGTGGGCCAGCGAGCTCTCCTGGCGGGCGGCGCTGGGACTCGCGGCGATCGCCATGAGTAGCCGCGGGGCGTCCCTGGATGACGCCGCCGAGCTGGTCGCCGCCGAGTCCGGTCTGCCGCCGCAGAGCGCTGTGCTGCAATGCCTCCACCTGCGGCGTCGTCCGCTGCAGGCGCTGACCTTCCTGGCCGGGCGCGCAGCTGTGGCCAGAATGGTGGCGGGTTCCGGGGTGGAGCGGTTCCTAGAAGCCGGTCCACTGTCGGCCGCGGCCGTGGGGCGCCTGCCATTAAGTCGGCCGCTATAATCTGGATCGGCCTCGCCCCGGCTTTGCCGCGCCCGGCCTATTCCAGACCGAAGGAGGTGATCACCACTCAATGTCAGAAGTCAAGGTCCGCGAAGGCGAGACTTTTGAGAGTGCCCTCCGCAGGTTCAACAAGAAGATCAAGCAGAACGGGATCCTCTCCGAGGTCCGCCGTCGCGAGCATTACGAGAAGCCCAGTGTGCGCCGCAAGAAG
This sequence comes from Candidatus Dormibacteria bacterium, assembly GCA_046262515.1. Lineage (GTDB taxonomy): Bacteria > Chloroflexota > Dormibacteria > DASZGP01 > DASZGP01 > JAXDLW01. Next base: position 26,643 of record JBHEMP010000077.1, on the reverse strand, counting down.
AAGCTCGTGGCAGCGCGCAAGCGGCGTTCCCGCTCGGGCTGATCCCGGCGTAGGCCGGGATGCCCCCCGGTAGCTCGCTAGCCGTCAGCGTAAAGAGTCGCCACCGGACCCCGTCATTGCGCGGGGTGATCCAGCGCGCCCTGCGGGCCGCGGCGCGCGCCGAAGAGCTGCCGGCGGGCCTGTCTGTGGCGGTGCTGGTGACGGATGACGACGAGATCCGCCAGCTCAACGTTGGATACGCCGGGGAGGACCACGCCACCGACGTCCTGTCGTTCGCGGCGGGTGAAAACGGCCTCCCGGGTGAGGACGGTGTGCTCGGCGACATCGTGCTCTCACTTTACCACCTCCGCGTCCAGGCTGCGGCGGCCAGCCACTCCCTGGAGCGGGAGACCGCGGTCCTGACCGTCCATGGGTTTCTTCACCTGCTCGGCTACGACCACGCCGAGCCGGCCGAGGAGCGCGCGATGTTCAACCGCACCGACGAGATCGTCGCCACCCTGGGGGAGCTCGGTTGAGTTTCCGTCGGCGACCCTCCGTGGCGCCAGGGTCAGTCACCACGATGGTGGTGGGCCTTGGCAACCCCGGCCAGGAGTACCGCGGCACCCGTCACAACATTGGCTTCGTCGCCCTCGATGCGCTCGCGCGCCGGCTTGGCGCGTCCGTGACCCGCCGTGACAGCGGCGCCCAGGTCGGCACCGCGAGCCTGCCGACTGCAGGTGTGGGTACGGCTGCGGGCGCGGACCTGGGGGCCCCGGCTGCGGTGCTCCTGGTCAAGCCGCAGACCTTCATGAACCTCAGCGGCCGGGCGGTCGCGCCCCTGCTCAAGAAGAACGGTCTGAGCGTCCAAAACGTCTGGGTGCTCCACGACGAAATCGACATCTCCTTTGGTCGCCTGCGCATCCGTCCGGGGGGAGGGGCGGGGGGTCACAATGGGATCACCTCGATCATCCAGTCGCTGGGCGGGCAGAGCGACTTTGTGCGGGTCCGTATGGGAGTCGGCCGGCCTTTGGCCGAGGACACTGTCGACCACGTGCTGGGCCAGTTCCCGCCAGGCGAGGCCGAGCGGGCGACCGCGCTGGTCGACCTCACGGTTGACGCCGTGATGCTGGGGCTGGAACAGGGGCTGGAGGCTGCGATGACGGCCTACAACGGCAAGTCGGTCTGATGGCGGCGTCAACAAGCCTGGGTGAGGCGCTCGTCAAAGACCCCGGCGTCGCCGCCATCGCGGTAGGACTGAAGGCGGGGGACGTCGAAACCGCGGGGGCGCCCGAGGGAAGCTGGGGCCTGCTGGCGTGGGCGCTCTCGCAGGCCACCGGCGCCTCTGTCCTGGTCGTGACCGCCGACCCCGCCGCCCTGGTGGACGACCTGGCGGATGTTGAAGACCTGCCCCGGCCGCTCCACTACCCGGCGGCCGACGTCCTGCCCATGGATCGCGCCGCCCCATCCCCGGAGATCGTGGCCGCGCGCATCGCCACCCAGGCGCGCCTGCTCGCGGGTGGCCCCGCGGTCGTCATCACCAGCCCGCAGGGCCTGACCCGGCCGGCGCCGGAGCCCGCGCTGTTCAGCGAGGGCATCCTGGAGATGGCGGTGGGCCGGGGCCCGCGACAGAAGGACCTGGTCTCGTGGCTTGTGGACTGGGGCTACGTTCGCCAGGCGCAGGTGGAGGAGCCGGGCCAGTTCGCCGCCCGCGGGGGCATCGTCGACGTCTACCCGCCGTCCGCGCCCGGGGGCCTCCGATTCGAGTATTTCGGCGAGGAGGTGGATTCCATCCGCGGCTTCGACCCCGCCAGTCAGGCCTCGATCACCCGCCACAGGGAGGTTCGATTGCTGCCGGCGAGGGAGTTTCCGCACCGCGCGGTCGACACCGAGGCCACCCTTCGCCGCCTCGACCGCCTCGATCTTTCCGGGGCACTGCCGGAGGTCGCGGAGGACTGGCAGAGCCTGCTGTCCTCGATGTCGGAGGCCGGGTACGCGCCGGGGATCGAGGCACTCTACCCCTACCTGGTGGAGCAGCCGGCCTCCCTGCTGGATTACTTCGCCGCACCGCCGATCGCCCTGCTCATCGAGCCCGACCGGCTTCGCCAGCTCGCCGCCCGGCAGCGGCGCGAGACCGAGGAGCTCCTGGCCCAGGAGTCCGGCCACGGCGAGCTGCCGCGCGGGCTGACCAGTGGGTTGCTGGATTACGGTGCGATCGAGTCCGGGCTGTCCCGGCGTGTCCTGCTTGAGCGGGTCGTGCCGGATGGCGGGGTGGACCTCGGGTGGACCGCGCCCGTGTCCCTGGCGGGGCGGGTCGACAACCTTGGAGCCGATGCCGCGGCAGCACTGGCCGCCGGCCGCCGGGTGCTGCTGCTGACAGGACATTCCAAACGCGTCACGGAGCTGCTTGAGGCCAGCAGGCTGCGCCCCGTCGAGCTTGAGATGCTGACGCTCGAGGAATCCCTTCCGACGCCGGGCTCAGCCGCGGTGGTGGATGCGAGTCTGCGGACCGGGTTCACCCTTCCGGCATCCGCCCTGACCGTCTACAGCGACCTCGAGATGTTCGGCACCGCCCGCCGCGCTCGGCGACGGAAGGCGCGGCGGTCCGCGCAGGCGACCGACGCCGCGGCGGCGTTCAAGCTGGACATCGAACCGGGCTCGTTGGTGGTGCATCGTGACCATGGGATCGGGATCTTCCAGGGCCTGCGATCGCTTGACGACGGCGGCGCCGAGCGTGAGTACATCAGCCTCGAGTACCACGGCAATGACCGCGTGTTCGTGCCAGTGGAGCACATGGACCGGCTCCAGCTGTACCTTGGGGGCGGGGGGGACGAAAACGGCGAGGGACCGCGACTCAGCCGACTGGGCACCGGGGAATGGGACCGCACCAAGCAGAAGGTCCGGCGGGCGGTCATGGAGATGGCCGGTGAGTTGATCTCCATATATGCGCGGCGCGAGGTGGCCGAGGGGTACGCCTTCAGTCCTGACGGCGCCTGGCAGGCGGAACTCGAGGCCTCGTTCCCGTTCCAGGAGACGCCCGACCAGCTGCGCGCGCTGGAGGAGATCAAGGCCGACATGGAGGAGCCGCGACCAATGGACCGCCTGCTCGTCGGAGACGTGGGTTTCGGCAAGACCGAGGTCGCGCTGCGGGCCGCTTTCAAGGCGGCGACCGATGGCAAGCAGGTCGCGGTGCTGGTGCCCACCACGGTCCTTGCCAACCAGCACTTCTTGACCTTCACGGAGCGCCTTCGACCGTACCCCGTAAAGGTTGGCATGCTCTCTCGCTTCGTCAGCGACGACGAGGCTGCCGCGGTGAAGGCGGGGCTCGCCAACGGGACGATCGACATCGTCATCGCCACCCACCGGATCCTCACCAAACAGGTGCGCTTCAAGGACCTCGGCCTGGTGGTGATCGACGAAGAGCAGCGCTTCGGCGTGGCGCAGAAGGAACGACTCAAGGGGCTGCGCGCGTCGGTGGACGTGCTCTCGATGTCCGCCACGCCGATTCCCAGGACCCTCCACATGTCGCTCGGCGGCATCCGTGACCTCAGTGTCCTGGCCACGCCCCCGGAGGAGCGACAACCCGTCCGAACCTTCGTCACGGCTGACGCCGACAACCTTGTCAGGGAGGTCATCACCCGCGAGCTGCAACGGGGCAGCCAGACGTTCTTTGTGCACAACCGGGTGCGCACCATCAAGCGTGCCGCCGAGCGTATCCACAAACTGGTGCCCGCGGCGCGGGTCATCGTCGCGCACGGCCAGATGGAGGAGCACGAGCTGGCGAACGTGATGGCCTCCTTCATCACGCGGGACTTTGATGTCCTGGTCTGCACCACGATCATCGAGTCCGGTATCGATATCCCGACTGCCAACGCCATCCTGGTCCAGGACGCCGACCGCTTCGGGCTCGCCGACCTTTACCAGCTGCGCGGCCGGGTCGGGCGCAGCGGGGCCCGGGCGTACGCGTACTTCCTCTTCGACCCGCAGCGCTCCCTGACCGAGCACGCCGACAAGCGGCTGGACGTCATCGGCGAGTACCAGGAGCTGGGAGCCGGGTTCAAGCTGGCACTCAAGGACCTGGAGATCCGCGGCGCCGGGAACCTGCTGGGACGGGAGCAGAGCGGGGAGATCTCCGCTGTCGGGCTGGAGATGTACAACCAGATGCTGCGCGATGCCGTGGCGGCGCTGCATGAGGGCGGCGAGCAGGCCCTGGAGGCCGTCGCGGAGGTCCGCACGGTCAACCCACTGGAACTACCCATCGACCACTACCTGCCGCACGAATACGTTCCCGACGAGTCCGTGCGGCTGCAGGTCTACCAGCAGCTCGCGGCGGCGGCCTCGGCGACCGCCCTCGACACCCAGGCGCGGCGCCTGCGCGACCGCTTTGGAGTCTTGCCGGGGCCGGTTGAGAACCTGGTCTTCAGCCTGCGCGTGAAGCTCGCGGCCCAGGCCGCCGGGGTTTCCGCGATCCAGGGCGACGGTCAGGCGCTTGAGATCCGGCTCCACGAGGCCGCTGCGGTCGACATCGCGCGGCTGGCCAGCCGCCACCGCGACGTGGAGGCCACCCGCACCCGCTTGCGGCTGCGCATGACAACCACCGGGGATGCTTGGCGCGACCGGCTCCTGAGCCTCCTTGACGAGCTCCGGCAGGAGGCCACCGCCGCCTGAGGGCGGCCGGTACCATTCGCCCGGTGAGCGACACAATGGAGCGGTTCAGCCACCCCAAGGTCAGGCCGACGAGCGCGGCCAACGCCCTCCGCCTGGTGGAGATGCTCGAGGTCATCGAGGCGCTGCGGGCTCCCGACGGCTGCCCGTGGGACGGGGAACAGACGCACCGAACGCTGCGGCCCTACCTCCTTGAGGAGACCCACGAGCTGCTGGAGGCCATCGACAGCGGTGATGACGAGGAAACGCTCGAGGAGTTGGGCGACGTCCTCCTGCAGGTGTTCATGCACCACGCCATCGCCCAGGAGGAGGGACGCTTCGCCATCGCGGACGTCGCAAAGCACGCGACCGCCAAGATGATCAACCGTCACCCGCACGTTTTCGGGGATACCGAGGCCGCGACCGCCGAGCAGGTCCTGTCCAACTGGGAGGGGCTGAAGCGGAAGGAGGCGCGGAAGCAGGGTCGGCTGTCCGCCCTGGAGGGTGCGCCTAAAAGCCTGCCGGCCCTGGCCTGGGCCCTTTCGATCCAGAAGCGCGCTGCCCGGGTCGGCTTCGACTGGGCGGATACCGAAGGTGTCCTGGAGAAGATCGCCGAGGAGGCGCGGGAACTGGCCGCGGAGTCCACCGGGCAGCGCCAGGAGGAGGAGCTCGGCGACCTGCTGTTCTCCCTGGTCAACCTGGCCCGCCGGCTGCGGATCAACCCCGAGGACGCCCTTCGCGGTAGTTCCAATCGCTTCTACCGGCGCTTCGAGGCCATGGAGCAGGCGGCAAGGGACGAGGGGCGCGATGTCCGTGATATGACCCCTGAGGAGCTGGACGCGCTCTGGGGAAAGGTGAAGGGCACCGAGGCCTGAGTTCGCCGGCGCCGCCGGCGCTATTGCCTGACCGGTACGCGCCGTCTATGATCGCCCCGAGCGCCGCTCCCCGTTACAGCCAACGTCTCACCACAACATTCATGTCACGTCATAGAACGAGCAGGACCGCCGGCCCGCGGATCTTCACCGCCGGGCGTGTCTTCACCGTGGTGCTACTGGCGGCGGCCGTCTGGCTCGGCTCGGGCCTGGTGTCGCGAATGGTCCTGGCCTACCGCCTGAGCAGCGAGGTGACGGCGCTGCAGGCCGAGAACAACAAGATCGCCCAGGAGAACCGGGACTACGCCCAGCAGCTGCAATCCCTCGCCCGCCCAGACGGCGCCGAGGAGCAGGCGCGCCAGCACAACTACGTCCGCCCTGACGAGAAGGTCTACGTCGTCACCCAGCCCTCGCCCACGGCCAGCCCCAGCGCTTCACCGCCAACCGCCAAAAGGTCGCCCGACCGGCCGCGCGCAAGCTTCTGGAACGACTTCCTCAACGCCCTCCGCGCGCCGTTTCGCTGATCGCTTCCGGCGCCGGGCCGGAGACGACCGTTTGTTATATTCGGTCCGCGCGGTGGAGCAGTGGCAGCTCGTCGGGCTCATAACCCGAAGGTCGTCAGTTCGAATCTGACCCGCGCAACCAGCTTGCCGAATACGAAATAGGCCGAGTAACCGCATAATATGGCGGTCGATGCCAGACCTCAACAACGTCAAGCTCTTCCAGGGAATCCCTCCTCGCGCCCTGAAGGCGCTCTCACGCAGCCTCAAAGAGGTTCAGCACCCGGCCGGGAAGGAGATCATGGCCACCGGGCAGAACGGAATCGGCTTCATGGTGATCCTTGAAGGCGAGGCCGAGGTAGCCCTGCCCCAGGGTCACAAGCACAAGCTCGGGCCGGGTGATTCGTTTGGCGAGATGGCGCTGCTGGACCACAGGGGCCGCAGTGCCACGGTCACAGCCCTGACCGACATGAAGCTTGCCGCGGTTGCAGAGTGGGAATTCAAGAGCTTCCTCGCGGAGAACCCGGAGGTGGCGTACCGGCTTCTCCAGGTCATGGCATCGCGCCTCCGGGACGCCCAGGCCGCACCAGGCTGACGGTTCCGCGTTCGGGACGCCACGACCTCAGTGGGAGGGTCTGCCCCAACTGCGGGGCGCCCCTGACCGCCGACGAGGGCGCTGCGTGCAAGTTCTGCGGCGCGAGCCTCACGCCCTACTTTGCGCCCCAGGTGGCAAGGGCCCGCAGGACGGGCACAGCCAGGGGTCTGGTGTACGCAGCCGTGGGGTGTGGTGCGATCGTGTCCCTGGGGATGCTGGCGATGGTCGGCATGTTCGTGGTCGCTTTGGTGCACCAGGGAGGCAACAGCGAGAACGGCTACTCGTGCTCTCCCGGCCCGTGTGCGCTCCGGGGACACGACAGCATTCGCATTAAGCGCGTGACCTTCGGGGATATCCCCGCCTCCCTCCGCGACCGCTACAGCGCTTCCCGTTACGTGCGGTTCACGATCGAGGCCGAGGCTTCCCGAGGGGCGGGAGAGGCCCTGGTCTACCCCACGGACTTCGGCCTGGTCGATCGCCAGGGGCGCGCCCAGCGCGCGGCGACCGGCTTTTCCCCGTGCGGGTCGTGGACGGAGGCATCAGCATCAGGATCGGGATCCACCATCCCCGCGATTTGCTTCGCCGTTGGCGACACCGACATCACGCGCTATCGGATGACCTGGAGTCACCTTCAGCAGGGCCAGACCATTCGTCTCTACATGCCGACGTAGGCGGCCGAGCATGAGCCGGACAGAGAACTCACCGCCCGCGGCGCGGGCTCCACGAAGCCCGGGGCCGCTGCCGACGGGTCCTTTGACCATCCTCTTCACTGATATTGAGGGGTCGACCCACCTCCTCCGCCAGCTCGGCGATCTCTACCCGGGGATCCTGGCGGAGCACTTCCGCATCCTTCGACAGGCCCTGCGTGCGCATGAAGGCGTCGAAATCAACACCGAGGGAGACGCCATCTTTGCGGTCTTTCGCCGTGCCTCGGACGCCCTTCAGGCCTGCATTGCCGCCCAGCGGGACCTGGCCGCAGTTGAAGTTCCAGGGGGGCTGAGGCTGCGCGTACGCATGGGCCTCCATACCGGCGAGGTCGAGGCGCACGATGGTGAGCTGGTTGGACTGGCGATCCACGAGGCCGCACGCCTCGTGGCGGCGGGGCACGGAGGCCAGGTGCTCTGTTCAGCGAGTACCGCCGCAGAGCTCGCTATGGCTGGACCGTCGCCGGCCGTCAGCGACCTCCAGCTTGCCGACCTCGGCGTGTATACCCTGCGCGGGTTCGAGGACTCCATGCGCATGTTCCAGGTCCTCGCCGCGGGGCTCGACGAGAACTTTCCCCCGCTGCGGCTGGTGCCCGCGGCTGCCCACAACCTGCCCTCGATCCGGACCCGGTTCTTCGGCCGCGAGCGCGAACTGGAGGACCTGGAGATACTGCTTCGGAGCAAACCCCTGGTCACCGTCCTCGGAGCCGGCGGTACGGGGAAGACCCGCCTCACCTTTGAGGTGGTACGCCGGACGGCCGACCGGTTCGCGGACGGCGCCGTGGTCGTCCTGCTGGCCTCCGCGCCCGAGGGCCGGCTGATCGAGAGCGTGGCAACCGCCCTGGGAGTGCGTGAGGAGGCGACCAGCACGTTGCAGGATACCGTCCTCTCGGCACTGGCCAGACGCGAGTGCCTGTTGCTTCTCGACAACTGCGAGCACATGGTTGAGGAGGTCGCACACCTGGCGGATACCCTCCTGGACGCCGCCCCGCGAGTTCGGATCCTGGCCACGAGCCGGAGAGCACTCGAGGTTGCGGGCGAGCACCTGGTTCGGCTGACGCCCCTGCAGGGCCCGACCGCGGTCGACTTGTTTGTCGAACGCGCGACGGCGGTGCGGCCGGAGTTCACAGCCACGAAGTCCGAACTGGAGGTGGTGGAACGTATCTGCAGGTACGTGGACGGCCTGCCCCTGGCGATTGAGCTGGCCGCCGCGAGGGTGCGCTCGCTTCCCCTCACCGCGCTGGAATCGGGCATCCGCGAGAGCATCGGCATGCTTTCCGCGGGCCCCCGAACGCTGGAAGCGCGGCAACGCACGGTTGGCGAGCTGGTCGAGTGGAGTTACCGCCTCCTCGAGGAGGGTCAGAAGACCGCTTTGCGCCGTCTGAGCGTTTTCCGCGGGGGCTTCGACATGGCTGCGTTCGTGGGTGTGTGTACTGGCGCGCCCCTCCAGCCGGGGGACGCCGCCGACCTGCTGGACGCCCTCGCGGCGCATTCGCTCATCGACCTGGACGAGAGTGGCCGCTACCGCGTCCTGGTCGTCATTCGCGAGGTTGGGGCGAGGCTGTTGGTCGAGAGCTGGGAGGGGGACGCGGTCAGGGACGCCCACGCCGCCTGGTTCGAAGGCCTGGCCGGCGCTGCGCGTGGTGCGCGCCACCTCTTCCAAAGGCCCGTCGAGTGGGGCGAGGCGCTTGAGGCCGAGGCCGAAAATTTCCGCGCGGCGTGCGAGTGGGCCCTGGTGCGGGGTCACGCCAATCGTGCGGCCCGGCTTGGCGTTGAGCTATGTCTGCACTGGGGCTACACTGGCCGGCCGTCAGAGGCGCGCGAAATGCTGCAACGCCTTCCAACCGAGGGCGCTGAACCAGGTGTGCAGCTCGAGTTGGCGCTCGCCCTGAGCAAGGTTTACGGCGAGCCGGATTTTCGTCGCGCCGCTGCCCGCGAGGCGTTGTCCATGGCGACGGCGGTCGGTGATCGGCGGCGGGAATCTGAATGCTGGGTTTGTCTTTCCGAGCTCGAGGAGCAGTCCGGGAATTACGCCGAGTCCTGCCGGTGCGGAGACCTGGCGATCGAGGCCGCGGCAGGCCTGGAGCCGCCGTACCGCGCCGCCGCCCTGATTGCCAAAGGGTCGCCAACGTATGGACGCGGGGAAGCAGACGAGGCCGACCGCCTCTGCGGGGAAGGGCTCGCCATTGCAATTGAGGCCGGGTGCCCCCTGCTTGAGGCCATGTCGCGCAGAGTCCTGGGACTCTCCGCGCTGGCCCGGCGCGACTTCGACGTGGCTGAAACGCACTTCACGCAGGCGCACGAGTTCTACGCCAGGATCGACCAGCCGGCAGGGACCTCGGCGCAGCTGAGCAACCTTGGCAACATCCATTGGAATACCGGCGATTACGCGGCGGCGCACCGCTATTACGAGGCCGCCCTGCTGCCGGCTCAACGCGCCGGTAACCGGCACCAGCAGGCGATAGTCATGGCGAATCTCGGCCTCGTCCTGACTCAGCTGGGCAACCATGACGAGGGCGTCGCAGTGCTGCGCGAGACAATCTCCCTCACCGCCGAGATCGGGGCGCGGAACATGACGCGCCGGTTGCTTCTCGACCTGGGCAAACTTCTCTGGCTGAGGGCAGAACTGGATGGAACGCAGCGCGCCATGGAGGAAGGCCTGGCCATCACGATCGAGATGGGCGGCAACCCGGCCGACGTGCCCGACGGTTTGGCGATCCTGGCGGCGGTCGCGGCTGAGCGCCGTGATTGGGCGGAGACGCGGCGCCTCGCCGCGGCAGTCCTGGCCACCGAGGGCGGCGAACGTTCGGAGGACGCACGGGCCCTGCTGGCGCGGGTCGCCGCCGAAACAGGTGATGCCATCGCAGCGCGCGCGCACGCCCTCGCAGTGCTCGAAATTCTCCTGCAGTCAGACCCTGAGAATGGGGCCTACGCGCTGGGGCAGGTTGGCGTCGCGATCGGAAACGGGATCGGTCGGAGGCTGGCGCGACTCTGCCGGCAGACGGCCGCGGCCAGGTCAGTCTGGCTTCCCCCCACGCTCGCCGCTTCGCTCCAGGAGATGCTCGGTCCTGACGGCCCTGGCGCCGACCCGGTGCCAGACCCCCGGCAGGAGCTGCTGGACATCGCGGCGGAATTGACGGCCTGAACGTCGAGCCGCGCTAGCCCTTCCTGTCTTTCGTGGAACCTGGGCTTACGATCGTCACAGATGAAACGGCTCACCGTTCCGAAAGACGCTCGAGCCTTCGTGGTGGTCACCGCCGTCCTGAGCGCCATGCTCGCCGTGGCGATCCCGGCGCTGGCAACCACCGGCACCGCCCCGGGACTGGGGGTGGCCACAAGTTTCGCCGTCCTGGCCGGCTCGGCAGTGACGAACACCGGCCCGAGCGTCATCAGTGGTGATGTCGGTGTGAGCCCCGGGAGCGCCATCACAGGGTTTTCGGGACCCCCTAACGGGACCGTGATCAATGGGTCAATTCACCAGACCGATGCCACTGCGGCCCAGGCCGAGGCTGACCTGACGACCGCCTACAACAACGCGGCTGGCCAGAAATCGTGCACCGACGAGACCGGCAAGGTACTCGGACAGGACATAGGCACCGCTGCCAATCCACTGCTTCCCGGCGTCTACTGCTTCACCTCGTCGGCGCAGTTGACCGGCGCTCTCCATCTCAGTACTTCCGGGGTCTACATCTTCCAGGTAGTGAGCACACTCACCACGGCATCCGATTCGAGCGTGGTCCTCGAGAGCGGTGCCTCGGCGTGTGACGTCTACTGGCAGGTGGGCAGTTCCGCGACCCTTGGGACCAGGACCAACTTCGCCGGCACGATCATGGCGCTCACGGACATTTCCGTGTTGGATGCCGTTGTGATACAGGGCAGGGCCCTGGCGCGCAACGGCCAGGTGTCTTTGATCAATGACAAGATCACCACGCCCAGTTGCGGTGCCGCGGCAAGCGGCACCACGCTTACGTCGTCTGCCAACCCGACCGTGGTGGGTCAGTCGGTGACCTTCACCGCCACCGTGGCCGGCGGCGCTGGGGGAACGGTCACCTTCTATGACATGAATACCCCCCTGGGCAGCGCCACCGTCGACAGCGCGGGACACGCGACGTTGACCACGTCGGCGCTCGGGTCAGGCAACCACACGATCACAGCGGTCTTCTCCGGCACCCCCGGACGTCTCCCCAGTGAGTCGCCCCCGCTGACGCAGACGGTCACGTCCGTCCCAGGACTCCCGCAGTCCGGTTCGGGCGGCGCTGCCTCCCCTGGCGGTATGCCACGGTCGATTCTTGCCATGGCGCTGGCGACCCTGCTGGCTGCGGCAGGGATCAGTCTCTGGCGGCGTCAAGTCAGCGTTCCCTGAGGGCCTCAGCTCTCCCCTAGTGACGGTCCCCGCCCAACCCTGCGGCCTGGTTCGATCGCAGCCGCTGGGCCATGGCCTGCATCACCTGCATCGAGAGCTTGTCGTTGCCGGCGATCGCATCTCGGAACTGCTGATGACTCAGCACCAGGAGGGTGGCATCGGACGTGGTGGTGACCGTGGCGGTGGCCGGGCCCATGTCGATCATGCTGATCTCGCCGAAGAAGTCCCCCGCGGACAGGTCGCCAACCCCCTGCCCGTTTATCACCACGCGGGCGGAGCCCTTCAGGAGGACGAAGAAACTGTGACCACGCTTGCCCTCGTGGGTCAGCTCGGAGCCCGTCTTGACCTCCACCTCATCCATCTGCGCGCTCACGAACTCAAGCTCGCGTCCCGTGCAGTGCGCAAACAGCGGAACCTTCTTGATCATGTCGACCTTGTGATTGGCCATCGACCACCTCCCTTCCCTGGCAAGCGCCAGAGTACAACGTCCGCCGTGCTCCCGGTCGGCGAGCCGCCAGCGCACGTGCCCCATCTCGTATTCTGGCGTTGATGTCGCGGGTGAGGGAGCTGGATCGGCAATGAGGGACTGGCGGAAGGCCCTGGTCTGGTGTGTTGCGGCAGCGGCCGTGGCTGGTTGCGGGGCCGCTACGATTCAGCCCCCCAGCGGACCTCGAGCAAAGGCTTCACCCGACCGCGCCACCGCCGTGATGCAGCGTGCGTGTGCCACCACCCCCAAATCCGACGTCCAGGCGCGGGACCTGGGTTTCATGCAGAGCAGCATCCTGCGCCAGGATGCGCAGCTTCAGCGCGTCGCTGATGACCTGTCCGGCGCCGTGCCCGGCGGAAACCTTCCGTTCGACGTCAACCTCGCACAGTTCAACGCCCGGGACCTTACGGACCTGGTCTCGAGGTCGACCCTCTGCTCGCCGCTCAAGGAGAAGCTGTTGACCGCGGCAAAGCAGCTGCAGACCGCCGACGAGGACCTGGCGCAGGTCGCCTCCGGGGGTGACGTCGCCGCGTCCCTGGAGACGGCGCGCAGCCGTTTCGACGCCCTGAAATCGATCACCCAGAACCCGCCCACGAGCTAGTTCAACCGGGGCTCGGACCTCCCGCGGGAGGTGGCGTGGTGGCGGAGGGTAGATTCGAACTACCGACATACCGGGTATGAGCCGGGTGCTCTACCACTGAGCTACACCGCCACGCAGGGCGGGAGTTTAGCGCAGGCGAGCGTCCCGGGCGCCCACATTAAAGGAGCGAGGAGAACCGGCGAGGATGCGACGCGACAACCTGGTCGAGGCTGTCCTGGCCGCCTGCCGGGCTGACCTGGTCCTGCAGGGTGGCGGGCGCCTCGTCGTCGCGTTCTCGGGCGGTCCGGATTCCACAGCCCTCCTGCACGGGCTGTGGCGCGCCGCGCCCGCGCTGCGGCTGGAACTGTTCCCGGTGCACGTGCACCACGGGATGCGCGCCGCCGCAGATGGGGACGCGGAGCACGCGGTTCGTTTCGGCGCGGAGCTGGGACTGGCCGTGGAAGTCATCAAGGTCCAGCCCGCGGGCCGCGGGGAGGACGCGGCGCGGCGCGCCCGTCACGGCGCGCTGGAGCGCGCGGCAGATCGCAATGCCTGTGAGTCGATTGCCGTCGGACACACCCTGGATGACCAGGCCGAAACCGTGCTGCTGCATCTTCTCCGCGGCAGCGGTGTTGGAGGGCTCGGGGCGATGTCGGTCCGCGACGGCCGGCGCTTTCGACCCCTGCTGGGCATCCGCCGAGAGCGAGTGTCGCTCTACTGCTCAAGACATGGGCTCAGCCCCGTCGTGGATGAGTCCAACGTCGACCCGGCCTACACCCGCAACCGTGTCCGCGCAGAGCTCCTGCCGCTTCTCGAGCGTCGCTTCAATCCCCGGGTCGTTGAGGCCCTCTCGCACCTCGCCACCGCCGCCCGCCAGGAACACGAGGTCGTCACCCGCGTTGCCGAGTCGTGGCGCGAAACGTGGGCCGGGAACATCCCGCGAGGTGCCTTCCTGGCCCTACCGGAGGCGATCCAGGTCGAGGTCCTCCGCCGCGCCTGGGCTGACGGCGCCGGCCTCGAGACCCGCCCGGGCGGAGCCCGCCGCGTCTCCCAGGCACTGGCGATGATCCGCTCGGGTCGGGTCGGGATGATCCAGCTGGGGACCGGGGTCGAACTACATGCAGATGCTGAAAAGGTTGCAATCCGCTCGCCAGGGACCGCCCGGGATGCCCCCGCTGTGATACCGACACCCTCACAAAACCCTCAATCCGCCGTGCTACGATCCGAAGATGCGCCTGCAACGTAGGGGGGTCGTTTACCTCCTCGTCATCCTCCTCGTGGTCGGGGTCATCTATTTCTTCTCGCGGTTCTCCGGCGGTTTCGGCAACCAGCCTCAGGAGAAGAGCTTTGCCGACCTCGTGACCGCGGTCGACAACAATGACGTCAAGTCGGCGACGGGCACCGGCAATGCGTCGGAGATCAAGTGGTCGGACAACGCCGGCCACGAGTACAAGACCATCTACAACGACCAGTTCACCCGCCTTGACCCGGCATTCGTTGCGAAGGCCCACATGACCTTTGAGAACCAGTCGACGGGCGGGATTTTCCTGTCGATCCTGCCCAACATCATCTTCCTGCTGCTGATCGGGGCCTTCATGTACTACATGCTTCGCCAGACACAGTCCGGCAATAACCAGGCCATGTCGTTTGGCCGCAGCCGCGCCCGGATGCTTGCCGGCGACAAGCCGCTCGTGACCTTCCAGGACGTTGCCGGCGTGGAGGAGGCGAAGCAGGAACTCTCAGAGGTCGTGGACTTCCTCAAGTACCCGGACAAGTTCACCGCCCTCGGCGCGCGCATCCCCAAGGGCGTGCTGCTGATCGGCCCTCCCGGTACGGGTAAGACGCTCCTCTCCAAGGCCGTCGCCGGCGAGGCTGGAGTGCCGTTCTTCTCCATCTCCGGTTCTGAGTTCGTCGAGATGTTTGTCGGCGTCGGCGCGAGCCGCGTCCGCGATCTTTTCGACCAGGCCAAGAAGAACTCCCCCTGCATCGTGTTCGTGGACGAGATCGACGCGGTCGGCCGGCAGCGCGGGGCGGGCCTCGGCGGTGGTCACGACGAGCGCGAGCAGACCCTGAACCAGCTCCTCGTGGAGATGGACGGTTTTGAGACCAACACCCACGTGATCGTCATTGCGGCCACCAACCGCCCCGACGTCCTCGACCCCGCGCTGCTGCGCCCCGGCCGCTTCGACCGGCACGTGACCCTTGACCGCCCTGACATCAAGGGTCGGATGGCGATCCTGTCTGTGCACGCCAAGAACAAGCCGCTTGACAGCACCGTTGCCCTCGAGGTGCTGGCCAAGCAGACCCCCGGTTTCAGCGGCGCCGACCTCTCCAACCTGATCAACGAGGCCGCCATCCTGGCCGCGCGCAACAACAAGAAGACCATCGGCATGCCGGAGCTCGAGGAGTCGATCATCCGTGTGATGGCCGGGCCGGAGCGCAAGTCGCGGGTCATCTCCGAGAAGGAGAAGAACATCGTCGCGTACCACGAGATCGGACACGCCCTGGTGGCGCGGGACATCCCGGACACCGACCCCGTCCACAAGATTTCAGTGATCAGCCGCGGCCAGGCCCTTGGCTGGACGGCATACCTGCCGGAGGAGGACCGCTACCTGGCCTCCAAGCGCGAACTCGAGGACCGCATCGCGATGGCCCTTGGGGGCCGCGTCGCCGAGGAGGTCATGTTCGGCGACATCACTTCCGGCGCCGGCGACGACATCCGCCGCGTCACCGACATCGCGCGCAACATGGTCACGCAGCTGGGTATGTCGACCAAGCTTGGGCCCCGCGCCTTTGGCGGGGGAGACCAGCAGGTCTTTTTGGGCCGCGACATCGGCTCGGAGCGCAACTACTCCGAGGACGTCGCGGGTGAGATCGACAAGGAGATCCACGAGATCGTCCAGCGCGGTTACGACCGGGCCAAGGAGATCCTCAGCCGTCGCAAGGAGGACATGATCGTCCTGGCCGAGTACCTCAAGGAGGTTGAGACCATGGACGGCGACGACATGGAGCGCGTCATGTCCGGTGAGCTCAAGCCGCCATCCAAGGGCGGCCCGCCGATCATCGATGAACTGCACGTCGCCGAGGCAGAGGTTGCCAGGCAGGCTGAAAAGCAGGCCAAGGAGGATGGGAGGGCGAGGCCCTTCCGCCCCGAACCCTCCCCCTCTTAGGTCTCGGGCCGCAAGCCGGCCAGGCTCGGCGGCGGGCCCGGGGCGCTATGCACCCCTCGTCCGGGAGGTGCTCACGGACTTTGTGTCCGCTCCGCTCCTTCCTCCGCCCCTTCTCGATCCTGACCGACTATCGGCCCTCGTATGTCTAGCGGAGTTGGGTGAGGAGTTGTTTTAGGGGGACGTCGGACATGGAGTTGATGACGATGTCGGCGGCGCTGAAATCCATGTCCTTGGAGAGCGGCGTGGGGACGGCGACGCACCAGAGGCCGGCTGCTTTCGCGGCGGTGACGCCGTGGTTGGAGTCCTCGAAGGCGACGGCCTCACGCGGCCGGACGCCGACGGCTTCGACCGCGATTCGGTAGAGCTCGGGGTCGGGCTTGGTGCGGGCCACGTCGTCTGCCGTGCGGATGGCGTCCCAGTGGTCGTTGATGCCGAGGCGCGCGAGGTGGCCGACGACCCAGGCACGGCGCGAGCTGGAGGCCACGGCAAGCTTCAGCCCGAGACTGCGCGCCTCGCTGATGTACTCGCGAACGCCAGGCAGGGTTTCGTTTGCATGCAGGATGGCATCGCGGTGACGGATTCGGTCCGACTGCAGAGGCTCAGGCTCGAGCCGCCGACCGACGAGTTCCTGGAGGTGCCCGAAAGGGTCGAAATCGTGGTCCGTGGTGCCGATGGTCTCGAGCCACGTGGCCAGCGGCAGTTCCACCCCGTGGGCCTGGTACACGGCCTGCCATGACTCCAGCACGGGCACCTCGGTGTCGAGGATCAGCCCGTCGAAGTCGAAAACCAGGGCGCGGATGTTCGGCACGCCGGCGTTCACCGGGTCGGCACCTTTTGGCGAAGGGAATACAACGGACGCCGCGCGAATATAATGAGCACACCCTCAATGAGACATGGCCGGTGACCCGACTGGGCGCCTGACCGACGACCGAGGGTCCAGCAATAAGTAAACGGCACAGGAGTACCCGCTTGGATCGCAAGACCGAGACGGACCAAGATGGCCCGCCTGCCTGAAGCGCACGACCTGACCGTCGGCTTCATCGGCCACGGCCGCGCCGCGCGGTCACTGGCCGGCGCCTTCTCGCGGCGGGGACACACGATCGTCATCGCCGCTCGCAGTGCTTCGGCCGCCACCCTGGCTGTCGAGCTCGGAGCCGAGGAGGCCAGCGCCGCAGACATCCTCGCGTCCGCTGACGCGACCGTACTGGCCGTGCCGGACGCGGCCGTCGCCCCGTTGGCCCGCGACCTGGCTGCCGACGCGGCCCCGGGCGATGGGCGACTCGTGGTCCATCTGGCGGGCAGCCTTCCGGCATCTGTCCTGGCCCCCCTCGCGGAGCGAGGGTACGCGATCGCCGCCGTGCACCCGCTCCAGGTGCTCTCGGGCTGGCGTGTGGCTCCCGGCACGGCTTTCGCCGTGGACGCCGATGAGCGATCCGCCCCGCTGGCCTCGCGCCTGGTCGGGGAGCTCGGCGGGGTTGAATTCGCGGTCCCGGCATCGGGCCGAACCGCCTACCATGCGGCCGCATCCCTCGCAGCGAACCTTGGAATGACCCTGCTCGCGGAGGCCGTTGACCTGATGGCGGCCCAGGGAATCCCGCGCGAGGAAGCGATGCAGGGCCTCGGGGCGCTTGTCCGCGGCGGCCTGGAGGCGGCCATGGACCAGGGCCTGCCGGCGTCCCTGACGGGACCGGTGGGCCGCGGGGACACGGCTACCGTCGCGGGACACCTTGATGCGCTTGCCGGTGACCCCGAGCTCCGTCGCGCCTACGCCGCCGGGTCGCTGCTGACCCTGAGGCAGGTCCTCAGGCAGGGGCGCCCGGCCGCGGCGCCGGCGGCGGTCGAGCTCCGTGCGCTTCTGGAGGGTGCCCTGTGAGCGTCACCATCCGAGATCTCCAGGAGCTCAAGGGCGACGGTCGTCGCTTCGCCATGCTGACCGCGTACGACTACCCGGTGGCCCGCATCATCGACGAGGCGGGGGTGCCGGTGATCCTCGTTGGGGACTCCGTGGCGAACACCATCCTGGGCTATCCCGACACCCTGCCCATGACCATGGACGAGATGCTCCACCACTGCCGCGCCGTTCGCCGCGGCGTCACCAACGCGCTGCTCGTCGGCGACATGCCCTTCATGAGCTACCAGGTCTCGGTCGAGGAGGGGATGCGCAACGCCGGTCGCTTCCTCAAAGAGGCCGGGGTCAACGCTGTCAAGCTGGAGGGGCCAGAGGTGGAGCTCACCTCGCGGCTGACCCGGGTGGGGATACCCGTGATGGCCCACGTCGGGCTGACGCCTCAGTCCGTCAACCAAATGGGCGGGTACCGCGTGCAGGGGAAATCTGACGACGCCGCGGAACGAATCGAGCGGGAGGCCCTCGCCCTGCAGGAGGCGGGTGCCTTCGCCATCGTGCTCGAGGGCGTGCCATCGGACCTGGGCCGCCACCTGACCGAGCTCTTGACGATCCCGACGATCGGGATTGGTGCGGGGCCTGGCACGGACGGCCAGGTGCTGGTGATCTGGGACCTGCTGGGTCTCAATGATCGGGTCGCCAAATTCGTCAAGAGGTACGCCAACCTGCGTGGTGAGATCGCCGGCGCGGTCGCGGCATTCAAGTCGGAGGTCGAGTCCGGTGTCTTCCCTGACGAGCAGCACTCCTACAGCGGGGGCCGCCTCTACGGCGCTGGCGAAAATGCGACGACGACAGCTGCGCAGGCGCCCGCGCGATGAATGTCATCGAGTCCATCTCGAAGTTGCAGGCGCAGTCCCGGGAGTGGCGAGCGCAGGGCCGTCCCGTCGCCCTGGTTCCGACCATGGGGGCGCTCCATCCCGGCCACACCAGCCTGGTGCGGTCAGCGCTGCATGAGGGTGCCCGGGTGATCGTGAGCATATTCGTCAACCCGCTCCAGTTCGGCCCCGAGGAGGACTTCTCACGCTATCCCCGAACGTTTGATGCCGACGTCCGGACGATCGAGGCGGCCGGCGCCCACGCTGTCTTCCACCCGGGGGTTGGAGAGATGTACCCCACCGGCTTCACGACCAGGGTCAGCGTCGGCGACCTGGGCCATTTCCTGGAGGGAAAGGCGCGCCCCGGCCACTTCGACGGCGTCGTGACGGTTGTTGCGCGCCTGCTGGGCGCCGCCATCCCGGACCGGGCCTATTTCGGGCAGAAGGATGCGCAGCAGCTGGCTGTAATCCGGCGCATGGTCCGGGACCTCGCCATCCCCGTGGAAATCGTCGGGTGCCCAACCGTCCGGGAGCAGGACGGCCTCGCCATGAGCTCGCGGAATCGCTACCTCGGGACGGCGGACCGCGCCCTCGCGCTGGGGCTGGTCCGGGCCCTTGCGGAGGCGCAGGCGCTCTACCAGGACGGCATTCGCGCTATCCCGGCGATTGAGGCGGCGATGTGGGCGGTGCTGCGCGCGCATCGGCTTTCCCCGGACTACGCCACGTTGGTGGACCCGGACACTTTCGGCGCCCCCGGACCGGGGCGGCCCTGGCTGGCCGCGATCGCGGCGCCGGTTGGGCCCGCACGCTTGATCGACAACGCCGCCGTCGAGGACGGCAACCTGCTTGGTTACCGGCAGGTCGAGCATTTCGCTTCGGGCCTGGCGGTCTGAGGTTCGAAGGAGACAACTCTTGGAACGCCTGATGTTCAAATCGAAGATCCACCGCGCCACGGTGACGGACGCCAACCTCGACTACGAGGGCAGCATCACCATCGACCCCGAGCTGCTGCGGCTCGCCGACATCCTTCCCAACGAGCAGGTCCACGTCGTCAACGTCACCAATGGGGAACGCCTGGTGACCTACGCGATCACCGGCGGACCCGGGGACATCTGCCTAAACGGGGCCGCCGCGCACAAGGCCAGCCCGGGGGATATCGTCATCATCATGACCTACGCCAACCTGCGCGAGGAGGAGCTCCACGGCTTCGCGCCACGGGTCGTCAGGGTCGACGCCCGCAACCGCGCCCTGGTACCCGCCGGCGTCTGACCGGCGGGCATCGCTTGACTGATTTCCTGGTCATCGGCAGCGGCATCGCCGGTTCCATGGCGGCGCTCCACGCCGCCCGTAGCGGCAGCGTCACCCTGCTCACGCGGACTGCCCTGAGCGAGAGCAACTCCTTCTACGCCCAGGGCGGCATCGCCGCGGCGATCGGTGAGACGGACTCGGTCGAGAGCCACATCACGGACACGATGGACGTGGGCCGCGGGATCTGCGACCCCGAGGCGGTCCGCGTGCTCGCCACCGAGGGCCCGGATCGTATCCGCGAGCTCGTGGAGCTCGGGGTGCGATTCGACCGCGACGGTGACCGCCTCGCCCTCGGCCGGGAGGCGGCGCACAGTGCGGCGCGCATCATCCACGCCGGGGGCGACACCACTGGGGCTGAGATCCAGCGTGGGCTCCATGAGGCACTGGGCCGGGCCGGCGTCACCACCGTCGAGGGCAGCCGCGTCGCGCGGCTGCTGGTCGAGGATGCCCGCTGCGTCGGCGTTGAGGTCCACGGCCGCCCCGGCGAAGACATCATTCGGCAATACCAGGCGCGTGCCGTGGTGCTGGCCGCTGGGGGTGGAGGCAGTCTCTTCAGCTACACCACCAACCCCGGCACCGCTGATGGCAGCGCGGCCGCGCTGGCATACGAGGCCGGGGCGGAGTTGACGGACATGGAGTTCTTCCAGTTCCATCCCACCGCACTGCGTAAAGTGGGCGCACCAAGCTTTCTGGTGTCCGAGGCGGTGCGCGGCGAAGGCGCCATCCTGGTCAACGACGACGGCCGACGCTTCATGCTCAAGTACCCGCAGGCGGAGCTTGCCCCCCGGGACGTGGTGGCGCGGGAGATCTGGGCGGAGATGCGCCGGCAGGGCTCGGAGTGTGTCTACCTGGACCTGCGGCATATACCCTCAGACCGGGTTCGCTCCCGCTTTCCCCAGATCTATGCCACCTGCCTGCGGCTGGGGGTCGACATCACCGCCGACCTCGTGCCCGTCGCCCCGGCGGCGCACTACATGATCGGCGGCGTGCGCACGGACAGGTGGGGCGCGACCAGCCTGGCCGGGCTTTATGCCTGTGGGGAGGCGGCCTGCTGTGGCGTCCATGGCGCCAACCGCCTGGCCAGCAACAGTCTCCTCGAGTCCGTGGTCTTCTCCCGTCGAGCCGCGCAGGCCGCCGGCCGTTACGTCAGAGGCGGCGCGCGGGTCGCGGCCGTGGTGGGAGGGGGCGGCGATGTGCCCCGCGCACCGAGCCCGGCATCCGGCACACGGAGCCTCCAGCTGACGTCGACCTCTGCAACGCGCGTTGTCGACTCCGAGGGGCTACCCGCGTTGATGTGGCGCGACGCAGGGCTGGTGCGCGACGGGGAGGGCCTGCGGCGAGCCCTGGCGGGGCTCGGTGACGGCTCCAGGAGCCCGCAGCACCAGGCGGCTCGCATGATCTGCCAGGCCGCCCTGCTTCGGCAGGAATCGCGCGGCGCGCATTTCCGCTCCGACCGCGACGTTACCGACGACCGCTGGCTCGGCCACGTCGTCATGCAGCGAGAGCGCGGCGCCTGGTTCGAGCCCCTATGAAACTGCCGCCGCTGCTCGATGCCGAGATTGCGGAGCTGATCCGGGCCGCGATCGCGGAGGACGTCGGGAGTGGCGATATCACGAGCGAAGCGACGGTCCCGCCCGGGCGTACTGCCCTGGCCAGGATCAAGGCCAAGGCGCCGGGGGTGATCGCCGGGGTCATGCTTGCCGAGGCCGTCTTCCTTGCCATCGACCAGAGCCTGGAATTCGACGTGGCGAGGACTGACGGGTCGCGCGTGGTGCCCGGCGACCACGTCGCGGTCATCGGTGGCTCGGCGCGTTCGCTGATGATGGCTGAGCGCACCGCGCTCAACTTCCTGCAGCACCTGTCGGGGATCGCGACCGCCACCGCCGAGGCGACGCGCCTGGTGCAGGGAACCGGGGTCAGGCTGCTCGATACCCGCAAGACGACGCCGGGCCTGCGCCGGCTCGAGAAGTACGCGGTCAGCGTCGGCGGCGGCTTCAACTACCGCATGGGGCTTTTCGATCGCTACCTGCTGAAGGAGAACCACGTGGCCCTGGCGGGCGGGGTCGGCCCGGCCGTGCAGGCAGCGCGGGAGCATGGCGCGGCGTCTGCCGTGGAGGTCGAGGTCCGCGACCGCGATGAACTGGACCAGGCGCTGGCCGCGAGGGCCGACCGGGTCCTGCTCGACAACTTCACCCCCGACGAGGCCGCCGCCGCAGTGGTCCACGTCGGCGGCCGCGCGGAGGTGGAGCTCTCCGGGGGTGTCAACCTGCAGAACCTGCGGGCATACGCCTCGGCGCACCCCGACTTCATATCGCTGGGCTGGCTGACCCACTCGGCCCCCGCCCTGGACCTCTCGATGACACTCGTCGTCTGATCGGGGCTGTATTCGAGCCCTTTGGTATGCTTCTGCAGCTTTGACCCAGACCATCACTTCGCCTTCCTCGCTTGAGGGCGTCCTCACGATGCAGGACTACCTCGACCTGGAAGACTCAAGCATCAGGCAGCTGAGCCACGGAGACATCGTTGACGGTGTGGTCGTGCGCGTCGACCCGGACGAGGTCCTGGTCGACATCGGTAGCAAGTCGGAAGGAGTCATCTCCAACCGTGAGCTTGGTATGCGCGGAGACCCGCACGCGATCCTCCTGGAGGAGGGTGACGAGGTCAAGGTGTTCGTCATCTCGCCCGAAAACGAGGACGGTAACGTCGTGCTCTCGCTGCGCAAGGCCAAGGCCGAGGGCATCTGGACCGAAGCGGCCGAGCACGAGGCCAACGGCGCCGTCATCGACGCCGAGGTGCGTGAGCAGAACAAGGGCGGCCTGATCGTCAACGTGCTGGGGCTGCGCGGTTTCCTGCCCACCAGCCAGGTCAGCCGGCAGTACAGCAACCAGCCCGAGGAACTCCTGAACTCCAAGATCCAGGTGAAGATCCTCGAGGTCAACCGCAAGCGCAACCGCCTCATCGTCAGCCAGAAGGCGGCGATGGATGAGGACCGGGCTCGCCAGCGCGAGGAGCTGTTCGAGAAGCTCAAGGTCGGCGATGTCGTCAAGGGACGGGTCTCGGGGCTCACCACCTACGGCGCCTTCGTGAACCTCGGCGGGGCGGACGGTCTTATCCACATCAGCGAACTGAGCTGGGACCGTGTGAACTCCGTCAACGAGGTTCTCTCGGTGGGGGACGAGGTCACGGTCAAGGTGATCAAGCTGGACCACGAGCTGCAGCGCATCTCGCTCTCGCTGCGACAGATGTCCGAGGACCCCTGGGAGACCATCGAGCAGCGCTTCCCGCCCCAGTCCCTGGTCAAGGGTGAGGTCACCAAGACCAAGAAGTACGGCGCCTTCCTGCAGCTCGACGACGGCATCGAGGGCCTGCTCCACATCAGCGAGCTGACATGGGAGCACGTCGAGCGGACGGAGGACGTGGTCAAGCCCGGCGACAAGCTGGACGTCATGGTGCTCCACGCGGACAAGGTGCGGCGTCGCATCTCACTCTCCCTGAAGCAGCTCCAGGAGCGCCCCCAGGGCGCGGTGGAGGAGGACTACGGTTCCTACGGCGACGAGTACTCCGAGTACTCGGACGAGGAATAGCGCAACAAACTGCGCAACCGGCCCCGCCGGAAGTCCCCTCGTGACCAACTGGATGCATCGGAATCGTTTCAGTCTCGTGCCCGTTGGTCATAATTGATCCAGCGGGTGAGGCCGACCCTCCACCCAACGCAGCACCCGCTTCATAAGGAGATCCCCAACCGTGTACCCCTTCGAACGCTTCACCGAGAGAGCCAAGAAAGTCCTGACGCTGGCACAGGAGGAGGCTGAGCGTTCCCACCACAGCTACATCGGCACGGAGCACCTTCTCCTCGGCCTCCTGCGGGAGGGAGAGGGACTGGCCGCCAAGGTCCTGAACAACCTCGGTGTCGAGATCAACAAAGTCCGGGCCACGATCGAGTCAGTGCTCGGGCGCAACGAGCGCATCATCATCCAGCAGATCATCCCCACGTCCCGGGTGAAGAAGGTCATAGAGATCTCCTTCGAGGAGGCCCGGCGGATGGGCAATAACTACGTCGGCACCGAGCATCTCCTTCTCGGCCTGCTGATCGAGGGTGAGGGCATCGCCGCCCATGTGCTGGAGGACCTGGGCGCCAACCTGGAGAAGGTCCGCGGCGAGATCGATCGCCTGCTGCACGAGACCGGCCTTGAGGAAGAGGCCACCCAGGCGCAGAAGAAACCCTCCAAGACCCCGCTCCTCGACCAGTTCTGCCGCGACCTCACCGAGCTGGCCCAGAAGAACTCGCTGGACCCGGTCATCGGCCGCGCCCAGGAGATCGAGCGCGTCATCCAGATCCTCAGCCGCCGCACCAAGAACAACCCCGCGTTGATCGGCGAGCCGGGAGTCGGCAAGACCGCCATCGCCGAGGGCCTGGCCCAGCAGATCATCGTGGGCAACATCCCGGAATCCCTGCTCGGCAAGCGCGTGCTCACCCTCGACATGGGGGCACTGGTGGCCGGTACCAAGTACCGCGGGGAGTTCGAGGAGCGGCTCAAGAAGATCCTTGACGAGATCCGCTCCAGCCGCGAGGTCATCCTGTTCATCGACGAGCTTCACACCCTGGTGGGGGCCGGCGCCGCCGAGGGGGCGATCGACGCCGCCAACATTCTCAAGCCGGCGCTTGCCCGCGGCGAGATCCAGTGCATCGGGGCCACCACCCTCAATGAGTACCGCAAGTACATCGAGAAGGATGCCGCCCTGGAGCGCCGCTTCCAGTCGGTATTCGTGGACGAACCCAACCTGAGCGAGACCATCGCCATCCTCCACGGGGTGCGCAACCTTTATGAGAAGCACCACAGGGTCAAGATCACCGACGAAGCGCTCAAGGCGTCGGCCGAGCTCTCTGCTCGGTACGTCTCCGACCGCGCCCAGCCCGACAAGTCGATCGACCTGATCGACGAGGCGTCTGCGCGGGTGCGGATGAAACTGACCACCCTCCCCGACGACCTGCGCGAGGCTCAGAAGGAGATTCGTGACCTCCAGATCCAGAAGGAGGAGGCCATCGCGGGCCAGGACTATGAGACCGCCGCCGGCTTCCGTGACCAGGAGAAGAAGCTCAAGGAGCAGTACGTGACGTCGGAGACCGCCTGGCGCGACAAGCTCGGCGAGACCGTCCCCGAGGTCAACGAGGAAAACATCGCCGAGATCGTGTCGACGTGGACGGGCGTGCCCGTTTCCCGGCTGGTCGAGGAGGAGACTTCGCGCCTGCTCAAGATGGAGGAAGAGATCCACGCCCGCCTGATAGGCCAGGACGAAGCGGTGAAGATCATCTCCCAGTCGGTGCGCCGGGCCCGGGCGGGGCTCAAGGACCCCAAGCGCCCCATCGGCTCTTTCGTCTTCCTGGGACCGACCGGCGTTGGCAAGACCGAGCTCGCACGCCAGCTGGCGAAGTTCCTCTTCGACGATGAGGACGCCATCATCCGCCTCGACATGTCCGAGTTCATGGAGCGGCACAGCACCGCCCGCCTGGTGGGTTCACCTCCCGGGTATGTGGGTTATGACGAGGGAGGTCAGCTGACCGAGGCGGTCCGCCGCCGGCCCTACAGCGTCGTGCTCCTGGACGAGATCGAGAAGGCCCATCCTGAGGTCTTCAACATGCTCCTGCAGATCCTCGAGGACGGGCGCCTGTCCGACGCGAAGGGCAAGGCCGTCAACTTCGCCAACACCATCGTGATCATGACCAGCAACCTCGGCGTGAGCGGGATGGGGGAGTCGCTGTCGATGGGCTTCCAGCCCAGCATGCCCGACGATCGCACCACTGACCAGGAGCACAAGAAGATGCGCACCCGCATCCTCGACGAGCTCAAGAAGAGCTTCCGGCCGGAATTCCTCAACCGCCTCGACGCGGTGGTGGTGTTCAAGCGTCTGACCCCACCGGAGATGCGCCGCATCGTTGACCTCATGGTGGTGCGCATCGGCAAGCACCTGCTCGACCAGGAACTCACGCTGGAGATCAGCGACAAAGCCAAGGACAAGATCGCGGAAGAGGGCTTTGACAAGGTCTATGGCGCCCGGCCGATGCGCCGGGTGATCCAGAGAGTGATCGAGGACCCACTGTCGGAGGAGTTGCTCCGCTTCAAGTACAAGGCAGGCGACACTATCCTGGTGGATGTCGGCGGTGGTGGTGAGATCGAGTTGAGCCAGGTCGCGGGCAAGCCCGTCAAGGCGCCCAAGGAACCCCGGGAGGCCAAAGACTCCGCGGCCGGTGACTCCAAGCCCCCGGCAGCCCCCGCGGCGTCCGCGTCCCCCGCCGGCCAGACCGAAGAAGCCTGATCAGCGGCGCTCGCGAGCGCTGCCGGGGGTGACCCTGCCCGGTGCCGGGTGCGATACTGGGCGTCTATTCATTCCGCCCCCTGTTACTGGTCATATGGGTCTTCATTCATTCATACCAACGGCTGGCACAGCGTGACCGCGAAGCGCGTGGTCAGGATCGCTGGATTCCTGGTCGGCATCGTCGCCGGCCTGGAGTACAGCCTCTTCATCCTGTCGCAGACACGGTTTTCCGCCGTACCGGCCATAGAGATCCCGGTGCTATGCATGCTGGCGGGCGCCATCTTTGGGTTCTTTGGGCTCGAATACGTCACGCTGCGCCCCTTCAACTGGATGGAGAGCAAGCTCAGGTCCACCCCGCTCGCCGACATCGCCACGGCGACGGGGGGGCTCTCGGTGGGCCTCTTCCTGGCT
>JBHEMP010000076.1:0-15950 GCA_046262515.1 Candidatus Dormibacteria bacterium | reverse complement strand
GTACAACCCCATGACGGGACCGGCTGCGCTGGAATCCGTTGAGCGTCTCCTGGAAATCGATGCCGAGGCCGTGGCGCAGCGCGCCGCGGACGACGTCCTCGCAAGGTGCGCACTGCCGGGCCCCGTGGAACTATCCGTGATTGTCGCGAGCCCCGGACTCTGGACTCACCGCGTCACCACTGAGGTGGAGCATCGCCTCCGACCCGAGCGAGGTTCGCGAAGCATCGTCCAGATGTGGACGGGGGAGAGCTGTGAGGCTGAGGACGTTCGACGGGAGGCTGTGGCCGAAACCGTCCGCATTGTGTGGACCCAGTTGCACGGCGCGGCTCAAACCGTCGAGCGCGCCCTGCTCAGGGAGGGTTTGGCCCTGGCCCTTGCCGGTGGCGACGCGGAACCCTTGGAGGCTGGCGAGGTGAAGGCCACGCGCGAGGTCCTGGCCATCATCGGCGAATGCCAGCTGCAGAGCGACGTATTTGCCGCCGCGTACGGGGACCCGCTGGCGGAGCTGTTAGGGCTTCCGACACTCGGGTTGGTGGACCGGGCAGGGTGCCGGCATGCCGCCCGCCTGGCCGCGGAGCGGGTGGCGGCCGAAGGGCCCGCCAGTGCGATTCGTTACATTGGGTCGACAACTCTGACCTGAGCGGGAGAGCGCATCAGGTGGCCCGCTCTGGCGAGCTCTGGTCACCCCACCTCTGAGAGCGCGGGCTCGTGCGGTATGGCTCTGGGAGCGAAGAGCCACTCCCAGAGCGTCAACGCACCCGAGCTAAGCTTGAGGAGATGCAGATCTACAAGTGCGACATCCTGCCCCGGCTCCCGGAGGGCCGGACGCTTTCCTACCTGAAGGGTACCCTCAACGGCCGCGGAGGGCCCAAGGCGGCGAGCATCGTTTGCGGGAGTTGCGAGTTCCTGATTATGTCCTCGGCGCCGGCGCGTCCGATTGACCTCGTGATCAGCTGCCCACAGTGCAAAGCGATCAACGACATGACGACCGCCCGTAACAACAAGGTCACCCCCGAAGCTCGGAAGTAAGCGCATCCCGTTGAGCCAGTGCGTCAGGGCACTGGTAGCGGGCCTTCGCTGTCGTGATCAGCGCGCAAGCGCGCTTCGCACTTGACGTCCGAATGGGCGGTTCCGGCCTGATGATGCCTCAGCTACCGCCCTCGAAGCGCTTTCGGTCAGGCGGGCGCGAGTTCCAGGTCGAGGGCCTGCTCGTCCTCGGTGATGTCGTTCATCACAGCGGCTTCGATCTCGCTGAGCGTTTGCCGCGGTCTCGCTCCAGCACGCGCATCCGGCTGTCGAACTTTTGGGAGGCGAACTCCACGAACTCCATCATCGAGAGTCCGAAGGGCGCGTCGGCCTCGTCGTAAAACTCCCAGAACTCGGGGGTCACGGCGAGCGCGAGCGGGAAGATCTCGTTCATGCGGGCCTGGATCACGTCCCAGATGGACGGGTCCTCGCTGACCAGGCGCTGCAGCAGGAAGACGCCATAACGGATGTGGCGAGACTCGTCCCGGGCGGTGAGTTCGACACCGGCGCAGATCCCGGGCATCAGGCCCTGCTGCTTGAGGGCGCGGCGAAAACCGTAGTACCCGGTCTCGGCGAGCATGCCCTCGACCACCATGTTGTAGGTCACCGAGGCCACGGCCTGGTTGGCGCGGCTGGGGTCGGTGAGGAGGCGGCGCATGGCGCGGGGGAGCTCCTCGAAGAACAGGGACCGGTAGCTCGGGGTGATGTAGCGGTGGAGGTCGTAGTCAACCTCGGCAACCTCAGTCAGCCAACGGCGGAACATCTCGACGTGTTTGGCCTCCTCCCACAAGAATGAGGTCAAATAGATCTCCTCTTCGATATGCCCGTCCTGGGCCACGGCGTGCATCAGCGGCAAGAGGTCAAGCGTCACCGCCTCCTCACCGGCCTGGAAGAGAGCCAGCAGGCGAAGCAGGAAATCGCGCTGGACCTCCGTCATCGCCCTCCAGTCGTCACGGTCGCGGCTGAAGTCCAGGGCCATCGGGTCCCAGGTGCCGAGGCGCTTGGCTTTCTGGAACAGTCGCATTGGAACGCTGTCCGTCCTCAACCCGCGGGCGCTGGTGGTCGCGTAAGCCTGCCTAACGAAAGTGGTTGCCATCCAACCCAGCATATTCGAAGGGTGGCTTGCCCTCAGCGCGGCCAAAAAAAGAAGGGGAGGCGGCTCGTGCCGCCTCCCCCGGGATTCCGAAGTGTTTACTGCTCCCGCAGGGGCCCTGCCGTTCGGACCAGGAAGAACCCGACGACCAGGCAGACCATCGCGATGACCAGTCTGAGCAGGGCTCCGGTGCCGGTTAGAGGCATCGTTGTCGAGGCGCCCAGCACTCCGCCGACGGGTGGGTTTTGAGCGGTAGCAGCTGCCTGCACTCCGTTGACGCCCTGGGTGCCACCGGCTCCGAGTCCGCCCCCGGCCTGCTCGTAGAAGCAGACGGTTGCGGTGCTGTTCACCGGGACAGTGACGGTGCCTGAGCCGTTCATGCCAGACACGTCGCAGCCCTCGCTGACCGTCGGGGCACCGCAGTTGACCATGGTGAAGGTGCCGCCCGCGGTGGCGGTGACGACCTGGCTGCTACCGGAGGTGAGGCCGGTGGCGGTCTGAGGCGAGGCGCCCGAGACGCTGCCGATGGTCACAGCACCGAGTGCGGGGGTGCTGGTCTGGTTGCCGTTGGCGTCACAGAGGTAGACGACACCCTGGACACTGCCGGTGTGGTCGCCTTCCGGGTTGCCGCTCGGGGCCTGCTCGTAGAAGCAGACGGTCGCGGTGCTGTTCACGGGGACGGTGACGGTGCCTGAGCCGTCAATGCCGGACACGTCGCAGCCTTCGCTGAGGGTTGGGGCGCCGCAGTTGACCATGGTGAATGTGTCGCCCGCGGTGGCGGCGACGACCTGGCTGCTGCCGGGGGTGAGATCGGTGGCGGTCTGCGGCGAGGCGCCGGAGACACTGCCGATGGTCACGGTGCCGGGTGCGGGGGTACTGGTCTGGTTGCCATTGGCATCACAGAGGTAGACGACGCCCTGGACGCTGCCGGTTTCGGCCGAGGGCGGCGAGGTTACGGGCGCCGTTACGGGCGCCGCGCACTTGACCCAAAAGGTCTTGTGCTTCTGCGGGTCCTGGGAAAACTGAAGTTTGAAGTGGTAACCCTGGATGTCATGGGGATCCGGGTTGATCATCTGCGCGTTGTGCACCAGCGCGCTGACATCGATGATGTCCATGACCTGGTAGCCGCCCTTCTTGCCCATCTTGGACACGAGGGTGGGGCTCTGGTTGTAATTCCACGTTCCGTTGTTGGTGACGTCAGGGTCACCGTCTGTCATGGGCAGGACCTTGCTCAGCGCGGTGCTCCCGTCAGAGTTCTTGCCGTACACGCCGCCCTTGTCGCCAGTCGGCGGCCAGTAGTCGATGCTGTACGACCCGGTCGTGTCGCCCATGTCCTTGCCCATGACCTCGATGTTGGCGCAGGGCAGGTGGGGGTTTTGGTCCGGGTTCACGTCCTCGACGGTACCGATCTCGCCGTACTGCAGGTTCTCCGCGGTCGGCTCTGCCGGCGGCTCAAACTCGGCCCCCGCGGCCGCGTTGTTGCAGCTGGACATTGCGTCGGCATCGTGGTTCAGCACCTCGGCGTTGTGGTCGATGCACGGACCGACGGTCTGAAGCCAGGTGTCACCCGGGTTGCTGTCGTGGGGTCCGGTCTTGGCGGGGGTGCTGATGCTGCCCGCCCCGGCTCCGGTGGTGGATCCGCCGACGCTGGTCGGGCCGCCCGTGCTCTGCACGGACGTGGGGGTGCTGGCGACCCCGCCCTTGTCGTGGGCCTTCCCAGGGTTGTTGGCGGTGTGGCTGGCGGCGGAGGCGGTCATGGCGGTGAAGCCCACCATCGATGTGGCGGCAATGATCGCGGTGAAGAATGATTTCATGCCCACGCGACGGGCCGGCTGATGATGGCTCGATGTCATGTCACTCCTTGATGATTCCGACCGGACGTCGCCCGGGTCGCCCACATCATTCGCTCACGCACGGCGAGAACTCAATGCTTTTGGCGCTTCCAGGGGTGCCAACTTATGTTGCACGGCCTGGGCGAGGCAAGCTACGGTGGACGGTGCCGGCTACGCCATCAAGTTCAATCCCGGCGCCTATTGGCCCGGCGGATACCCGTTACAAGGAGCCGGGCGGGTCAGCGGTGACGGCGGCCGCTGCCGCTCGCCGGCGCGACCACCAGGCCGCCGCGAGGATGCCGCCGGCGGCCAGCGCGGCGACCGCATCCAGTGCCGGGGAGCCCGCGGTGGAGGTGGCGGGAGTCCCGTTGCCGGCGTTTACCGGGTTCCCGGACGCCGATGGGGTGGTCGAGGTAGACGCCGCGCAGACGCCGCTTGGGCGCAGGACCCGCCCCGCGGAAGCCTCCTGTACCGGGAACGGAACCTCAGCCGGGACGGGGTACCCGGCATTCAGGCTGGCGATGGCCAGGGACCCGACTGGCAGCGGGCATTCGGTAAGGGTCCGCGGGTCCGCCTCGATGTATACCGGCAGGGATCCCGGCGCTGACAGGGGGCCGCCGGCGAAGTTGAATGCGGACGTCAGGTCGCCGGCGTTGCGGTTGTCCCTCCGCCAGGCGCTGAGCCCTGGGCGCTTGTTTGCGGCATCGCGGGAGGGGATCTCCGCGCCGAACACCCGCTCCACGAATTTCAGCGTCGACGTGTGGTCGAACTGGTCGGAGCACACCATCGGACCGCCCGCGGGGTTGGGGTTGCGCGAAAAGGGTGAGACGACCAGGGTGGGAACCCGAAAGCCCAGCCCGATGGGATTGTTGGCGTATGCCCCGGCGTCGCCCCTCGCCTGCGCCGACAATTTGCTGACATCGAGGAACTCGCCAGGCTCGCCGGAAGGCGGCGTCGGCGGCGGAACGTGGTCGAAGAACCCGCCGTTCTCGTCGAAGGTCAGGAACATTGCGCTCTTTGCCCATAGGGGCGAGCTCATCAGGGCGCTGACCATCCTGCCCACCATCGCCTGACCCCAGATCGACGGCGCCGGGGGGTGCTCGTCATGGGTGTTGTCGAGCAGGATCCAGGAGACCTGCGGGAGGTTACCGAGGGCGGCGTCGGTCAAGAAGTCGGGGATCGGCTCGGGGACGAAGGCGCGCTGGAACTGGGAAGTGCCGGGGGTGCGGTACGTGGACCAGAAGCGCAGCGAATTGTCGCTCTCGGGGCTCAGCTGGTCACCGGCGCCGTACACCTTCCAGCTGATCGGCGCCGCCGCCCCGGTCGGGCTGCGGTGGGCGTCCAGGGCATCGGTGTATGGAATCCAGCGACCACCGGCGCCAAGCGTGTAGCTCGGGGCGACCGCGCCGCTGAGCACAGTATCCAGGAACTGGCCGCCCCCGTCGTAGCAGTCGGGGTCTATTGTCCCTGACATCGAGTAGAGGCGGTTGGCGTCGGTGCCTCCGAGGACGGAGCTGTAGTAGTTGTCGCAGGTGGTGAAGTTGTCCGCCAGTGCCCAGTAGAGGTCGAGTTCACCGCTCCCGTCGCGCGCCGGCGAGCCGTCGTAGTAGCCCATGGTGGTGGCAGCCGGGCCCGGACCTACGCTCGCCACCTGCCGCGCCATCCAGCCGTCCATGGCGCCCGAGTTCCACATGGCGTGCTCGTCGGCCCACTGGTGGCCCAGGTTATCGATGCAGTCCCCCTCGTGCTGCAGCAGTGGGTTGGGCTGATAGGCGGTGTCGATCCTGAATGGTGGCAGCGGGTGCGGCCCTGGCACGGCCGCCGGCGAGGCCTGTCGGAACACGCTGGTGCCGTCGTCGCCCGCATGAAGGCGAACGCTGCGATCGTCAAAGCCGCGCACCCCCTTGTAGCGACCGAAGTACTGGTCGAAGGAGTGGTTCTCCTGCATGAGTATCACGACGTGCTCTATGTCCGATGGCGAGCCACAGGCCGGCGCGGCCATGGCGGAGCGCAGTATCGACTGGAAGTCGCCAAGGCCCAGGGCGGCCGTGCCCGCGGCACTCCCCTTGATGAAAGCGCGTCGGCTGGGCGTGATCAAACCCCGGCGGGCCTGAGGCCTTCCAGGACGCGTGACCAGACGTCGTCCGAAGCCTGCTTCCACTCGGGGGTGCGGAAAAAGCAGTGCGGCGCGCTGTCATAGACCTTCAGTTCCGCCCTAACGCCCTTTTCGATGAGGCGTTTCTCCATCTCGGCAACCTGGTCAAGGGGAATCGATCCATCGGCGCCGCCGTATGACCCAATGACCCGGGCGTCGATCTTGGCAGCCTCCTCCAGCGGAGAGTACGGCTTGTTGCCGTCCGGCCCGCTCCAGGCCGTCAAATGGCCGTACATAACGACCAGGTTACGCACCTCACGGTGGCGCGCGGCAAAGATGTAGGCCAGCCGGCCGCCCCAGCAAAACCCGGTGACGGATAGCTCCCCCAACCTTCCGTGCGCGCGCAGATGTTCGAGGACAAAGTCCAGGTCGGCCAGGGCCTCCTCGTCGCCGACCGCGCCGATGCGCCCCCCCGCCTTCTCATGGGTTTGCTCAGAGAGATCTCCGTGGCGATGGAAAAGGTCGGGGCACACCGCGGCGAAGCCGGCGGCGGCGTACTGGTCGGCCAGGTCGAAGTAGTAGTCGTCGGGGTCAAAGTAGTCGTGGATCACCAGCATCATCGGCGCGGGGCCATCTCCCTCCGGATGGCTGATGTGCACCTTCATGGTGCTGCCATCGGGAGTGGTCAGTTCCATGGTCTCCCCCTGTCGGCTCTCCTTGCCGGGCCAGTAGTTCGAAGCTGGATTGCACATGAGGTCCTCCCGTGGGGTTCCTAGGGGTGAATCCCAAGATGGTACCATCTGGGCGTGAGCACCCAGATCGCCGTGAGATTGCCCGCTGGGCTCGTGGCCTACGTCGACGCGGAAGTAGCGGCGGGGCGAAGCAAGAGCCGTGCCTCCCTCGTGGCCAAGCTCATCGAGAGGGACGCGCGGCGGCGCAGGGCTGAACAGGACCTCGAGAAACTCGCCGAAAAGGGCGCGCTCCACGACGACGATCTGCTGGCCATCGTCCGGTCGGTCGCCGACACCCCAATTTCAGCGGGCTGATTGCGCCCGATTCGGTGGGCCAGCCTTGACAAGAGGCGCCCGGTCCTGGTGCTGACCCGGGAGATCATGGTCGGTCGGATGTCCACGGTCACGGTGGCTCCGATCACCAGCACACAGCACGGCATCGCGACGGAAGTGCCGGTGGGCCGACAGAACGGTCTGGACCACGACTCCGCAGTCAAGTGTGATCAGATCGTCAGCATCCCCAACGAGCGTCTGCTCGAGCAGTGTGGTTGGCTCCTCGACGACCAGGAGATCGCCCTCCACGAGGCAATCCAGGCTGCTTTCGACCTGGTCTGATCTAGGGCCGGCGGGACGTCGCGACCGCCGTCACAGGTGCAGGGTAATCGATACCGATGCGGCAGGCCGAGCTCTCCTGCACGTCCAAGGGCATGTTCCAGGGATGGTGGATGTACCGGTCCGGGACGTCGCGCAAGGCGGGAACGTGCTGCCGTACGTAAACGCCCCCCGGGTCGAACTTCTCGCCCTGGCGGCGCGGGGTAAGGGTGCGCCGGTAGGGGGCGGCATTCGCTCCCACTCCGACCGCCCACTGCCAGCCGAGGTCGTTACTGGCCACGTCGTGGTCGACCAGGTGCCGGGCGAAATGCCGCTCGCCTGCCCGCCAGTCGGCGCCCAGCTGGTGGGCCAGGAACGACGCCACGACCATGCGAACGCGGTTGTGCATGAAGCCCTCGGTGTGCATCTGGGCCAGCCCGGCATCCACCAGTGGGATCCCAGTCTGCCCGCGGATCCAGGCGTCCAGCCCACCCTCGACCGGCGCGGATGACATCGCCCCCGCGGGGTGACGCAGTGGCTCGCGCAGCAACTCGGGGCGATGGAAGAGCATGTGATGTGCGTAGTCCCGCCAGCCCAGCTCAAGGATGAAACGTTCGGTCGCCGGCTGGCTCTGGGGGTCTTGCGCCGCGTACGCGATGGCCGTGCGCGCCACCCGGCGTACTGAGATCGTGCCGAATTTGAGGGCGGCAGAGAGGCGCGAAGTCAGGTTCAACTCACCACGGCGGTCACGTCCCTCCAGGTACCCCGCGAGCTGGTGCCGGACGAAATCGACCAACCGCGTTTCGGCGGAAAGGGGGGTCGCCCCGGGCCAGTCGGAGGCCGCGGCCAGGCCGGGACTGAGCAGGTCTTCCCAGCCGGCGGCACCGGCCGGCATCTCCTCGGCCGCCATGAAGGCGCCGTCAACGGGCGCGGGTTCCGGCTCGAGGTCCAGCGCTTCAAACCAGCGGCGCGTAAAGGCGGCGAAGGTCTCAGGAAACCTGTCCCCTGCCCCCAACGTCGCCAGTGGCGGCACCAGCAGGAGGTCGTCCGTGGGCATGGTGACCACGCCCGTCATCTGCATGCCGCGGGTAGCCCGGGTATCCCGCCATCGCGCGTAGGGCGTGTAGTCCCGGTTGAAGAAGAGGGCCCACGCCCCCACCTCCTCGGCCACGCGGTTGAGTTCCCTCGCCGGGTCGTCGGCGCGCAGCACCAGAAGGCGACTCCCCCGCTCCCGCAGCCGGGCGTCGAGGTCGAGGAGCGCCGTGCGCAGGAACTGCAGGCGCCGCTCCCCCATAGTGGGCTGGCTCAACAGCCGGTGATCAAGGATGAACACAGGCACCACCGGCACGCCGGTGCGCAGCGCTCCCTCAAGTGCGGTGTTGTCGCGCAGGCGCAGGTCACGCCGGAACCAGTGGATGACACACTCCATCAGCTAAGAATCGCAGGAGCGGCGGTGCCGACGCCGAGCCTGGGCGCCCTGCGGCCCCGACCGCGTAGTCAGCCTGGAAGAGGGGCCGATAGGTGTCCCAGGATCAAGGAGGTAGCGAGACTCGGAGCGAGCGTACGCACGGTACGTGAGCGAGAATCGCAGCAGCCGCGCAGCGGCGGTGCCGACGCCGAGCCTGGGTGCCTTGCGGCCCCGTACCTAGTGGCGGAAGTGGCGGTGGCCGGTGTA
Source organism: Candidatus Dormibacteria bacterium (assembly GCA_046262515.1). GTDB lineage: Bacteria > Chloroflexota > Dormibacteria > DASZGP01 > DASZGP01 > JAXDLW01. The sequence continues at coordinate 6,907 of JBHEMP010000076.1, read as the reverse complement.
GACCATGGCCACCCCGCGCTCGTCGGCGAGGGCGAGGACCTTGTCGTCGTTGATGCTGCCTCCCGGTTGGATGACCGCCGTGACGCCGGCGTCCGCCGCTGCCTCCACGCCGTCGGGGAACGGGAAAAAGGCGTCCGAGGCAAGGACGCTTCCCGCGGCCTTTTCGCCGGCCCGGGCGGCCGCGAGCTGGACCGATTCGACCCGGCTCATCTGCCCCGCCCCAACGCCCACGGCGGCGTTGTCCCGGGCGAGAACGATGGCGTTAGATTTGACGTGCTTGACGACCCGCCAGGCGAACAGGAGCTGGTCCCACTCCAACTCGGTGGGCTGCCTGCGGCCGACGCTTCGCATGGCCGCGCGACCAACCGCGAGCGCGTCCCCGCCCTGCACCAGGAAGCCGCCGGAGACCATCTTGACCACCGGGAAGGGCGCCGCCGGCGGCATCCGCAGTACGCGGATCTTCTTCTTCCTGCGCAGCACCTCCAGGGCCTCTGGCGTGAATGACGGCGCCGCGACCACCTCAACGTTGATTTCCGCGATACTGCCGGCGGTGTCAAGGTCGCACTCCTCGTTCAGGGCGACGATCCCACCAAAGGCCGAGACCCTGTCGCAGTCGTAGGCCCGGCGGTACGCCTCCGCGAGGGTGGCCCCTGCCGCGGCGCCGCACGGGTTGGTGTGCTTGATGATGGCGGCGGAGGGATGGGGCAGGTCGGCGACCAGCTCCCATGCGGCGTCCACGTCGACGATGTTGTTGTAGGAAAGTTCGATCCCGTGCAGCTGCTCCGCCCCGGCGACCCCGCCCCCGGTGCCGGAAACGTAAAGCGCCGCGGTCTGGTGAGGGTTTTCGCCGTAACGCATGTTCTGCCGCTTGTGTCCCCCGATCGAGAAGTCGGCGGGCCAGTCCTCCGCCGGCTGGCGGCCACGCAGGTATGCGGCGATCGCGCTGTCATAGGCCGCGGTGTGGGCGTAGGCTGCGCGGGCCAGTTCCAGCCTGCGCTCCGCCGCGGGCCCACCGGCGCGCAGCTCCTCAAGGACGGCCGGGTATTCGCCCGGGTCGACGACGATGGTCACCGAGGCGTGGTTTTTGGCAGCCGCCCGGACCATCGCAGGGCCTCCGATGTCGATGTTCTCGATGGCCTCTGCCAGTCCGACTCCCGGCTTCGAGATCGTGGCTTCGAAGGGGTACAGGTTCACCGCCACAACATCGATCGCCTCAAGACCCTGTTCCGCCAGCTGGCGCATGTGCTCCGGCTCTGCGCGGTTGGCAAGGATGGCGGCATGGACGCCCGGGTGCAGCGTCTTGACCCGCCCCCCCATGATCTCCGGGAACCCCGTCAGCTCGCTGACACTGTGCACGGGCACGCCGGCCTCCGACAGCGCGCGTTTGGTGCCGCCAGTGCTGTGGATGTCATAACCCAGCTCAACCAGGCCGCGGGCGAAGTCCACGATCCCGGTCTTGTCGAAGACGGAAAGCAGGGCCTTCACCGCGACGACACCGGCGACTCCTGGATCAGGCGTTGGATGACTGTCGGTAGTAGCCGGTGCTCGGTCTGGTGCACAAGTTCCTCCAGTTGTTCAAGGCTGCACTCGGCGGGGATGGGCACGGTCTCCTGGGCCAGGATGGTGCCGCTGTCGACCGTGCCAGGTTCGATCAGGTGGATGGTCACGCCGGTTTGGGGCACCCCGGCTTCAAAAGCCTGGCGGATGGCATGCATCGAACCCCCAAAAGCCGGGAGCAGCGATGGATGAACGTTGACAATCCTTCCCGGGAAGCGGGCGACAAAACCCTCGTCGCTGATGCGGTCGTAGCCGGCGGTAACGACGAGGTCGATCTCGTTGGCTTCAAGGACGTCGGCCATGGCAGCGTCCCGCTGAGCCAGGTTGTTGCCGTGGTCGGCCAGGCTGAAAACGCGGACCACGGGAACCCCGGCGGCGCGGGCTATCTCCAGCGCCGGGCATTGTTTGTTGCTGGCGACGACCACCACCTCGCCATCGATACGTCCCCCGGCGCAGGCATCCAAGATCGCCGCCAGGTTGCTGCCGCGCCCGGACACCAGGACGCCGATGCGGCTCAACCGATCAGGACCCTTTCCGGCCCTCTCTGCTTGATCACCCTACCGATCTCGACAGCCCCGCTGCCGTCGAGCGCGCGCAGCAACTCCGGCGCGTCGGCGGGGCGCACCACCAGCACCATGCCGATGCCCATGTTGAAGGTCCGCCACATCTCCTCGTCGCGGACACCGCGGGAGGCAATCAACTGGAAGATCCTGGGCAGGGCCCACGTCGAGCTCTCTATTTCCGCTCCGAGGCCATCCGGGAGGCAGCGAGGTACGTTCTCGAGCAGCCCCCCGCCTGTAATGTGCGCCACCCCCAGGACCTCGACCGCGCCGCGCGCCAGCCGGAGGTCGGCAAGGTAGGAGCGGTGCGGCTCCAGCAGCTCATCGGCCAGGGGCCGGTCCAGCCCGGGGTGGGGATCGTTGAGTTTGTCCTCTTTAAAGAGGTATCGAACCATGCTGAAACCGTTGGTATGCAGGCCGCTGCTGGGAAGCCCGACCAGGACGTCACCGGCGGAGACCCGCGACTCCTCGATCAGGTTGGCCCGGTCGACGACCCCCACGATGAACCCGGCGATGTCGTAGTCCCCCAGCGCGTAGACCCCCGGCATCTCCGCCGTCTCCCCGCCGATCAGCGCCGCTCCGGCGTCCCGGCAGGCCTCCGCGACGCCGTCGACGATCTCGGCCAGCAATTCCGGCTTGAGCTTGCCGGTGGCGAAATAGTCGAGGAAGAACATCGGCTCGGCACCGCTGGTCGCGATGTCGTTGACGCAGTGGTTGACGAGGTCGATCCCGATGCCGCGATGGCGACCCGTTGCGATCGCGATCTTGACCTTGGTGCCCACGGAATCCGTGCTGGCGATGAGGATTGGCTCACGGTAGCCCGAGGGCATCGCAAATGCGCCCGCGAAACGCCCCAGGTCACCGATCGTCGACGCCTTCTGGGTCGAGCTGACCGCGCGTTTGATCATCTGTACGGCGCGATTGCCGGCGTCGATATCCACGCCGGCGTCGATGTATCTGAGATCCCCCATCAGGTACTCCTTGGCACGGGCTCAGATTCTAGTGGAGGTCGCACCCCTGTCCCGGGGGCGGCGATCGATTTTCCCTACGCCCCGGGCCGGCCCGCCGGCTGCGCGCGAGGGCTGGGTTCCAGGGACAGCTTGTCCATCTCCAGCTGCACGGGCACGCTCACGGGGTATTCGCCGTCAAAGCAGGCGAGGCAGAAGTTGTCGATGCGATGCCCCACCGCTTTGACCAGTCCATCCATTTGCAGGTAGACCAGGCTGTTGGCGCCGATGACCTCACAGATCTCCGCCTCGGTGCGTCCGACGGCGATGAGTTCCTTGCGGCTACCGATGTCTATGCCCATGAAACACGGGTAATGGAGAGGTGGCGAGGCCACGCGCATGTGCACCTCGCGGGCGCCGGACCAGCGCAGCATGTCGACCACCTGGCGGCTGGTGCTGCCGCGGACGATCGAGTCGTCGATCACCACGACGCGTTTCCCCTCCAGCACCGGGCGCACCGGGTTGAACTTGAGACGGACGCCTGCCTCGCGCAGCTGCTGCGTGGGCTGGATGAACGTCCGGGTGATGTAGCGGCTCTTGATCAGGCCGTCCCGGAAGGGGATGCCGATTTCCTCGGCGTACCCGTGGGCCGCCGGGGTGCCGCTGTCCGGCATGGAGATGACCACGTCGGCCTCGAACCCACCGCGGGCCAGGTCCTGGCGGGCCAGCTCTCGCCCCATGCGGCGGCGCGCCTCGTAGAGGTTGCGCCCCATCATGTGCGAATCAGGCCGGGCGAAGTAGATGAATTCGAACATGCACGCGGCCTTGCGGAGGGAGATCTGGGCATCGAAGGTCTGGACGCCGTCGCGGTTGATGATCACCACCTCGCCGGGATCAACCTCGCGGAGGAACTTCGCGCGCACGGTGTCCAGGGCGCAGCTCTCGCTGGCCAGGATCCACCCGTTCTCGTAGGTCCCCAGGCAGAGCGGGCGCACGCCCAGCGAGTCGCGGATGCCGATGATGCTGTCCTTGGTCAGGAAGACCAGCGAGAACGCGCCCTCGAGGCGCGGCAGCGAGCGTCGCAGGACGGTCTTGGCGTCCGGCCCCGGGGTCTGGCTGATCAGCCGCAGGATGACCTCGGTGTCGGAACTGGTCTCGAATTCGATCCCCTTCTGCTCCAGCTCCTCGCGCAGCTGCCGGGAGTTGGTCAGGTTCCCGTTGTGGCCGATGGCGATGGGTCCGATCTGGGGATGTTCCACGATCATCGGCTGGGCGTTGAAGAGCTTGTTCGACCCCGTGGTGGAGTAGCGGGTGTGGCCGAGGGCGATATCCCCCTTGAGGCTGGTCATCTTGTTGGGCTCATCGAACACCTGCGCCACCAGACCCATGTCCTTGACCGTGTTCAGCCGCCTGCCATCGCTCACCGAGATCCCGGCGGACTCCTGGCCGCGATGCTGCAGCGCGTAGAGACCGAAGTAGGTGATGTTGGCAACGTCATGCCCGGGGGCGAATATGCCGAAGACTCCGCACTCGTCGGCGGGCTTGTCGAGGTGGCCTGCCTCGTACCCCTGCCACGTTCGCAGACTCACGGCGGGCAGCGTCGGACTATACATCCCACCACCCTGGGGACTGTCGGGGACGCCCTCCTCAGGCGTGACGCGGTCCACCTTCGGCAAGTGTAACCGGGGTCCCCCTCCCTTCATGCGCTTTTACCAACCGGCGCGGCGCCCCGGATCTTCCCGGGGCAGGCTCAGCTCAGTGCCGCCTCCCAACGCTCCCGGGCGGCGGCGAGGTCGAGCGTCACCCCCGGGCCGAGGCCAACCTCGGCGCCTCCAACCGTGCCAAGACGGGTGCAGCTGACGCGGTGGCGGCGGGCCAGGGTCTCCAAGGACTCCACGTCACGAGGTCGGCACGAGACCAGGAAGCGTGACTGCGTCTCACCGAACAGGCTGGCCGGCGCCAGGTCAAGGCGGTCGCAGGACACCCCGACGCCGCCGATGAGCGCGCTCTCCGCGAGTGCTACGGCGAGGCCACCGTCGGAAACGTCGTGCGCGGACCGCAGCAGACGGTCGTCCGCGGCCTCCAGCACCACCTCGTGGGAACGACGCTCGGCGTCGATGTCGAGCCGCGGCGGCAGCCCGGCGACGCGGCCGCCGAAAAGCTTCTGGAACTCCGACCCTCCCATGTCATCCCCCCCGGTCCCGACCAGGAGCACGACGTCGCCGGCCTCCTTGAAGCCGGCGGTCACCCGCTTGTCGATGTCATCGAGGACCCCGACCATCCCCACCACGGGTGAGGGATAGATCGAGACCCCGCTGGTGTCGTTGTAGAGGCTGACGTTGCCGGACACGACGGGCAGTTCCAGCGCGCGACAGGCATCGGCCATGCCCTCGACCGCCTCCTTCAGCTCCCAGAAAACCTCGGGCTTCTCGGGGTTGCCGAAGTTCAGGCAATCGGTGACGGCGGCGGGCCGCGCACCGGTGGCGACTATGTTGCGAGCCGCCTCGGCGACGGCGATGGCGGCGCCGGTGCGCGGGTCGAGGTAGCAGTAGCGGCCGTTGCCGTCGATGGTGAGGGCGATGCCCCGGTCGGTGCCTTTGACCCGAAGCATCGCCGCGTCACCGCCGGGCAGGATGACGGTGTTGTTCTGCACCTGGTGGTCGTAGGTGCGGTAGACGCTGCGCCGACTGCCGATGTTCTCAGAGCCGAGGAGCCGGAGCAGGGCCTCGGCCGGCGGCACGTCCGGCAGATCCACGGTCTCGGAGCGGAGCGCCAGGCGCGCCGCCGAGGGCCGGCCCTCCGGGTGCCGGAAGGGGACATGGTCGACCAGCAGGCTGACGGGGATGTCGGCCTCGACTGTCTCCCCGTCGCAGATCGTGAGGCGGCCGGTGTCGGTGATCTCGCCGATGACGTCGGAGTGGAGGTCGTACTTGCGAAAGACGCGGTCGACGTCCAGCTTGCGCTCGGGTTCGACCACAATCAGCATGCGCTCCTGCGACTCGGAGAGCATCAGCTCGTAGGCGTTCATGCCCGTCTCGCGCCTGGCGACGTGGGCCACGTCGATCTCGATGCCGACCTCACCCTTGTGTGCGCACTCGACGGCGGAGCTGGTCAGGCCTGCGGCGCCGAGGTCCTGCATCGCCACCACCAGCTCCTGGTCGATGAGCTCCAGGCAGGCCTCCATCAACAGCTTCTCGAGGAAGGGATTCCCCACCTGCACGGCGGGGCGGCGATCCTCGCTGGCCTCATCCAGTTCTACGGAGGCAAAGGTGGCACCGTGGATGCCGTCGCGCCCCGTGTCGGCGCCGACCAGCATCACCAGGTTGCCGGGCCCCTCGGCCCTCGACGATGTGAGCTTCTCGCGGCGAATCAACCCGACGGCCATGGCGTTGACCAGCGGGTTTTCCGTGTAGCAGTCCTCGAAGTAGATCTCCCCGCCGACCGTGGGAACGCCGAAGCAGTTGCCGTAGCTGCCGATGCCGCCCACGACGCCACCAAACAGGTAACGATTGCGGGCCTCGGTGAGCGGGCCGAAGCGCAGCGAATCAAGCGTCGCGATAGGGAAGGCGCCCATGGTGAAGATGTCACGCAGGATCCCGCCAACCCCGGTGGCGGCGCCGGCGTGCGGCTCGATGGCGCTGGGGTGGTTGTGCGACTCGGCCTTGAAGACGACCGCCCAGCCGTCACCGATGTCGATCGCGCCCGCGTTTTCGCCGGGTCCCTGCAGAACGCGCGGACCGTCGCTCTTGAAATTGCGCAGCAGCGGCTTACTTGTCTTGTAGCCGCAGTGCTCGGACCACATCGCCCCGAAGATGCCGAGCTCGACGTGGGTGGGCGTACGCC
>JBHEMP010000075.1:0-15439 GCA_046262515.1 Candidatus Dormibacteria bacterium | reverse complement strand
GTCGGCGACCACGATGTCTGCCTTGCCGGGGACGCTGCCAGCGCTGCCGTTGCCGCGACCGTTCCCACCGCCGTGGCCGTTTCGCTCGGGCCGGCCGTTGCCGCCGGCGACGGCCGCGGTGGCCGGGTTCTTGTTCCCGAGGAAGGGCATCTGGCCCCAGCCATTGACGCGGTACTGCTGCGCGACGGAGAAGAGGTTGCTGACGATCCAGTAGAGGACGAGGGCCTGCTGCACGTTCTTCTGGAAAGCGAAGAAGATGATCATGCCGGGCATGAGCAGGCTCATGGTCGAGGTCATCTGAGCCATTTGCGCCGCCTGCGAGTCATCCCCGGCCGCCGCGGGCGGCGGGGCCATCATTTTGGACTGCGCGAAGGTCGTCGCACCCGCGATCAACGGCAGGATCCAGGTGATGGGGTGGGCAGTCGACGCGGACTGCACCAGGTCGTGCACCCACAGGAAATGGGCGTCGATGTGCTTATCGTGGAAGTTGTAGATGGCCTGGTAGAGGCCGATGAGGATGGGCAACTGAGCCAGCGTGGGTAGGCAGCCGGCGAGGCTCCCAAAGGGGTTGATGCCATGCTCCTTGTAGAGCGCGGACTGTGCCGAGATGAACTCAGGGGAAGTCGTCTGACCCTTGTACTTCTTGCGCAGGGCGGAGAGCTCGGGGCCGATGCGACGCTGCTCCTCCTGGGTCTTCTTGCCCATCGTCAACTGCTTCTGGAATAGCGGGAAGAGCGCCAGTTTGATGGCCACCGTCATGACGATGATGGCCATCCCGTACGCCCCGATGGCGTCGATCGGACCCACCGCGTGGAACGCGGCGTAGAGGTTCTTGAGGATGAAGATGAAGGGGATCCGCAGCACGCCGACGATCGCGCCAATGACCTGGCCGACCGGCTTCAGGAAGTCGAAGGCGCCCATCAGGACATACAGGCTGGTCACGCCACGCACCTATCACGGGACAGGGTCAAATCCTCCCTCGGTGAAGGGGTTGCAGCGGAGAATCCGCCACACCGTGAGCTTCCAGCCTTTGAAGAAACCATATTTGTGGATGGCCTCGTAGCCGTAGTGGGAGCAGCTGGGTGAGTAGCGGCACCCGCCAAAAAAGCCTAGGACGGGGCCCAGTGAGAGCTGCCAGGCTCGTATGAAAACCAACGAAACCCGGGCCATAGAGGTGCCTCTAGCCTAACACCTGGGCCACCAGGGACCTGAGTTCGGAATGGAGTTCAGCGCAGCTGGCGCCCGCCGCCCCCGGACGGACCACGACCGCCAGGTCGACGCCCGCGCTCAGTGGAGCAAGGAGTGGGCGGCCGGCCTCACGCAGGCAGCGCTTGACCCGGTTGCGTTCCACCGCATCGCCGACCCTGGTGGAAACCGAAAAGCCGATGCGGGGATGGCCCAGGTCGTTGGCGCACCAATGGACCACGAGCAGCCGGCCGCCGCGGGATCTGCGCGCGCGGTATACGGCGTGGAAGTCGATGCCACGCCGCAGCCGGAGCCGGGCGAGCATGCCCTGGGCGGCTAGGGAAGAAGCTTGCGGCCGCCGGGGGTCAGGCGCTTGCGGCCCTTGAGCCGGCGGGCCTTGATCACGCGCACGCCACCGGGGGTATCCATGCGAGTAAGGAACCCGTGCGTACGCCGGCGGTGCAGCTTCTTGGGCTGGAAAGTGCGCTTCATCTCAATTCATCTCTTCGTGGGCGTGACTGACCCGCAGAGGGGAGCCATGAGTATAGCGGTGACAGCACTGGGGACGTGGTCGAGGCCCTGCAGGGGGCCCGTTCGGGGGCCGTTCGGGGGCCCGTTCAGGCGCCCGTCAAACGACAAAAATACAAATAATTGATACTTTTCGGCCCTGAGCGGGTGCCCCGGATTTGGCCGCGAAGCGACCTCATGGGAAGCCGCCGCGCGAACGGATTTTCGCCCCTTGCAGCCCCCCGGACGCGTGGTTATGCTTCACCGGCCCCAGGGGAGAGGGAAGCGTCAGGGATCAACAAGTTGTCCACAGCGACAGCCGGGTTGCAGCCTCGCTTTTCCACTCCTGTGGAGCAATTGTGGATAAAGCAACACTCAGTGGGGGACCGCGATTCGTGCCCGAAGCCAATGCCGAGAACATCTGGAATGCGGCCCAGGAAGAGTGGCGCTACCAGATCGCCAAGCCGAGCTATGAGGCCTGGCTGAAGAACGCTCGGCTGCTCCAGTTGGACGGCCGCACCTTCCACATCGGCGTACCGACCAAGCTCGCCAAGGATTGGCTCGAGGACCGCTACCAGGCGCTGATCAAGGAAACCCTTGGCGCGATCATGGCCGGGGATGTGGAACTCACCTTCGAGGTGACCGAGCAGCGGGTCGACGTATCCGTGGAGGCCGTCATCGAGGACACCTCGATGATGGACGAGCCGGACTACGACCCAAAGTCCAGCCAGCTCAACCCTAAGTTCACCTTCGACTCGTTTGTCCCCGGGCACAACTCCCGATTCGCACACGCCGCGGCCCGCGCCGTCGCCGACGCCCCCGGCGATGCCTACAACCCCCTGTTCATGTACGGCGGTGTCGGACTTGGCAAGACCCACCTGATGCACGCCATCGGGCACGCCGTGCTGAAGAAGGGGCGTCGGCGGGCCAAGGTGGCCTACGTCACCAGCGAGCGCTTCATGAACGAGATGATCGAGTCGATCCGGCGCAACTCGATGAATGACTTCCGCCAGCGCTATCGCAACTGCGACGTCCTGCTCATCGACGACATCCAGTTCCTCGCCGGCAAGGACCGGACCCAGGAGGAGTTCTTCCACACCTTTAATGCGCTGCACGAACTGAACCGCCACATCGTCATCAGTTCAGACCGGCCGCCGAAAGAGATCCCAACCCTGGAGGATCGCCTGCGGTCACGGTTCGAGGGCGGCCTCATTGCCGACATTCAGCCCCCCGACTTCGAAACCCGCGTGGCCATCCTGCACAGCAAGGTGGGTCCCCACAATCGCCTGGTGCCGGAGGAGGTCCTCTCCTTTATCGCGCACAAGATCCAGCGCAACATCCGCGAACTGGAGGGCGCCCTGATCCGGGTCCTGGCATACGCGTCGGTCACGCACCAGCCAATGACCACCGAGACCGCAGCGCGCGTGCTCGAGGACATTCTGCCCACCGCCGACACCCGCTCCCTTACCGTGGACGGCATCAAGAGGGTCGTCGCCAACTTCTACGGCATCAGCGTCGAGGAGATGTGCGGCAAGCGCAGGGACCGCCATATCGTGTTCCCTCGCCAGGTCGCCATGTTCATCATCCGCGAGGAGACGGCCTCATCCCTGCCCGCAATCGGCCAGGCCTTCGGCGGGCGCGACCACACCACCGTGCTCCACTCGTACGAGAAGATCGTCAACGACTGCAAGGAGGACCAGCGGGTCACCTCCGAGGTCGCCAAGATCCGCCAACTCCTGTACCACTGATAGGTGACTGCGGCGTGATCACCTTCCTCCCACAGCCGGCCCTGTTGGAAACCGCCCACAACCTGTGGGCGCAGCCGACAACCCCGGGTTGTTCCGCAACCGGCTCGGGTTGTGCTGATTCCCTCCACAGGACCGCGACCTATAATTTCGGCCGGTTTGGTATTCGCGCGGAGGGCTTTTCCGAGTTGTCCACCGCGCGTCTCCTACGACTCTTAAATACTCTGCAGGCGGACTAGTAAAGGGTGGGTGTGTAAAGCATGAAGCTGACCTGTTCGCCAGAGGCACTTAGCCAGGCTCTCCAGGTGGTCTCACGGGCTGTGAGCCCGAGGACCACCCTGCCCATCCTCAACAACGTCCTGCTTGAGACATCAGAGAAGGGCCTGCGCCTGACCGGTACCAACCTCGAGATCGGGATCGTCAACTTCGTGGACGCCGAGATCCAGGCGGAGGGCGCGGTAACCCTACCGGCGCGGCTCCTGACAGAGTTCGTCGCCCAGCTCAAAGAGAAAGAGATGAGCATCGAACTCGACCTCAAGACCCAGACCTTGAACGTGAACTGCGGGCCCTACAAGAACGTCAAGATCAAGGGCATCGACGCGGCGGAGTTCCCGCCCCTGCCGGCGCACGAGGAAGGGCTTCGCTTCGACCTCCAGCAGGCCGATCTTTTGCCCGCCATTGAGCAGACCGTCGTCGCCGCCAGTAGCGATGAGGGCCGCCCCGTGCTCACCGGCGTCTACACCCAGCTGGGCAAGGAAACCCTTACCCTGGCCGCCACGGACGGGCATCGCCTGGCGGTCAAGACGCTTGCCGCCAAACCCTCCGAGGGGTCTTCGAACGCCGAGCAGGCAGCGGACGGGACGGACTCGGTCATCATCCCCGCCCGGGCACTTCAGGAACTGGCGCGGGTGCTGAAGGGTGACGGCACCGTTGAGATGGCGATGGGCAAGTCGCGCAACCATGTCTTTTTCAGGACGTCCGGGGTTGAGGTCATGTCCCGCCTGATCGAGGGGACGTACCCCAACTACTCCCAGGTGATTCCGCCCGAGCCGGCCAACACGACCATCACGCTGAAGACGAAGGACCTGCACGAGCGCGCGCGCGCCGTCGCCATCTTCGCCCGCGACTCGGCCAACGTGGTCCGTATCAAGACCGAGGCGGGCGAGATATCCATCACCGCGACGACCAGCGAGGTGGGCTCGTCGGAGGCAACCGTGGAGGCCGAGATCGATGGCGCCGACATCCAGATTGCCTTCAACTCACGCTACCTGCTCGACGTCCTGGGCCTCCTGGGCTCGGACAAGGCGCTCCTCAGCTTCAATGGGCCGCTCAGCCCTGGCGTGGTCAAGCCCGCCGGGAAGGATGACTACACGTACGTCATCATGCCCGTCCGCGTCGCGATGTAATTCGCGCCCCGCGAGGGCGGGGCGTACAATTGTTCGCATGGGCGCCATGGGGGGCGCGCCGTGCTGACATCGATCAGCCTGTTCGCGTTTCGGAATTACATGAAGGAGTCGGTAGCCCTGGAGCCGGGGGTCAACCTCTTCCTGGGGGCCAACGCGCAGGGCAAGACCAACCTCCTGGAGGCCATCTACCTGGCCGCCACATCGCGCTCACCCCGGGCCTCGGTTATGGCCGAGATGGTCATGTGGGAACAGGCGGGCGGCAGGGTGGTGATGGAGTTCACCGACGGCGGTGCGGCGCGGTCCATCGAAGTGCGCCTGGAGCGCGACCCCGGCAGCACTCGAACCCGCCGCGGGATCCGCCTTGACGACCGGCCGGCCTCCCCGGCAAAGGTCAGCGGGTTGGTGCGCACGGTGCTGTTTCACCCCGAGGAGATGACCCTGCTGCGGGGCTCCGGCGAACCCAGGCGAAAGCTGCTCAATGGCGTGCTGACCCAGGTTGACGGTGCCTACGCGGAGAACCTCAGCCGATACACACGGCTTCTTGAGCAGCGCAACCAGCTGCTCAAGCGGGTGGCCGAAGACCTCGAGCCCGCGAGTGCCCTCGACTGGTGGACCGACGAATTGAGCCGAGTGGGTGGCGAGATCATGGACCGGCGCGAGGGGTTTTTGGAGGACGTTGCCCCGCGCATCGCCCACCGCTACGCCGAGGTGGCACCGGGGGAACACCTGGACGTGAGCTACGCGCCCAGCGTGGACCCGCAGGATGACGCCGCGGCGGCGATGGCGGCGACGCTTCGCTCGCGTCTGCGCGAGGAACTGGCCCGTGGGGTGACCGTCGCCGGGCCGCACCGCGACGACATCGAGTTTCGCCTTGGCGGGGTGTCGGCGGCCGCCCACGCCTCGCAGGGCCAACAGCGCACCGCCATCCTGGCCTTCAAGCTGGCCGAGGTGGAAGTGCTGGGTTTCGGGGGGCAGGCCCCCGTCTTATTGCTGGACGACGTCATGTCCGAGCTCGACGCGCCGCGCCGTGAGCACTTGCTGCAGGCTGTGGAGGAGTCACCCCAATCGGTGATCACGTCGGCCGAGAGCCGCTACTTCCCGGAGGGCTTTGCCAGCCGCGTGAATACCCGCGAGGTCGCCGGCGGGCGCGTGTCCAGGTGGGACCGATGACCGGGCGTCCCGACACCGGTAACGACCGCCCGCCCCGGGAGGACGAGGCCCCGGTTTTCGAGTTGCGACCGCGGACGCGGCGCGTGCAGCGCTCTGACGACGGGCCCCAGGAGCTGAGTGACCTCATCATGCCCACGTTGGCTCGGCTCGGGCTCAAAACAAAGGCGCGCTACCTGCAGGTGCTGGGCGCCTGGGATGAGGTGGTCGGCGAGCAGGTGGCCGCCGGCGCCAGGCCCACCTACTTCGACCGCGGCCGCCTCCAGGTCGAGACCAATTCCCCGGCACTCGGCCACCAGCTACAGCTGCAGGCGCAGATGATCGTCGACAAGCTCAACGAGGCCATCGGCGACCGCGTGGTCACCAACATCCGGTTCAGGATGGCCGGCGGGCGGTGACAGAGACGCAGGCGGCGCAGCCGGCGGAGGCCACCGGGCTCAACCCGGAGCAGGCCGAGGCCTGCGAGTACCTCGACGGCCAGTTGATGGTCCTCGCGGGCCCCGGCACCGGCAAGACCCGGGTCATCACCCACCGCTACCTCAACCTCCTCAACTCCGGCGTGGAGACCGAGAACATCGCCGTCTTCACCTTCACCGTCAAGGCCGCCTCGGAGATGGAACATCGCATCAGCACCCTCTGCCAGACCGGCTTCAGCGAGCTGTACGTCAGCACCTTTCATGCCTTCGCCCTGCGCTTCCTGCAGGAGGAGGGTCATCGCCTGCCGATTCCCCGGCCCTTCCGCATCGCCCAGGACGTCGAGCGCTGGCAGCTGATGTGCGAGGTGCTGGAGGCGACCCGCCCCGACGAGCTCTACCGCCTGCCGCGGCCCCGCGACGTCGCTCCCGACCTGCTCAAGCTGCTGGAGCGCGCCAAGCAGGAGATGGCGGGCGCGCAGGACTATCACCGCATCGCCGCAGACATGGTGATGGAGCATCGCCTTGGTGCCGAGATGCAGGTCCAGGTCGCGGGCGTCTATGCCGCCTACCAGCAGGAGCTGACCAGCGCGGGACTGCTGGACTTTGACGACACCATCTACTGGACGGTTCGTCTGCTGGAGGACGACCCCGAGACGCTGCGCCGCTGGCGCGCGCGGCTGACCCACGTCATGGTCGACGAGTTCCAGGACACCAATTTCTCCCAGTTGCGCCTGGTCGAGGCGCTGGCCGGGGAGGGCGGCAACGTCGCGGTGGTCGGCGACGATGACCAGTCGATATACAAGTTCCGCGGCGCCTCCGTGGCGAACCTGCGGCGCTTCCGGAAAACCTACCCGGGCCTCAAGATCGTTCGTCTCGAGACCAACTATCGCAGCACCCGCCAGGTCCTGGTTGCCGCGAATCGCCTGGTTTCACAGAACCCCGAGCGGGTTAAGAAGGAGGTCGTCTCGGACCGCGAGGGGCCGGCGGTCCGGGTCTACCTCGCCCCGGACACCCGCCGCGAGGTGGCGTGGGCGGTTGAACGCATTGCGGAGCTGTTGGAGAACGGGTCCGAGACCGCCGGGGAGATCGCGGTGCTCGTGCGGACGAACGCGCAGCTTCGCCCCTTCACCCGCGCGCTGCAGCGGGCGGGCATCCCCTACCAGCTCTCGGGCGGACGGGGATTCCTGGACCAGGCGGAGATCAAGGACCTGCGCGCGCTCTTGCGCTGGGCGGCGGACCCCGCTGACACACAGGCGGCGGCGAGGGTGCTCGGCATGCCGGGGATCGAGCTTGGGGCCGACGCGATCCTGGGACTTACCAGCGCCACCGACCGTGGTGATGGCGCGCCGCTCGAGGAGATCGCCCGCGGCTGGATGGTGCGGCGTGGCGGCGGGGAGCTGGAGTCGGAGTCGGAGACGCTGCGGCGGAAGCTCGCGAGCGCCCTGGAGTTGGTGGCCACCCTGCGCGCACAGGCGCTGCGAGAGCGCGCCGACGAGGTGATCTTCGGCGCCCTCGAGCGCACCCGGTACGTCGACCTGCTGGCGTACCCCTCGGAGATCCAGAAGCGACAGGCCGGCGCCAATATCGAGAAGTTTGTCGACATGGCGCAGTCCTTCTGCGAGGCCGCCCCGGACGATGGCGCGACACTGGCGGGCTTTATGAACCAGCTCGACAACATCGAGGCCTCGGCGTCCGTCTCGGCCTCGGCGCAGAGCATCCCTCCGATCGACACCGGCCGCGACGCCGTCAACCTGATGACCGTGCACCAGGCCAAGGGGCTTGAGTTCGGCGCGGTGATCGTGCCCGGTATGGTCGAGGATCGATTCCCCTTCCGGGCCATGGGCGACGCCCTGCCGCTGCCGCAGGAGCTGATCGCCGAGGAGGTCTCCAACCGCGACCCGCGCATAGCCGAGGAGCGTCGCCTCTGCTACGTCGCCCTGACGCGCGCCCGCCGCCATCTATTTGTGTCGGCGGCGACCCGCTACGAGGGGCAGAAAAAGTGGAAGCCCTCACGCTTCCTTGTCGACATGGGGTTCCTGCCCTCCCCCGACGGGAGCACTGCCGCGCCGCCGCCCCCGGAGGTCGACCCGGAGGTCGAGTTGCCGCCCGCCACAATCGCCCAGGCCGCGCTACCCCTGGACCATCCCCAGGCTCCGGAGCTCGTCGTCAGCTACAGCCAGCTGGAGGCGTACGACACCTGCCCGCGCGCGTACCAGTACCGCCACGTCTACCACCTGCCGACGCGCGTATCGGGCGAGCAGCAGTTCGGCGTCGCGGTTCACCAGGCGTTGAGCCTCATCCTCCAGGAGGGCGGGGATGGCCAGCCGCCGCTCGAGCGCTGCACCGAGATCTTCGACACCGTCTTCGCCATCGACCGCTTCGCGGACCCCGTCAACCTCGACCTCTGGCAGCAGCGCGGACGGGACTTTATCGCTGCCCTGCACCGGCGGGGCCGGCTCGACGGTCGGACGCTTCACGTTGCCCCCGAGCAGCCCTTCAACCTGAGCCTGCCCGGCTTCCGCCTCAAGGGCCGGATCGACCGCATCGACCGCACCAAAAAGGGTTACCAACTGGTCGACTACAAGACCGGCGAGGTGAAGAATGAGTGGCAGCTGGAGCGCGACCTCCAGCTTGGCCTGTACGCCATCGCCGCGGAGCAGGTGTTCGGGCTCAACCCGGTGACCGTGGCCATCTGCTACCTGGAGGATGCCGTGGATGTCGAGGTGCTGAAGACGACCTCGCAGCTGCAGACCGACCTGGAACGCGCCGAGGACCTGGCGGCGGGGATTGTCGCCGGCGAGTTCACCCCGCAGCCCTCGGCCTGGAAGTGCGCCCGCTGCGACTTCCGCCTGGTCTGCGACGCCGCCACCTGACCTCGATGCCATACACAGCCAGGGGATAATGCGTTAGTGTAGGGGTGTAACGTTCGGTGGGGGGCGTTAGGCGGGGTAGGTGTGTTGAAGGTTCGGCCACTTCTGGCGGTAGTTGCCATGGCTGGGTTTTTCCTGTCCGCAACGGGGGCGAAAGCGGCTGGCAACGTGCGGGTCCTTACGGGCGGCACGTACAAGACGGCGATCTTTCCCAACAACTTCCTTACCGTGGCCGACAGCGCCCAGGTCACGGGGCTGCGGGTCAACTTTGTCAAGGGCCGCGATTATCCCAACTGCGACTCCACCAACTACTCCATCTGCGACGCCTTTGCGGAGCTCAACACCCAGGACGGGTTCGACATCAACCCACGGGTGGTGGTGCCGCTGAGCGGTGACATCCAGCTCGGATCGGTTAAGTACGCCAACTTCTACATCACCGACGCCGGCGGCACCCCGGTCAGCGGGATGCGCCAGCTCACCTTCGACCCGGCCACCCACACGCTGGCCGGGATTAGCGATAAATTCCTTTTGGAGAGCACGCTGTACCACGTCCGCGTGACGTCGGGGATCCTGGACAGCAGTGGCGCGCCAATCGATGCCTGCGGTGGGACCTGTGACGTGGCCTTCACCACGCGCACCGCCAGTGCCCAGTTGGTGAACATGCGCGCCGCCCTCGACAGCGGCGTTGCCTACGCCCAGGCCGGTATGACCGCCCCGGCGGACCGCCAGGCCTCCTTCACCCAGAACGGCACCAACGACGTCTTCCGGGCCGACCAGGTTCCTGCCACCGGTATCCAGCGTAATGACA
This sequence comes from Candidatus Dormibacteria bacterium, assembly GCA_046262515.1. Taxonomy (GTDB): domain Bacteria; phylum Chloroflexota; class Dormibacteria; order DASZGP01; family DASZGP01; genus JAXDLW01. The sequence goes on along the minus strand of JBHEMP010000075.1, from coordinate 5,335 downwards.
ATGCCTCCGTCGATCCCAACTACAAGGTCAGTTCCACGGTGCTTAACACGGTCGCACCCGGCTCCGCCGGCTATTACGCCTTCGGCAGCTTCAAGTCTCCCCGCTACCAGTACCGGTCCATCGACCTGCACCATGACAACGCCTACGGCACCGGCGATAGCCTCACCGACGGGGAGGTTCCCCAGGTTCCGACCAAATCGACGCCCCGGGCCTTTGGCGCTGACACGCTGGGCTTGATCGTCATCACTCCAAATCCCGTGCTGTTTCCCCCGCCCTGGCCGGCGGCCATATATGGACCGGGCTTCACTCGCAGCGATTTCGATATCTTCCTTACTGCGGACTACAACGCCTCGCTGGGCATTGCCACCCTGGCCACGGAGCCGGCCGGCCACGGCTACGGCCCCTCGAGCAGCGTCACCGTCACGACCCTCCCGACCAATAGCTCCACCACCTTCCTCAGCTATGGGCGGGGCCGCGACCTGGACGGCAACGGCTGCATCGACGACGGCCTGGAGGATGGGGTCGGTCCCACGGACCACAAGAGCGGAGTCACTGGTGGGTGTGCCCCAAACCAGACCGTCGCTGCCCAGGACCTGCCCTCCCACAAGCCCATTGACGGCGTGCAGTCCGGCCTCGTTCAGACCGTTGTCGACAACATGGCGCTGGTCCGGTCGATCGAGGCGGGGATGACCATCCCTGGCGCCGGGGACCTGTCGGGCACCACCCCGGGAACGCTCAAGCGGACCGGGGTCATGTACTACGGCCTGAGCTTCGGTGGGATCTACGGCACCATGTTGATGGGTGTTGACCCCCACGTGCACCAGGGCCTCCTGAACGACGGCGGCGGCCCCATAGTTGACATCGCCCGGGAATCCCATTTCCGTAACAACATCGCGGCGACCCTGAAGGTTGCCAGGCCCAACTACCTGAACGGGGGCCCGGGCCTCGAAGGGTTCACCGAGGACCTCCCGCTGCGCAACGAGGCACCGGTGGTCATCTCGCACCCCGGCGCCGCGGCCATCCAGGAACTCTTCGGCAACACCAACTGGTTCAATCGCGGCGGTAGCCCGGAGACTTTCGCGCCCAGAATACGCCTGCGGCCTGACCCCGCATGGGCGACAGACCCCAAGAACGTGGTCTTCCTGAACGCCTACGCCGACGGCACAGTCCCCAACCCCACGGCCGGCAACATCCAGCGCGCGGGGGAACTGTTCGACCGGGTTGTGTACTACCGCAACGACAAAACTCCGACCTATCAGACCAATCCCCACGGCTGGCTGGAGGACCCGAGACTGACCGGCAACATGTTCGGAGAGCAGCTACTGGGGGCCTTTTTGGCCACGGGGCAGGTCGTCAACACGAACCCCGCGATCCTGGAGTACCCGATAGCGGACCCCAACAACCTGGAGTGCCTGCACTACCCGGACCCGCAGACAGGGCAGCAACAGAGCCGACAGCCCTACCCCTTCAGCGGCGACTGTGCCCCGTTGCCCAGCCTCGGCGTATCACCGGCCAGCACCACCTCGGGTAATGCCCTGCCCGCCGCCGGTTCCCAGGGCCCGCAGAGCGACTACGCCCTGCCCAATAGCTCAGCGCCGGCGCCCTTGCCCTGGCGCTCCCTGGCCCTGTTGCTCTGTGCCGGGCTGGCGCTTGGCGCCGGCCTCCTCAGACACAACAGGACCTAATCCAGGTCACCCCCGGTGGCGACCGTCGGGTCGACCGTGGCCGCCACCAACTCCGCGATCTCCTGGGAGGAGTCCTTGCGGGTCACCTTTTCGGTGCGGCCGCGCATTCGGTCAAATCCCTCGTGGTCTTCGATCATGTGCTCGCGGACGGCCTTGACCAGCCTGCGCGCTCCCGGCGCGTAGAAGCCGACTCCCTCCTCCTCGACGAAGCGGACGTTCCCCTCCTCCTGTCCCGGTACAAAGCCTGTGAGGAAGATCGGCAGGCCGCTGACCAGGGCCTCGGTTATCGTCCCCGGCCCCGCCTTGGTAACGATGGCGTCGGAAGCACGCATCAGTTCCGGCATGTTGTCGACGAAGCCGAGCACCCGGACCGGGCCCCTCCACGTTCGCGCGGCGAGGCGGCGACGCAGTTTCTCGTTGCGGCCGCAGATCACGATCAGTTGCAGCCCGAGGTCGGCTTTATCCAGCGCCCTGCTGATGGGATCGAGTTTCCCCGCTCCTTCGCCCCCCGCCGCCAGCAGCAGCGTCTGCCGCTCCTCCAGGCCGAGCCCGACCCGCGCCGCCGCGCGTTCTGCCCGGGTTGGCGGCCCTGAAAAGGTGGGGTTCACGGGGAGGCCCTCAACGTGGACCCGGCGCGGATCGAGCCCTCTCTTGATGCAATAGCGCCGCGCCTCGGCCGAGGGCACGATGACCAGGTCGGCGCGCTTTGTCAGCCAGAAGCGGTGCAGGTCGACCATGTCTGTGACCACGGTGATGAACGGCACGCGCAAGTCCAAAGCCGCCATCTCCTCGACCGTGACGTGGTTCATCAGCGGGTGGAAGGAAACGACGGCGTTGGGCTTCATCTCGGCCAGGTGGCGGCGGACGCTTTTTCGCAGAGGTCCGCCGAAGATTCGGATCACCGAGCGCATCATGGCGCGGTTGTCGGTGAGGTGGAACATCATCCCGTAGGTCCGCGGCAGGTGCTTGAGCATGAAGTTGTAGCGGTAAACGATCCACCTCAGCAGGGGCCGACCACCCTCCACGAAGGGGTCCACCAGGGACACGTCGAAACGACCGGGGAACTCCAGCTCCAGCGCCTTCTGGACCGCGGTGGCCGAGGCGCGGTGCCCGCCACCCGTGTCTGAGAAGAGGAACACGATCCGGGGTGCCATGCGCAGGCGAACTAGGATACTTGCCATGGGTGCCGCCACCGGACGATTGGGCGGCCCCCGACTCGCCGTGGGAGAGATCACCACGGAGGTGGACCACGATGCATCTGGCTTTGAGCGGCTGCGCGCGGAGTGGCAGGACCTGGAGAGCCGGGCGGCCGAGGACAACATATTCATGACCCATCTCTGGCAGCACGCATGGTGGAAGGAGCTCGGCACGGACGTCCAGCTGGACCTGATCACATTCCGCCACGGAGGCCGCCTGGTGGGCCTGGCGCCGACCTACCGCGATATTGTCGGCGGGTTCCCGGTGGTTCGTTTCGGCGGCGGCCTGGAGGTCACCGACTACACCGGCTTCCTCGTTGAGGAGGGCTACGCGGACGCCGTGGGGAGGGCCTTCCTTGAGCACTGCCTGGACTTCCCGGGCCTGGTGCTGGACCTCCACTTCCTGCGCGAGGACAGCATGACCCTGGCCAGCCTCACCCGGGCGGCCCGGGACATGGACCGCCGCTACACAACCGAGCGCGAGGAGGTCAGCCCCCGCATCATCCTGCCGGACGATTTCGAAGCCTACTTCGGCACCCTGTCGAAGAAGGACCGCCATGAACTGCGACGCAAGCGCCGACGGCTTGAGGAGGCAGGCGGATGGACTGTCTCCGAGTCCACCGAGGAAACAGTCGACGCCGACCTTGAGAGTTTCTTCATCCTTCATGCCGCCAGCACCCGCGCCAAGGCTGACTTCCTGACCGAGGACGTCAAGCGCTTCTTCCGGCACATCTGCCACCACCTCCTGCAGGAGGGCTGGCTCTCGCTGCGTCTTCTGGTGCACCAGGGCCGCCCCGTCGCGGCGGTGCTGGGATTTGTCTACCGTGGCAAGCTGCTGCTCTATAACTCGGGCTACGACCCTTCGCTCAACAGCGTCAGCGCCGGCCTGGTGCTGATGAGCGAGGAGGTCCGGCTGGCAATAGAAGGTGGCCTTTCGGAGTTGGACTTCCTGCGTGGTGATGAAAAGTACAAGTACGACCTCGGCGCGGTTGACGTGGACCTGATGCACCTCACCGTCGAGCTGGCATGACCGCGCGGACCGTTGCGGTCATCGCGGCGCACTCCTGCCCCTACTCCGAGGTGGGCGGCGCCGAGAACGGCGGGATGAGCGTTTATGTCCGGGAGACGGCCGCCGCGCTGGCGGCGCGGGGGACGCGCAGCGTCATATTCACCCGCAAGGAGTACGCCGCCGCTCCTTCCGAACTGGACGTCCCTGACGGCTGCCACCTTGTCCACGTGCATGCCGGCCCCGAGAAGCCACTGGACAAGGACGGCCTTTTCTACCACCTGCCGGATTTCCTCGAGGAGGTGGTGCGCTGGACCCGCGACAATGGTCTCGACTTCGACCTGGTCCAGACGCACTACTGGCTGAGTGGCTGGCTGGGGCGGCGGCTGGGTCAGCTCTGGGGAGTGCCGTGGGCCCACATGGCGCACACCCTCGGCCGGGTCAAGGACCGCGACCGTCCCGAGGGAGCGGCGCGGGAGAGCGACCAGCGCATCGCCGTGGAGCTGGAGATAGTTCGCAGCTGCAACCGCCTGGTATCCCCGACACCGGCCGAAGCGGACGACCTGGCCTACTTATATGGTGCCGACCGGTCGTGTATCGCGGTCGTGCCGCTGGGAGCTGACCTTGTTCGCTTCCATCGCCGCGACCCCCGGGACCTGCGCCGCCGGCTCGGTCTTGGCGATGACGAGCGTGTCATCCTGTTCATCGGCAGGCTGGAGCGGCTGAAAGGCGTTGAAACCCTGATCCGTGCGCTGCGGGAACTGCCTTCCTCCACCGGTCCCCGGAGGCTGCTGGTCGCCGGCGCCGACAGCGGCAATGGCGTGGCGGAGGCGGCCGGCTTCAGCGGCGAGCGCGGCCGCCTGGAGGCCCTTGCGAACGAACTGTCCGTCCACGACCAGATGACCTTCCTGGGTGCGGTGCCCCACGCTGAACTGCCCTTCTACTACAGCCTCGCCGATGTCTGCGCCGTCCCCTCGTACTCCGAGTCTTTCGGCCTGGTCGCGCTCGAGTCGCAGGCCTGCGGGACGCCCGTGGTGGCCTCCCGGGTGGGCGGCCTGGTCCACGTCGTCCGGGATGGCGTCACCGGCTTCACGATCCCGGACCATGACCCGGCGCGGTACGCCAGGCAGCTGGGACGGCTCCTCGACGACGACGCCATCCGCGCGCGCATGGGGGAGGCGGCCACCAGGTTCGCGCTGGAGTTCACCTGGTCAGCCACCGCGGAACGGCTCGACGAGGTCTACGCCGAGACCATCGCCTCCTACCAGCGCGCCGCGGGCACCCTCCTGGGCTAACCCGCTGGTACGCTTCCAGACGGGATGCGGCGGCCGCGAGTCATCTGTTTCGACATGGGATATACGCTCCTGCGCCACGTCCCGACGGGGGCCGAGCTCTACCGCCATGTTCTCTCCGCGGAGGGACTTGAGTTTGCGCTCGAGGAGATCGAG
>JBHEMP010000074.1:0-3692 GCA_046262515.1 Candidatus Dormibacteria bacterium | reverse complement strand
CGCATCGGCAATCTGCGCATGCGCGTCGACCAGCGCGACAAGCGCTGCGTCGTCATCAACATCGATCCGCTGACGACCCAGCGGAACTCCGCGGTCCTGCGCGCGGTCGCCCGCGATCGCGAGGCCTGCCTCGGCGTCTACGGTTCCACGGTCCAGCCGGGCAGCGTGGCCGTGGGCGACCTGGTCTTCGTGGACAGTGCGTAAACCCCACAAGGTGCCGTCGTCGTCCTCCTAACTCCCGCTCCGAGCACTTCGTCCGCTGATTTGCCAGCGCGGGTCACGCGGGGCGTGACCCCTAGCGGCCGGGCGCCCAGGGGTTCGACGCTGGAGAACTTGCGCCAACAACCTCTGTCCGAGGTTTCGTCCAACCCCCTCCCCGACTGCATCATCAGCCTCGCCGACCGAGACCTGGGCGCCTCCGGCGTCGATTCCAGTCGCGCTCGCGGGATGCAGTTGTATTCCGGGGGCACGTGCGTCCGGCGACTCATGCACCGGCAAGTGAGCGCCGCCGGGCAGCTTGATCACGCCAGCAAGCGCCAGACCTGGTCAGTGCTGGGCGCGCCCTCGGCCCCTCGACCCATGAGTTCCGCAAGCGTGTAGTGATCTGGTCGCCGCATATGAGATGACCTCGTGCTTTGGCCCCTTCGATCGGGGACCGCGGCCAGGCCCGATCGGCATCTCATCACCATACCTGTGCCGCCAGCGCACCCTATGCGCGCACGCCTTCGAGGATGCAGTTCGGCGACGGCGTCTCGATGACCCTGGTGAGTCGCAACCCAGCCGCGGCGAAGAGGTCGCGAAATTCTGCTTCGGTACGGATGCGAGCCCCTGCGTGTACGAGCATCATCAGAATGTCGAAGCCTTTCCCGGGGCTCGGCTCGTTGCCCGGGGGGAGGACCATCTCGACGGCCAGGACCTTCCCAGCCTCGGGCAGCGCACTGGCGCAGTTTCGCAGGATCGTGGCCGCCTGCTCGTCACCCCAATCCATCAGTACGCGCTTGATCAGGTAGGCGTCGGCGCCCGTGGGCACGCTCTGCAGCATGTCGCCGCCGATGACCTTGCACCGGTCCGCGACTCCAGAATCTGCGAGCGCGGGGGTGCTTGCGACGACCTGCGGCAGGTCGAGGAGGATGCCCCGGACGGCGGGACTCCCCCGCAGGATCGCCGCCAGGGACGAGCCCTGCCCGCCGCCGATGTCGGCCACCACAGGGAACGGCGAGAAGTCGTAGCTCGCGACGACGGCGGCATTGTGCTGGTCGGACTGCCGGGTCATCCATCGGTTGAAGGGGGTCCCGAGCTCCGGATGCACCGCCAAGTATTCCCACAACGCTTTGCCATGCGTCTGAGGGAAGGCCGCGTCGCCGGTCACAACGCTGTCGCCCAGTCGCCCCCAGGTTTCCCACATCTCCGGTGCGCCGATGAAAAGCGCCCAATCGCGGACGGACTCCGGCCCGTCACTGCGGAGGCAGCCACCGAGGGGGGTCAGCGCGAACCGCCCATCGGACTCCTCGCTGAACACCCCTGCGCCAGCCAGCATGCGAAGCAGCCGGTACAGAGACGTCGGATTCGTCCCAGTGGCTTTCGCCAGTTCGTCGACGCCGATTGCCCCTTCGGCCAGCCGGTCTGCAATCCCGAGCTTGGCGGCCACATGTATTCCCTGCACGGTGAGGAAGGCGTTGATCATCTGCAGCATCTGGGACGATGTCCCCCCAAGCCGGACCGGATCACTTGCCATCGTCACTAGCCTCCGCTCTGCGCATTGAGTGGCCTCCTCATTGAGCATTGTGACGGTGAATGGGCATGCTGGCCAGATCAAAGGCACCAGCGACATTTGGCCGGCGTGACGCTCACGAAGTGAGGGCGGCTGGCTCAGCGACCTGATGCGGCAGACGTGCTACAGCGCGTCAATCTGCGCCCCATGCAACAGCTGGGTAGGAGTCGGTTGCTACATGCATGGTGTCGAAGTCAACCAGCCCTGACCGCGAGAAGCCGTGACCTCCGAGCGGCGGCATGGCATTGCAGGAGGCCGGGGGTTCAAGCCCCCAGGCTCGGCCATTCTCCTCCGGCGAATATGTTCCCAGGGCTGAAACTCCCGTCTGACGGTACCTCGAAGACCATGAAAGTTCACGCAAAAGTTGCATCGGCCTGCCGCTGGTCGGGAAGTTGGTCAAGGCGCAGCGGCAGCCGATCCGCTCAACTGCACAATTTGCATGGCCACCACGCCCGCTTTGCCAGGCACCCCGCGAGCCAGTTGCTCAACCTGTACAACGCTCGGCCCTTCCCACGCGGACGACGGCCGGTGTACGTCCCGGAATGTCTGTGGCAGTATGGGCCGTCTGAGGCCGGCCGCTCTGCGGTAGCAAAGGGAGCACGCCATGGCAGACAGCGTCTATCGCGTCACCGAGATCGTGGGGACAAGCACCCAATCCTGGGAGGCCGCCGCCGCGAATGCAGTAGCCACCGCGGGCAAGTCCCTACGGGACCTCCGCGTCGCAGAGGTAACCAAGCTCGACATGACCGTGAAGGATGGCAAGGTCGAGGCTTACCGCGCCAGGGTCAGCCTGTCGTTCAAGTTCGATAGCCAGTAGCGGCCTCCCGCGCGGCACCGCGCCACGATCCCCCACGTAGCCCTGCACACGCGGATTAGCACCGCGTGCAGGAACCTCCCCGAGTGCCTGGGACACTGCGGTCAGCCGCACCAGCGACGAGCCAGTCGCTCCGGGCTCCCGGTGCTTGCCTGCTGCCACCTTCGCCGACGCTCTGAACACCGGTTGTCCGCGACTCGGCTGACCGCAGGACGTACCGCGCATGGGATTACGCCTTGATGCCGTGTACGGGGAACTGGTGGCCGGCCGCCTGCGACCCGGGGGAGCCCGGGCCGCAACTCGTCAGGCCACGGGAGCGTCAGCCTTTCTGCGGGTGCCGTGACGGGGTGGAAATCGTGGGACGGCGGATCGCCCCAGCTGCCCAGGCCCAGCTCGCCAGAACCATAGCGAGGTACATGCTGTGTTGGATGAGGTTCGACGTGTCGCCTTGGAGGGCGTCACTCGCCACCCACGCAACGGCAAGCCCGACACTGAGCATCCACCAGACATGTTTTGCGGAGACCCCACCAGGCCGGACCCGGCCATCCTGGCGTCGGCGCTGTACCAGGTAATAGAGCGCAGGCAGCCACACCAGCGCGGATACTCCCGCCCACGTCTCCCGGCTGACACCGCCCGGTGGGACGCCGAACCGCTGCTCGCGGTGGGTGGCATCGCGGTAGACGACGAGGCCGGTGACAGCCATCACCGCCAACTGCACTGGCAGCTGAAACCAGAGACTGTTCACCACCTCGCCACCTCCTTACCGCAATACTCCGGAAACAAGGACTCGAGAACCGGCATGGCACCTCCTCTGAAGAACATCGCTGGGCGTTGGCCAGACCGTACTGACGTCCGCTAGCTCAGTCCACCACCCCAGGGCTGAACGTTCCCGCGCATATCCACCCCAGGGTGGAGCCCACGGCGACCAGTCGCCCGTACCATTGCAGCCATGACGGCGATGCACCGGTGGAGACGGCCTCTCAACCGACGGCCGAGCTGGCTGGCCCTGGAGTTGGGCGCGGTGGGCCTGATGATCCTGATCACGACGCTCGAGGTGTGGGGCCTCCAGGAGAAGCGACCACTTCCGACCAGAGATCGGGCGATCGT
>JBHEMP010000073.1:0-14121 GCA_046262515.1 Candidatus Dormibacteria bacterium | reverse complement strand
TCGGCGGGGAGTACGCCGAACACGCCCGCGCGAGCCCGGCGGGCCAGGACTATTTCCTGGTCGCCTACCAGGCGCGCCAGGTGCACATCGTCGCCGAGGGAGTGGGCGGCTCGCGGCGCGCCTACCTGACCCTTGATGGCGCCAACCTCCTCCCTGCGGACGCTGGGCCCGAGGTTAAATTCGAAGCTGATGGGCGGGCCTACGTAGACGTCGAACGCTCCGACCTCTACACCCTGGTCAAGCGCGTCGACTTCGGGCGCCACGAGCTCCGCGTCAGCCCGGACGCGGCCGGATTTCGCCTCTTCACCTTCACCTTCGGGAGCTGACTCGCGGTGAGTCCGCTCGACCTGCTGGTGGCCTTCTCAGCGGGTGCCGTCTCGTTCTTCGCCCCATGCGTTGTCCCCCTGCTGCCGGCGTACGTCACCTACCTGGGCGGGGCCGCGGCCGCGCCCGGTGAGGACGGCCGCGGTTACTCGGCGCGGGTGATGCGTGGTGGCCTGCTCTACGTGGCCGGGTTTGGGATCGTCTTCGTGACCCTGGGGGTGCTGGCCGGGCTCGCCGGCGCCGCGTTGCAGGCTGTGGCGCTGCGCACCTGGTTGCAACGGGTGGGCGGGGTGCTCGTGATCGTGATGGGGGTGGCACTGCTCGGGGTGCTGCCCGGCCGCGTCACCGAGCGCGCCTTCAGCCCGCTGCAGGGACGTGCCCAGGTAACGGCAACCACCGGTGCGCGGGTCTCGCCGCTTCTGCTCGGCCTGGTCTTCGGTACGGCGTGGACGCCCTGCGTGGGTCCCGTCCTGGCCTCCATCCTGGCCCTCGCCGCGGCACGACAGGGTCTGGTCCAGGGGGCCGTCCTGCTCGCCGCCTACACCATCGGCCTGGGTGTTCCGTTCGTTTTCTGCAGCATGGCGCTGGCGAGCTTTCCGGCGATGGTGCGGCCCCTGGCGCGCTTCTCGGTGCGGCTCAACCGCGCCGCCGGGGCCCTCATGGTTGTCCTCGGCCTGCTCCTGGTCACCGGCGTCTACCAGTCCATCTCCGGGTACCTCGCACAGCCCCTGACGCTGCACTAATAGAGGGCGCGGAATCGCCGCAGCCGTCCGGGCGTTAGGGTTGTTCTGTGATGCGCGAAGCGGCCGGTTGGAGTGGCTAGAAGGGTGATGCACGGGATGTCCGGGCCCGGCGTGCAGCTCCGCCCCGGAGAGGAGCCGCTCCGCGGGGCCAACCTTCGCCGCGTCGCCGCGCTCTTCCGTCCCCACCAGGGCCAGGTTGGCGTGGCCACGGTGCTGGTGCTGGTCACCGCCCTGCTCGGGGTCGTCAACCCGCTGATGCAGAAGGTGATATTCGACGATGTCTTCAGCGGGCGCCACGTGGTCGGCGCGCTCGGCCTTCGCGACTTCAGCCTGCTCGCCCTGTACGTCGCGATCATGGTGGTGACCCCGATCGCCAGCAGCCTGCTCGGCATCGTGCAGACCTACGTCACCACGGTCATCGGCCAGGAGGTCATCCAGGAACTGCGCAATCGTCTCTACGCGCACCTGCAGGCGATGCCGCTGAAGTTCTTCACCGACACACGGACGGGGGAGATTCAGTCCCGGCTGTCGTCGGACGTTGCCGGCGTCCAGACCGTGGTCACCGACACCTTCACCAGCATTGTCAGTAACGTCGCCATCCTCCTCACCACCGTGGTCGCGATGTACCTGCTTTCACCAGCGCTCACTTTCCTCTCCCTGGTGCTGGTGCCCGTGTTCATCCTCCTCACCAGCCGGGTGGGATCGGTGCGCCGGGCGATTTCCACGCAGACGCAGCGGACCATCGCCGACCTCTCCGCGCTGGTTGAGGAGACCCTTTCGGTCAGCGGGGTACTGCTGACCAAGACATTCGGCCGCCAGAAGGCCTCGCTGGAGCGGTTCGAGCGCGAGAACGGGCGCCTGGCCAGGCTGTTCATCCGCCAGCAGATGGTCGGGCGCAGCTTCATGGCCCTGATCGGCACCTTCTTCTCCATCTCTCCGGCCCTGATCTACCTTCTCGCCGGCTATCTCGCCTTCGGCAACCACGGCCGCCCCGTGAACGTGCCCCTGGTCGGGAGCCTGTCGGTGGGCACACTGGTCGCCTTCACCACCCTGCAGAGCAGGCTCTTTTTCCCCATCGGTCAGATGCTCCAGGTCCAGATCGAGGTCGTCGGCGCCTTTGCCCTCTTCGACCGCGTCTTCGAGTACATGGACATGGCCCATGACATCGTCGAGAAGCCCGACGCAGTGGCCATCCCGCCCCAGGAGATCACTGGCGACATCACCTTCTCCGACGTCACCTTCAGCTACCTCGGCAAGGATGCGCAGGCGGCCCTGCACAACGTCAGCTTTGAGGCGCGCTCCGGCCGCCTGGTCGCGCTGGTCGGTCCCAGCGGCGCCGGCAAGACGACGACCACCTACCTCATCCCACGGCTCTACGACGTGGACAGCGGGGCGGTGCTGATCGACGGCGTCGACGTGCGCGACTTCAAGCTGGAGGCCCTCGGTGAGCTCATCGGCGTGGTCACCCAGGAGACCTACCTTTTCCACGCATCGGTGCGCGAGAACCTGGAGTTCGCGCGGCCCGGCGCGACCGAGGAGGCACTCTGGGCGGCACTGGAGGCGGCCGCGATCGCGGACCGCGTCAGGGAGCTGGAGAAGGGCCTCGACACCGTCGTGGGCGAACGCGGATACCGGCTGTCGGGCGGTGAGAAGCAGCGCATCGCCATCGCCCGGGTGTTCTTAAAGGACCCCCGCATCCTCATCCTTGACGAGGCCACCTCCGCGCTTGACACCCACTCGGAGCGGCTGATCCAGTCCGCCTTCGCCAAGCTGATGCAGGGCCGGACCACGGTGGCCATCGCCCACCGCCTCTCCACCATCCTGCGCGCAGACCAGATCCTGGTTATGGACCAGGGCCGCGTGGTGGAGCGCGGCACACACACCCATCTGGTCAACCAGGGTGGCCTCTACAGCCGTCTCTACCTGGAGCAGTTCGCCCAGGAGGAGATTGCCCCTGAACCCGTTGGCCTTGGCTGACGGGGTGATCACCCCCTTGCAGCTGCGGCCTCCTGCCGAGGAGGAGTGGCCGGAGTTCTGCGCCGTCATCAGCACCGCCTTCCTCGACAAGATGAACCCTGCCGACATGGCTGCCTTCCGGGCAGGTGTTGACCTCGAGCGGGCCCTGGTCGGCCTCGACAGCGACGGGCGGGTGAAGTCGACCGGAGTCACCTACGCCATGCCGATGCGGGTGCCGGGCGGACAGATCCCGAGCGCCGGGGTGAGCGCGATCGGCGTCGGCACGGCGCACCGGCGCAAGGGCGTATTGACGTCGATGATGCGCCGCCTCTTCGAAACTGCGACCGCCGCCGGCGACATCGCCGCCACGCTGTTCGCCTCGGAGGGACCGATCTACGGGCGGTATGGCTACGGGATGGCCACGCAGATGTGCAACCTGAGAGTTGAACCGCGCGCACTGGCGGCTTTGCCGCCCGTGGCCGGGACTGTCGAGGAGGTGGACCGGGACGCCGCCCTCCACCGCTTCCCGGCCATATACGCGGCGGCGTACCTGGACCGCCCCGGGGCCTCCGATCGAAGCCCTCGCTGGTGGGCCAGCACACTGCACCCGTGGGAAGACACGGAGAAGGACTGGGACGCACGTCGTCACCTTGTCTACGTCGACGCCCAGGGCCGTGACCGCGGTTGCGCCACGGTCAGGCTGAAGGGGGCATGGGATGAGGGACGCCCCGCTGGACGCTGCCAGCTCAGCGAACTCCACGCGGTGGACGCGGAGGCAACGGCCGGGCTCTGGAGATACGCCGGTGGCATTGACCTGGTGACCAGCGTGGAGGCCCCTCACCGTCCCCTTGACGACCCTTTGGCACTGATGTTGGACGATCCCCGGGCCGTTCGCGTGCGGCCTTCGCACGAGTTCTGGCTACGGCTGCTGGACCCCGCGGCGGCTCTCTCCGCGCGGGCGTACCGGTGCCCCGGCAAACTGACGGTCGAGGTCGAGGATGCCTTTTGGCCCAGCGCCGCGGCGACCTACACGCTGGAGGCGGCGGAGAGCGGTGCCGGCGCCTGCGAGGTTACCCACAGGGAGGCGGACGTATCGCTTGGGGCAGCCGAGCTTGGCGCCGTGTACCTGGGCACGGTGACCTTCGCCCAGCTGGCCGCGGCGGGCCGGGTGAGGGAAGTCAAGCCGGGCTCGTTGGCGCGTGCGGACGCCATCTTCAACTGGAGCCCGGCCGCCTTCTGCCCGGAGGTCTTCTGAACCGTACAATTCACACGCTTTGGAGTTCGTACGGTACGAGGTAGAGGGCGCCGTCGCTACCCTCACCGTTGAGCACCCACCGGCCAACGCCCTGTCCAACCAGGTCCTGGACGAGATCGGTAGCGCTCTCGACAAGGCCGAGACCGACCCGGGTGTCCGGTGCCTCATCTTCACTGGGGCGGGTGAAAAATTCTTCATCGCCGGCGCCGACATCAAGGAGTTCCTGAACACCCCTGACGACAGCGTCGGGGTCCGCACCGCCAAGGGCCAGGTCATCACGCTGAAGCTGGAACGGCTTCCCAAGGTCGTGATCATGGCCATCAATGGATACTGCTTTGGCGGCGGCTGCGAACTGGCCATGGCCGGTGATATCAGGATCGCCGCCGATTCGGCCCAGTTCGGTCAGCCCGAGATCAAGCTCGGGATCATCCCCGGCTTCGGGGGCACCCAGCGCTTCCCCCGGCTGATCGGCCGAAGCCGGGCCATGGAGTTGCTCTTCAGCGGCGACAGCATCGACGCCGCCACCGCCCTGGAACTGGGGCTGGTCTCCCGCGTGGTGCCCGCCGCGGACCTGATGGCAGAGGCCCGGCGCACTGCTGAGAAGCTCTCTCAGGCCGCCCCGCTGGCCGTCGCGGCGATCAAGCGGGCTGTGTCGCAGGGGCTGGACCGTCCCATTGACGAGGCGCTGGAGATCGAACGCAACGAGTTTGTCGGTGTCCGGCGCACCGCCGACGCCAGGGAAGGCATCACCGCCTTCATCGAGAAGCGCCCACCTGAGTTCACCGGCTCGACGGCCACCGGGGACCGAACATGACCGGGGCGATCATGGTCGCGACCCGCGCCTCGGCCACCGACTTCATGTTCACCAGCTTCTCGGCGTTCCTGACGCTGGCCGTGCTGGCGTTCTTCGTCTTCCGCATCCTGCGCTTCATCACCGTCCTGCGGATCGGCGGCCCCGACGACCGTTTTGACAACATCCCCGCCCGGTTGGCGGCGGTGGGCCGTGGGGTCGTCGGGCATGACCGCATGGTCCGGCGCAAGTACTCCGGGATCCTTCATTTGGCCATCTTCTACGGCTTCGTGCTGCTTGGGACCTCGATCATCCAGGTCTTCGGCGAGGCCCTCTTCCCGGCGTTCAAACCGAACCCGCCGCTGGTCAACAGCGTGATCGCGCTGATCCAGGACGTGTTCGCGGTGCTGGTCCTGGTGGGCGTCGCGATGGCCCTGTACAACCGTTTCTTCATCCACCCACTGCGCTACGTGGGCAGCCACGAGGATGACGGCATCCGCATTCTCTTCGGCATCGCCCTGGTCATGTTGACCCAGCTCGCGGCCACCGGCAGCCGCCTCAACCTGAACAATGACGCGGCGTACGGCGTCGACCCGTCCACCCGCTGGCGGCCCGTGTCCCAGGTCTTCTCGGCCGCCCTGGCGGCGGTTGGCGTGAACGCCGGCAACGCCAACTTCGTCCACCACCTCTCCCTGTTCGCCAACGTCGTCGTGGTGCTGGCATTTTTGGCCTACCTGCCCATCAGCAAGCACCAGCACATCTACCTCTCGGTCGAGAACATCTTCTTCCGCAACCTCAAGCCCATCGGCGCCCTGCCTCTCCTGGACATTGAGAACACCACCCACTACGGCAACAGCAAGATCGAGCAGTTCAGCTGGAAGAACCTTCTCGACCTCTACACCTGCACCGAGTGCGGGCGTTGCCAGGACCAGTGCCCGGCATACCTCACCGACAAGCCGCTCTCACCAAAGATGCTGATCATGGACATGCGCGACCACCTCCACGAGCGCACCCCCAACCTGATCAAGCTGGCCGGCATCCCGATGGAGGCGCGAGAAGACGCGGCCGCAAAGCTGGAGAAGGAGTCCGGGGTCGAGCACAAGCCGCTGATCGGCGGGACCATCCTCGAGGAGACGCTGTGGTCCTGCACCATGTGCGGCGCCTGCATGAACGAGTGCCCGGTGCTGATCGAGCACGTTCCCAAGATCGCCGAGATGCGCCGCTCGCTGGTATTAGAAGAGTCGCGGATGCCCAAGCAGGCAGAGTCCGCCCTGCGCAGCATCGAGAACTCCGGCAACCCTTACTCACTGGGGAACCAGACGCGTGGCGACTGGGCCAGTGGGCTGGGCGTCAAGACCTTCTCCGAGCACCCGGACGCCGAGTACCTGTACTACGTGGGCTGCGCCGCCAGCTTCGACGAGGCGAACCAGAAGGTCGCCACCTCGATCGTCAAGATCCTGCAGTCGGCGAAGGTCGACTTCGCCATCCTCGGCAAGGAGGAGACATGCAACGGGGACCCCGCCCGCCGCATCGGCAACGAGTACCTGTTCCAGATGCAGGCCGAGGCCAATATCACCAACTTCAAGAAGTACAGCGTCAAAAAGGTGCTCACCGGCTGTCCCCACTGCTTCAACACCATCAAGAACGAGTACCCGCAGCTCGGCTTCGAGGCCGAGGTCATCCACCACACCGAGTTCATCAACCAGCTGGTCGCCGAAGGGCGCCTTGAGATGTCCTCGCAGACGGACGCCGCGCTGACCGGCAAGACCGTCACCTACCACGACCCCTGCTACCTGGGACGCTGGAACAACGTCTACGAGCCCGGCCGCCACATTTTGGAGAAGATCAACGGCCTGGAGAACATCGAGATGCATCGCCACGGCCGGCAGGCCTTCTGCTGTGGCGCCGGCGGCGGCAGAATGTGGATGGAGGAGACGCTGGGCAAGCGCATCAACCGCGAGCGCATCCAGCACGCCCACGAGGTCGACGCCGACATCGTGGCGACGGCCTGCCCCTTCTGCCTGACGATGATGCTCGAGGGGGCGTCGAGCCAGAACCTGGCCATCGACGTCGCCGACGTCGCTCAGGTGGTCGCGGCCAACCTCGCCGACGGCGAGCACAAGGTCCCGCTCCAGTTCGCCAAACACGAAGCCGGCGAACCGCGGCTCGAGGGCTGGCCGGCGCCTCGCACCGAGCCCAACGCCGTCGCCGTCCACCCCCACGACACCGTCCACCAGGCGGACCTCCTGAACGAGCTCAAGGTAGGCCCGGAGTCAATCCTGCCCATCCCCATGCCCCACGGCGAGGTGCCCGTCGCCGAGGCCTGACCCCTACCCGCAACCGCACTGCCAGCATTTGTGATACCGTAACTATCACACTAGGTGTGCTGGAGGTGTCAGGTAGTGAAGATCGGACTGGTCCTGGGGGCAGGAGGCTTTGTCGGGGGGGCCTGGCTGACCGGCGCGCTGGAGGCGCTGGAGGATGAGTCCGGGGTGCTTCCCACCTCCTTTGACAACCTCGTCGGGACCTCCGCGGGGTCGATGATCGCGGCCCTGACCGGTTCGGGCGTGCACCCGTCGGCCGTCTCTGACATCTTCGCCGGGCGCGCTCCGCGTGACGGCTCGGAGGTCGCGCCCAAGCCCGCCGGCGCTACCCTACGCCTTCAACCGGGGAGGCCCAACCCGCTTCCGAGCTCGTTGAAGGTGGCGTTCAACGCGCTGCGCCACCGGCGGACGCCGGTGGGCGTCGCCTTCGCCGCGATGATGCCGCGCGGGTTCATCAGCACCGAACCCCTTCGCGAAACGGTGCGCCAGGTGGTGCCCTCGGGCTGGTCGGCGCACCCAGGGCTATGGCTGGTCTCCTGCGAGATCGGCAGCGGTAAGCGCGTGGCGCTCGGCCGCGTGGGGTCGCCACCAGTCGACCTCGCTAACGCGGTGGCGGCGTCCTGCGCGATACCCGGCTTCTACTGCCCGGTTTCCATAGAGGGGCGGGAGTATGTCGACGGTGGAACCTGCTCACCCTCCAACCTGGACATCCTTCGCGACCAGCACCTCGACCTGGTGCTCTGCTTCAACCCCACGTCATCGCTTCACCGAGCCCACACCTGGAACGTGACGGAGCGGATCGGGTCCGCCTACCGCTCGGCCGCGGCGGTCCAGCTGGAGCGCGAGGCCGCGACGCTTCGGCAGGGCGGCGCCGAGGTGCTGACGATTCAGCCCACGGCTGAGGACCTCGCCATGATGGGCGTGAACCTCATGGCCGCGAACAACCTCGACGCGGTGTCGGAACTGGCTCGGTCGACGGTTCGCCGGCAGTTACGCGAGCCCGGGGCAGCGGAGTTCATGCGGGCAGTCGCGGCGCGCAACGACGACCTGGTGGTATCCCGTCGGGCCCGTACCCACCGCGTGCGCCGCGCGCGCACGCCGGCGGCGCTGCGGCTCCCTGCTACCGGGGCGTCAACGGCCGCGTAAGGACCCTTTCGGGGGCGGCGTGGCTTCAACTCCGTTCATCGCGCCTGCCTCCTGCCCGGCTCAGCCGGGCGGCGGTTCCGCCGGGGTCACACCGTCGGATGCCGCGCTGTCCGCGGCTTCCGGGGCTCCCGGTTCGGTCTTCTTTCTCGGTGCCCGCGGCGTCGCCGCCTTGCGGCGTGGCGCTGCGGGTTTTTTGGCCGCCGGGGCCCGCTTGGCCCTGGTTGCCGGCTTAGCCTCGGGGGTCGCCTCGACGGGGGCCTCCGGGGTCGGGGTGGTGGTCTCGGCGGCTCCGCCGCTGACCCACCGGAAGGGCTCCGCCGGCTCATCCGCGGGAGCCGAGGGCTCCGCTGCGACTTCGTCCGTAGGGCCTGGCGGTGGGGCTTCGGCCGCGACCTCTGCCGCGGCCACAGCCGGCTGCTCGGCAGCCGGGACGGGGCTGTCCTCCGCGGGGGATCCCCCCTCGTCCGGCTCCTCGCCGGTGCTCCCGGTCACCAACCTGGTCCCGCGCTCACGCCGTGGCGCGCGCGGGGGGCGGGGTTCCTTGGGTGCGGGCTTCTCCAGGCCGCTGGTCAACGCGGCGACGATGGGGTGATCGGCGACCAGTACGCCGGTCTCGACCTCCCCGGTACCGCGCGGACGGGACCCGCGCTTGAAGATTCCCATGGTTGCCAGCCTGTCGAGGCGGGAGGGGATCTCCTTGCGGGTGGCGCCCATGGCGCCGGCTTTCGATCGAAGCGTCTCCTCGATCGTCTTGATGGTTGAGTAGCCCATCCTCCCGGGGGGCATGAGGTGAATCTCGCGGATGATATTCCGCTCCACCTCGTCGGGCTCGCTGCTCGGCGTGACGGCCGGGAGTTCCTCCGCCTGCCGGCCGCGATTGCTCGTGGCGGCGCGCGGAGTCGATGCCCCGCGGCGTGAAGGCGCCCCTGGCTGGGTCGTACCGGCGTTCTGCGTGCGTCCACTCGAGCTGCCCCGGGAGGTACCCGAGGACGGCCTGAGCTCGCTGGCGCGCATACGCCTTGGAGCCGGTGGGGGAGGCGGCTGGAGCGGCGCGACCGGTGTCGCGGCAGCTCGTCCCGCCTGGGGTGCGCTGTCCTGCTTCTTACGACGGAAAAGTCCGCCGAAGAGACCGCCGCGGCTTCGCTCCTGGACCGCTGCCTCGTTGGCGGCGGCCGTGGCTACGTTGGCCTCGAGGTCAGCACGGGTCACCAGTGGTCGGGTCATCGGCCCGAGTTCCCCGGTGAGGTCGACGTCCTGTCGCGTGATGGGATCACGCCCGTCAGCGGCATTCATCAGGTCCAGCGATGTGCTGGTCGATTGAACGCCGCTGATGATGACCTTCCGCCCGAAGCGGCGTCGAAGGGTGGCGACCATGCGCACGAAGTCGGCATCGCCGGTCATCAGGACAAAGGTGTCGATGTCCTCGTGGTCGATCGCCTCGAGGAACATGTCGATGACCATGTGCATGTCTGCCGAGCTTTGCCGGCGACCGCCGCTGATCTTGCTGGGCGCATGGATTGGTTCAATCCCCGCCGCGAAGAGCAGCTTGTCCTGGAATTCCTTGGGATGCCCTGTGAAGTCCGCGTAGGCCTTCGCCGAAACCACTCGGCCGTATGTACTGGCCTTTGACATCAGCTTCCCGGGATGGATCTCCGCGTTACGCTGCGGGCTGCTGAAGTGCTGGCGGATGCCTATGCGGATGTTGTCAAAGTCGACGAATAGTGCGACTTTTCCTGTGTTCTCTGGCAAAAAAGTTATGTTGCCTCCTGTATTGGGTGGTGGAGGCAGGCGCGACTATGGAGTTGTAAAGGTACTGGCGTGAGTATAGGCGGCTGCCGCGATCGGGCAGAATTCACCTGATGGACAACCTCACTCCCGCACCCGCCTCCTGGAGCCCTGATCCCGACCGCGCGGAATCGACTCGCATGGCTTCCCTGATGCGCCGTCTCGGCGCCCGCGACTACCCGGATCTCGTTCGCATCGGCCAGGAGGATGTCGACAGGTTCTGGAAGGAGGCGGTGGAGGACATCGGTATCGAGTGGTACGAGCCCTACAGCGCGGTCCGCGACAGCAGCCGCGGCATGGAGTGGACCACGTGGTTCCCCGGCGGGCGCATGAACCTGGTCCACAACTGCGTTGACAAGCACGTCCGCGACCGGCCCGGCCAGGTCGCCCTAGTCAGCGAGTACGAGGACGGGACCTCTCGACAGTTCACCTACAGCGAGCTCGACCGCGAGGTGAGCAGGTTGGCGGAGGCGCTGCGCGCCATGGGGGTGGGTCGCGGCGACACCGTCGGACTCTTCCTGCCGATGATCCCGGAGGTTGTGTTCAGCCTGCTCGCGGTGGCCAAGCTCGGCGCCATCTTCATCCCGCTGTTCTCCGGTTATGGCGCCGAGGCGGTCGCGGTACGCCTGCGCGACGCCGACGCCAGGGTGCTGATCACCGCCGATGGGTTCATGCGCCGCGGCGGCGTCGTGCCGATGAAGGAGACCGCCGACGCGGCCTGCGCGCTGGCGCCGTCCGTGGTGCACACCCTGGTGGTGCGGCGCGTCGGTGTCGACATCCCCTGGGTCGAGAACCGCGACCACTGGTACCACGATGCGGTGGCGGGCCTATCGGGTGCGGTGCAGACGGAGGTCATGGAGGCCGAGGACGTCGTGATGCTGATCTATACGTCGGGAACCACCGGGAAACCGAAGGGATGCGTCCACGTCCACTGCGGGTTCCCCGTGAAGGGCGCGCAGGACATGGCCCATGCCATGGACTTTGGACCGACGGACCGCATGTTCTGGGTCACCGACATCGGCTGGATGATGGGCCCGTGGGAGATCATGAGTTGCCTTGCCCTGGGCGGCAGCTTCGTCACCTATGAGGGTTCGCCCGACCATCCCGGGCCCGACCGGGTGTGGGAGCTGGTCGAGAAACACGGGATCACACACCTGGGCATCTCGCCGACCCTGGTGCGATCCCTGATGCGTTTCGGCTCCGAGCCCGTCGCGGCGCACGATCTCTCCAGCCTGCGCATGATCGGGTCCACGGGGGAGCCCTGGAACCCGGATCCCTGGAAGTGGGCCTTCGAGCACATCGGCGGCGGTCGCATCCCGCTCCTGAACTACTCCGGGGGCACGGAGATCTCCGGTGGGATCCTGGGGGGCAACTTCCACACCGACTGCAAACCGTGCGCCTTCAGCGGGCCCGTCCCGGGTATGGCGGTGGACATCATCGATGCCGAGGGCCAGCCCGTACGGGGGGAGGTCGGGGAGCTGGTCCTGCGGCAACCGTGGCCGGGCATGACCCGCGGTTTCTGGAAGGACGCTGGTCGCTACCTCGAAACGTACTGGTCGCGCTGGCCCGGGGTCTGGTACCACGGTGACTTCGCCATGGTGGACCCCGACGATGGCCTGTGGTACATCCTGGGGCGCTCCGACGACACCATCAAGGTGGCGGGGAAGCGGGTCGGGCCGGCCGAGGTGGAATCCGCGCTGGTGGCACATGCCGCCGTCCAGGAGGCCGCGGCGATCGGCGTTCCCGACGAGCTCAAGGGCGAGGCCCTGGTGGCGTTCGTGATCCTGCGCCCGGGACATGGGGGCACGCCAGACCTCTGCGAAGAGCTGCGTCGCCAGGTGGCGGGGCAGCTCGGCAAGGCGCTCAAGCCCAAGGCTGTGCACGTCGTACCCGACCTGCCGCGCACTCGCAACGCCAAGATCATGCGGCGGGTAATCCGCGCGGCCTACCTCGGGCAGGACCGCGGCGACCTGACGTCCCTCGAGAACCCCGCTGCGGTCGACGCCGTCGCCGCGGTTCGCTGAGTGCCTCGCAAGCGCAAGCCGGCAGAGGACGCCGAGCTCCCACCTGAGGCTGCCGACGGTTCGGTCAGCCTGACCGGCAAACAGCTGCGCCGCCTGCCCACGGCGTCTGAGGCGGGTGCCAACCTGTCCCGCGTGGCCCTCGACCTGATCACCCGCGCGGTCCCCGACGACCTGGTCCGCGAGGTCGTCACCCACAGCGCCCCGATGGCCCGCCTCGGCGGCCGGACGCACGCCGGGGCGATCGCGCTCTCCCAGGCACTCAAACTCCTCTCCCAGCCGCCGGCCGCCCGCCAGCCGGTTCCCGACCTGATGACGCTCGAGGAAATCGGCAAGCGACTGGGGCGGTCGAGGACCATCGTCGCGGATTGGGCGAAGGAAGACCTCCTGGGTGAGCCGGTCCAGTCCGGGCGGGGCAAGAAATGGAACCGGGACGGGCTGGAGCGAGCACGCCTGGTCGATTACCTCTTGCGGCACGGCGTCGCACGGGCGGAGATCGTAGAGGCCGCCCGCGGCAGGGAACTCCCGATGCTGGTCTTGAGCCAGACCCTCGCGGGTCGGGCCACCCTGACCCGCAAGCAGGTCTCGCGGTCGTCCGGCGTGCCCGAGGAACTCGTCGCCGCCCTCACCCAGGCCCTCGGTGTGGCCTCCGGGGAGCAGGACGAGGCGGTGTACACGGAGCGCGAGGTACAGGCCATCCGTCTTCTCGGCGCGCTTCGCTCGGTGTACACCGACGACGACCTGCTGGAGGTGGCGTCGGTGGTCGGCCGGGCCATGCACGAGGTCGCCGAGGCCACCCTGGAACTTTTCCGGCGGCGCTTCGCCAAGCCTTTCGCAGAGGCCGGGGCCAGCGAGCTGGAGCTGATGCTGCGCCTGGCGACGGTCATCGACCTCACGGTTCCCACCACCGGTCCGATGCTGGAACTGGTCCTGCGACGCCAGCTGGAGGTCACCGGTCGCGCCGAGGCAATCACCCACCTGGAGATGTCCGGCGACCTCGACGGGCAGGTGGAGCTGGCCGTGGGCTTCGCCGACATCGTGGGGTTCACGGCGGCGTCCACCGCGATGAACGCGCTTGAGGTGTCGCAGCTCGCGGCCAACCTTTTGCGCGCCGCGGAGCGGGCCTTTGCGCCCCACGGCGCGCGGATCGTCAAGACCATGGGGGACGCGGTCATGTTCACGGCGGCGGATTCTGTGAACGCGGCCGCCGCGGCCGCTGAACTGATGCGGGAGTGGGCGCGCGACGCAGAGCGGCCCCCGCTGCGCGTGGGCATAGCCTTCGGGCCCATGCTGCGCGCTTACGCCGACTACTTCGGCAGGACCGTGAACGTTGCTTCCCGCCTGGGGGACGCGGCGCCGGGGGGAGCCATCTACGTGGCGAGGCAGAAACCCGCGATTCCTGCGGCTCGATGGGCCGCCGCCGGTCTGCGCTCCCGGCCTGGAGGCGAGCAGACCCTCAAGGGAATCGACGGCCGCGTCGCCGTTCTCGAGGTCAGCGCCATGCGATACCGCGATAAGTAGACTCAGATGCTCGGGTCCGATATCGGGGCCGGGCTATGGAGGATCGGTTGATGGCTTTCAAGGCGTTCAGCGAAGAATGGGCCCAGGCCTACAAGGACGAGATCAACAAGAGCGCGGTCTACAAGCAGGCCGGCCAGGGCTGGGAGGGCGTGGTCGCCCTGATCGTTGAAGCCGAGCCGGAGAAGAACTTCCCTGAGTCGAGGGGCGTCTGGATGGACCTCTGGCATGGCGAGGCCAGGGACATCAAGATCGTCTC
>JBHEMP010000072.1:0-12298 GCA_046262515.1 Candidatus Dormibacteria bacterium | reverse complement strand
CGTCCAGGACGAGAAATGCACCGCGCTGTATGGCGTGCCGACCATGTTCATCGGCGAGTTGGACCACCCGGACTTTTCCAGATTCGACTTCTCGACGCTTCGCACCGGGATCATGGCCGGGTCGCCGTGCCCGGTGGAGGTCATGAAAAAGGTCCAGGCGCAGATGCATATGCAGCAGGTGACCATCTGCTACGGGATGACCGAGACCTCGCCGGTGTCGACCCAGAGCACTATGGACGACCCCCTGGAGAAGCGGGTGGCGACAACAGGCAGAGTGCACCCCCACCTGGAGGTGAAGGTTGTCGACCCCGAGACCGGCGAGGTCGTTCCCCGCGGCAGCAGTGGTGAGCTCTGCACCCGCGGCTACTCGGTGATGCTCGGATACTGGAATGATGAGGATGCGACGCGGCGGGCCATCGACGCCGCGCGCTGGATGCACACGGGCGACCTGGCGACCATGGACGACGAGGGATATGTGAACATCGTGGGCCGGATCAAGGACATGATCATTCGCGGCGGGGAGAACATCTATCCGCGCGAAATCGAGGAATTCCTCTACCGCCACCCGGATGTATCCGACGTCCAGGTCATCGGCGTGCCAAGCGTCAAGTACGGCGAGGAGGTCATGGCGTGGGTCAAGCTACGCGAGGGCGCGTCAGTGGGGGGCGATGACCTGGCCGGGTTCTGCCGGAACCAGATCGCGACCTACAAGATCCCACGCTACTGGAAGTTCGTCGACGAGTTCCCCATGACCGTCACCGGCAAGATCCAGAAGTTCAAGATGCGCGAGACGGCGGTGCTGGAACTCGGGCTGGAGCAGGCCGCCGAAGTCGCCTCGGCGTGAGCAGTCTCAGCCGCCAGGCATTCCTGATGAAGCTCAAGCCGGGCGCCGAAGCTGAGTACGCCGTCCGCCATGACCAAATCTGGCCCGACCTGGTGACGGCGCTGAAGGCCGCCGGGATATCCAACTACAGCATCTTCCGCCGGGACCTCGACCTGTTCGGCTACCTCGAATGTTCGGACATGGCGGCGCTGGAGCGTCTACCCCAGGAGCCGGTCATGCAGCGCTGGTGGGCAGCCATGGCCGACCTCATGGACACGCACCCGGACCACCGCCCTGTCCAGGTCCAGCTGGGCGAGGTCTTCCACCTCGACTGAAGCCGGGGTTAAGACTCTCGGGTGGGTATGCCCCACATGCGGGCCAGGTTGTTGTATGAATGCGCCTTCTCGGGGGGCACCGTCCAGGGGATGGTGTGTGCCGCCTGTGCGTCCGTCATGACTTTTTCGAAGCGCCCCTTGGAGTGCTCGACGAGCTCGGCCATGGTGCCCGGCATGCCGAAGTGCTCCGCCAGACGTGGCACCCATTTGGTGCCGAAGGCAACGTGCGTCGTCTCGTCGGCGCGGTCGTAGCGAAGGAAGGATGAGAGGTCCGCGTCGTTGAGCTGGTCCAGCCGGCGGATGAGGTCCGCCTTGGGCGCGAACGACCCGGCCTCGAAGAGCTGCGTCATCGAGGCGTAGAGCTCGACGGGGTTCAGGTTGGCCGTCCCCAGGCGAAGCGCGATGGGGTGTACGGAGTAATTCGGGTCGCACCCGATCCGCGCCAGCCCGCGGTGGCCGCCGGCGGAGTGACGGGCCTCGTCCCACTGGTGGCGGGCCAGGTCGAGGTGGAATTCGAAGGGCATCCCCTTCGTCTCCCGGAACATCCGCGGCAGGTAATCGAGGACGTCCACCTCGTGGAAGAGCCACGTGTACATCCCCGCCCGGACCAGGCGCAGGTCGGCGTCCGGCTCGAAGGCGAAGGGCAACAGGTCCTTCTCCGGCGACGGCTCCCCGAGGCTGAGGCTGAAGCCGAGTGGGTGTGAGCCCCAGGCCGGGAAGAGCGGCATCTCCCAGGGGACCAGCTCCGGTGCCGGGTCGTCGGTCACTGGTGGGCCCGACAGGGTGCCGTCGATCCCGCCCGCGGCCCTCAGTCGCCGCGCCAGGTATTCAACCCAGTCGCGGTCCGCCGCGGTGGGCTGCTGGGCTTCGGCCATGGCGACGCCGTCCTCAAGATGGGCCCGCTCTTGGTGCAAGGCGGACTCGATGAGCAATATCGTGGGCTGGTCGCCGAGCGGGTGCGTACTGTCGAGGTACGTGGAGTATGCCCGCACCATGTCCGCCTTGAGCACCGAGAACGCCCCGCCCAGCAGCGCCGCCAGCGAAGGCGCGCGCAGCGCGGCCTCGAAGACAGCGTCAAGCCCCGGGTCCATCTCCGGCTCCTTGCGCGTGGCACCCCCACGCATTTGAGCCATGCGATGACGCAGGGCGTCGGCGTGGGTGGCGTCCTCGTAGCCCATGCGGGCCAGGTCGTACTTCGCAGCCAGCACCGGCACTAGCGGCGGCAGAGTGCTGAGCAGCACGGTCAGCCTATACTCGGCGACAAACATCTTCCGCTGCAGGTCCAGCTCTGGGACCACAAAGGACGGCGCGCTTCCGGGGGACGCGGTGGTGGCGGTCATGTGGCGGCCACCGAGCGCGCGCGCGAGTAGAGGAGGGGATTCTGGGCGGGGTCGTCGAGGAGATCGCCGACCTTGAGCTTGCTGTAGATCTCCTCGGGCAGGATGTTCGCCTGGCCGTTATAGGTGCAGCCGTCCGGCATGAAACCGGCGGTCATGGCACGTCTACGTCCAGGCGTGAGGTTGGCGCCGGCGCCATGGGCGGTGAGCCCGTTGTGGAACGTGCAACTGCCGGCTTTGATCGGACACGCGACGGGCATGATGTTGTCCCACTCCGGGTATTCGCGGAACAGCCCTCCGACGTCCTTGCCGATGGGCACATTGGCGTACTTCTCATCCTTGTGGGAGCCGGGGATGAAGGTCATACAGCCGTTCTGAAGCGTGGCGTCGTCCAGCGCTACCCAGATCGAGATGCTCGCGGGCGAGGTGAAGGACCAGTAGGGGACATCGAGGTGGAAGGCGGTGGGGCTGGCCCACGGCTCCTTGATCAGTGCCTGGTCGTGCCACATGCGCATGCCGTCCACCTGGGCGAGATCCGCTGCCATCTTGCCGATCGTCTCGTTGACGATGAGCTCCTTGACGCGCTCGTCGCTCTGCCAGAGGTTTACGCGCTGGGTGAACACGGTGGCGTAGTAGTTCGCCTCGGGGTTGGCATTGCGCTCCTCATCCGTCGGCGCCTGAGGGGAATTCGCATAGGACATGGTGGAGGTCCCGCGCGCGACGAGCGCGTTCGCGATAGCCTCACGCCAGTCCTCGAGTTCGTCGGGGGTCAACAGGTCCTCAACGATGACGAAGCCGTTGTCCTGGTAGTAGGCGATCTCTTCGGGGGTGACTTCAGTTCTCATCTCGGACAGGATAGCGCAGCTTTCCGGTAATTTGTAAGGAGAGCAGACAAACCGATTTCAGGGCGCCTATACTCGATCAACGGGGCGGCATTGGATGGCCGTTTGAAACTCGTCACAGAGGTAAACACAGATGCAGCAGGATGGCCTCGTCGTGCCCGTGCGCGTCGCCGTGGTCGGCATTGGCAATATTGGATCCGTCCACGCCAATTGTTACAGGGATGACCCGCGGGCGGAGCTGGTCGCAGTCGTGGACATCGTGCCCGAGAAGGCGGATGCGGCGGCGGCCGAGCACGGGTGCCGCGCCTTCCACTCGGTGCAGGAGTTCCTTGAGGCGGGTATTGATGTCGACGCGGTCAGCGTCTGCACCGCGGGCGTCGAGAACGGCGGCGACCACTACGAGCCGACCATGCAGCTGCTGGGCGCCGGGATCCCGGTCCTCGGTGAGAAGCCGATTTCCAACGACCTGGCCAGGGCAGAAGAGATGGTGGCAAAGGCCCGGGAGGCCAACGTCGCCTATGGCATAAACCTCAACCATCGCTTCACCCCGGCAGCACGCCTGGCGCGGGAGTGGGTCGACTCGGGGCGGCTGGGGGAGTTGAACATCATCAACATGACGATGTGGATCAACAACCCCAACGAGACGGCCCAGCATTTCCACATGCGCGCCCTGCATCCGCACTCATTTGACGTGATGCGCTATTTCGGTGGCGACATCAGGTCGATCCAGGCGTTCTTCAAGAAGGGCACCGGCCGTGCCACCTGGTCCAACGTGCAGGTCAACGTGCTCTTCGAGAACGGCATCATCGGACATCTCACCGGGAGCTACGACGCCGGGCCAGGCTATGGCCTGGAGACCTGCGAGGTGGTGGGGTCGGAGGGCCGCCTGGTGATCAACGAGGCATGCGAGCGCCTGGCCTTTTATCCGCGCCACTCGGCGGAGGTGGAGGAGCACGATCACCCGGGTGGGATGCAGCATTTCGGCGAGACATTCGCGTCCCGGATCGGCGCCTGGCTGGCGGACATCCAGGCAGGGACCGCCCCCGCGGAGATCGACGCCAAGGCGGATGACGCCCTCAAGGCACAGACGGCGATAGAGGCCGCGATCAAGTCGTGGAACGAGGGCAGCGTGGTGCTGGTCAAGGAGGTCCTGTCATGAAGATTGGGTTCAACACCGTTCTCTTCGGGGGTCTCGACGTTGAGCGAGCGTTCGAGGCGGCCGCCTTCTGTGGGTACAACGGGGTCGAACTCTCGGCCATCCCCGGCATGGCGGAGCATCTCGATGTCTCCCGGTGGCAGGAGCAGGCGCCCGCGCTCAAGGAGGCGGCGCAGCGTCACGGCCTCGAGCTCCTGGCCATCGAGCAGCCCGCGCAGGACCCTGGCCGGATGGCCGCAACCTTCGCCGCGGCGGCCGCCCTCGGCATCCCGGTGGTCAACTGCGGGCCGGGCGGGACGTCCGGCGACGAGGAATCCCTGGCGGCTTCGATCGAGTCGCTTCGGACCCTGGCCGGGATGGCCGCCGACCACGGCGTGGTCCTCTGCGTCAAGGCCCACGTCGGCCAGGCGATGTTCGACACCCCCACAACACTGCGCGTACTGGACGCCATTGACTCACCGTCATTCGCGCTCGACATGGATCCCAGCCACATCCATCGGGCCAACGAGGACTCCGTGGAGGCACTGAGCAGCGTGGTCAAGCGCATGGGCCACGTTCACATCCGTGACTGCAAGGGGCGTCAGCAGGGGCCCGGTATTGCCGAGGCGCAGGCCAATGGCCGCGGCGACATCGACCTGCTGGGTTTCATCAAGGTGCTCCACGACAACGGGTACGAAGGCGCCGTCGACCTCGAGATCATCGGTGCGGGCGAGTACTCCCTCGAGCGCCGGTATGCGATCGCGGCGGAGGCCCGCGGCCACATGCAGGCCAGTCTGCAGGCCTGCGGAGCGCGCTGACCGTGCCGCGAGGCGCCGGGAAGCGGCCCAACATCCTGCTGGTCGCGGTCGACTCGCTGCTGGCGGATCACCTGGGTTGCTACGGGTACCATCGGCCCACCAGCCCCCACATCGACCGCCTCGCCGCTCAGGGCACGGTCTTCGAGCGGACCTACTCGGCGCACATCCCCACGACCTCGGCGTACGCATCGATGCTCACGGGCGCGGACTGCTTCACCAACCAGGTCGTCGCCCTCCGCCACCAGGGACCGATGACCGGCGCCGTGCGGACGCTGCCCGAGATCCTCCGCGAAGCCGGCTACGACACGACCTGCGTCGGCTTCGAGGGCAACGCCGCGTCGCGCGGCTTCGACCGTTACCTGGAGTACCCCGCCTGGGGCCTGGAGGGCGACCTCCGCTCGCCCAAGGCGGAGCGCCTCAACCAGGTCGCCCAACCCGAACTGGCCCGACTGGCCGCGGGCGACAGGCCGTTCTTTCTCTTCCTTCGCCACATGGACCCGCACTCGCCCTACCTGCCGCCGGCCCCGTTCGACCGGCTCTTCTACTCCGGGGACGAGCGGGACCCTGCCAATCACTCCATGGACCCGGTCTGGGCATTCAAGCCGTTCACCGACTATTTCGCCAGCTGGTTGCCTGGGGTTACCGACAAGGACTACGTGATCGCGCAGTACGACGGCGCCATCGCCTACCTGGATACGTGTTTACAGGCCATCCTCAACCAACTCGACGAACTGAAGATTGCCGACGAAACCATCGTGGTCCTCAACGGCGACCATGGGGAGACGCTGTACGACCATGAATGCTGGTTCGATCACCACGGCCTCTACGACGTCACCCTGCATGTGCCGCTGGTGGTCCGCTACTCGGGACGAGTCCCGGCCGGCCGCCGCATCCCCGGCTACAACCAGCACAAGGACCTGGTCCCGACCCTGCTTGACCTCGCGGGCATCCGCGTCAAGGACTGCTTCGACGGCCGCTCATTGCTGAGGCTGCTGGACGGCAAGGACGCGAGCTTCGAGCCGGAGATCTACATCACCGAGTGCACCTGGATGCGCAAGCATGGCTGGCGAACGCCGGAGTGGAAGCTGATCGAGTCCCTGGAACCCGACTTCCACTTCAAGCCCGAGGTCGAGCTCTACAACCTGGTCACGGACCCCGGCGAAGAGACAAACCTTGCCGGCGACCTGCCGGACGTTGTGGAGTACCTGCACAGTCGGATGCACGCCTATATCGCGCGCCGAGAGCTGGAGACCGGCAACACCAACCCCATCCATCACCAGCCTGACTGGATCGGGCGCGCCGCCGAAGGGCCGTTCAAGTCCAGCCAGGAGGCATACGACAAGCTGCATCTCGGCGACGTGGGCACCGCCCAGCGCCTGCAGCAGAAGGGACTAGCGAAGAAAGGCGCGACGCCGAAAGGGGCTTCGCCCAAAAAGGCCGCCGCTTCTAAAACCCGGACGCGCCATTAGCACTAGCACCGGGCGCCGGCGTAACGTAGTGTTCTTGGGCATGGACCTGGGGCGGTCAGGAGTGTCCCCGCAGGTGTTGGTCTAGGAAGGCGACCATGACGTCGAAGCTCGGTCGATACGACTTCAGGCTGAGATCCCAGCCGTGCCCCGCCCCTGGGTAGACGACCAGCTCATTGCTGACGCCGGCGCTGTCCAGGCGGCGATGGAAGTCCTCGATCATGGGCAGGGGACAGGCCGCGTCCGCGTCGCCGGTCATGGTCAGGATCGGCGGGCACGCCGGCGTTACATGGGTGATGGGGGACGCTGCGTCCAGCAGCGCCCCGGCGCCGGCGAGGCCATCGGCGGTCCCCGTCAGGAAGAGCGATACCGCGGGGTCCAGGTCGGGGTGGGCGCGACGCATGTCGGTGATGGGGTACCAGAGCACCGCGGCCTGGACTGCCTCGGCAGCGTGCCCGCCGGTGACCGCGACCATTGCGGACAGGTGACCGCCCGCCGAACCCCCGGCCACCGCCACGCGCGCGGGGTCCAGCCCCAGCTCCTGGTGCTGCTCGCGGACCCAGGTAACCGCGGCCCGCGCGTCGTCCAGCGCGGCCGGCCAGGGGGCGGTGACGCTGAGGCGGTACTGGATAGTCGCCGTCACGAACCCCAAGGCGGCCAATTCGCTGGCGTGGCGAGCGTGGAAGAGCGGGTCACCGCCGGCCCAACCCCCACCGTGCACGAAGATCACCCCGGGGCGCGGTCGCGTGGTGCCGGATGGAGACCAGAGCAGCATCGCCAGTTCCACGCCCTGGACCTCGCGGTAGCGCACAGTTCGCAGCCGGACGCCGTCCGGCACCGGGGGCACGGCGCAGAACTCCACGGAATCAGCGGCGGTGATGCCGGGGCTGACCTCGGTGTCCCCGGGCACGGCCCGCCAGGCGCGGAGCTGATCGGACTCCGGGATGGACGGCACGGCAGGACTATAGTGCTGACGATGATGCAGCCGCAGAATCTGCGCGCCAGCGGCGGTAGCAACGAGTGACCACGCCGGGCCGCGCTCTCACCGCAATCGTCGCGGCCGCGGCGATTGCTGCCGTCGGCGCTGTCGTGGCCCGCGCGGCCACCTCCACGCCCAACGACCAGTTCTTTGTCGAGGGTGACCAGTGGCCGCTCACGGGCGCGGCGGCGTCGATCAACGCGCCGCTCTCGTGGTGTCGCACCACCGGCGCCGGGATGGTCATCGCCGAGCTCTCAACCGGAGCCGACTTCCGCCACCCCGACCTGGCCGGAAAGCTGACTGCGGGCGCGGCCTTCATCAGCGGCGCCGGTGACTCCCAGCACCCCGACGCAACCGGCCAGGGGGCGGTGCAGGATGACGCCGGCGCGGGGACCAACGCCGCCGGCGTGATGGTCGCCGCGACCAACAACGGCAGGGGCATCGCCGCGGTCGCACCCGATGCCCGCGCGCTGGTGGTCAGGGTGCTGAACCGGTCGCTCTCGGGGCACGCCGTCGACATTGCCGCGGGGATTCGCTATGCCCAGTCCGGCGGGGCCAGGGTGGTCTACCTGGAGTTGGGTCGGGGTGTGGCCCTGGACGGCGACCACAGGGTCATCCTCGACGCGATCCATGCGGCCGCGGCAGCGGGGGCGGGTGTCGCTCTGCCGTCGGACGGGCCGTTCGTAACCGGCCTCGACAGCAGCGAGCTCCAGGGCCTGGGCCATGACGCGCTGGTGACCGGGCCGCTGGGCCCGGACGGCGGCGTTGCCTCGTACTCCCAGGCGTCCCTGCGCGCCAACATCTGGGCTCCCGGGGGGGATTCCCAGCGCGGCGCCAGCAGCGATGCTCATCACCTGGTGACGACCACGGCGCTGCTAACCGCCAACCCCCAGGGCTACGACCTGGTCGAGGGCAGCTACCTGGCGGCGGCCCACGCCGCGGGGGCGCTGGCGGAGGTCATGGCCCTGGGTGGCGACGGCGCGGCCGCTCGGCACCGGCTGATCGGCCTCGCCACCACCCGTAACGGCCGGCCCGAGCTCAACCTCGGCGCCGCGCTGGGCGCGACCCAGCCCTGTCCCAGTCGCGGCGCTGCGCCTCCGGGCGCGGGTTCCGCGGGCCGCCCGGGGGCTGGGGCACTGGCGACCGTGCCCAGGAACCCCCCGGTCCCAGAGGAGGATGCCGGCGCACCGGACCGCGACACCGGGGCGGGGCTGACGGTCAACCGCAGCTCGGCGCCGGCCGCCCGGAGCCGAGTACCCATCGCGGCCACCGCCGCAGTGGCCGTCGCCGTCGCTATGGCCTGTGCGGGCCTGGTCTACCGGCGGCGGCGGCGCCAGTCTACGGTGGCGATGTCGGCTGAGGCGCGCCGTGAGCTGAAGCGGTGGTGACCGCAGTCGGCGCTTGATTCACCTCGCCGGGGCCGATCTCTGCGCCGGCTTCGACGAAGCCGGCAACCTGACCCAGCTGGGCCGGCCGGGCGAGGTGCCCGACTGGGAGTTCGGCGCCGGCGGCCGGCGGGACGAGACGTTATACGCCGCCCTGGAGCCCATCAGAGGGTCGGAGCAGGTGCTGCGGGTCACCCGGCGAAGCCCGCGCTGGCAGGTCGATGAGCAATGGTCGATCATCTCGCGCCAGTCCGTTCTCGAGCGCCGGCTGGTCGTCTCCAACGCCGGTGCTGAGGGGGCCGACCTCCGCGGCCTGACGGCGGAGCTTCCGCCGCTGGTGGTAACGCCGGGGCTGGTCGCGGTATTACCTGGTTCCCTGCCGCCCGGGGATCGTGAACTCGATGGCGGCGACGGCGTCGTGCGGGCGCTGCAGAACGGGGTTCCCTACCGGGATCCGCTGGCATTCATCTGGGACCTGGGCCGGCGCCTGGGGCTTGGGGCCTGGTTCTACAGCGAATCGGATCTTGCCACCGTGGAGGTGATCACCGGGCCCGCCGGGCCGCGCGTGCGTCACCTCATCGAGGTGCTGGCTCGCCTCCGGCCGGGGCAGCACCTTGACCTGGGCCGGCAGTTTCTCTGGGTGGGTCGTGGCCACCGCCAGGCGGTGTTGCGATCGGTACGGCGAGCCCACGCGGCGGCGGGCGTCCGTCCCCCGCGCCGACGCCTACCGGGCCTGCGGTCGAAGGTGCTCTACTGCGGGCACCCCGGTGGAGGCCCCGAGCAGTACTTCCGTGGCGGGGGAGGCTTCGATGAGCTGGTCGCGCGGGTTCCCGCCCTCCAGGACATGGGCATTGACCTGTTCTGGTCGCTGCCGATCTTCGAGCACGGTGACGGCTCCCGGGATAACCTCTACGGCCCCTCCGACCACCGCCGCATCTCGGGACTCTACGGAGGCCAGGCGGGGCTGCGGCGATTCGCCGACAGCCTGCGGGCAGCTGGCATCGGGCTTCTCCTCGACGTGGTGCCCCACGGGCCCCCGGATGACAGTCCGCTGGCTCGCGACCATCCCGGCTGGACCAGCCTCGACGAGGGCGGAAGGCCGATTTACTCCTGGGGGCAGCTGGCCTTCGACAATGCCAACCCGGCCTGGCAGCGCTGGATGGCGGGTGCCATCGGCGCATGGGCCGCCCGGCTGTCCCTGGCCGGTT
This sequence comes from Candidatus Dormibacteria bacterium, assembly GCA_046262515.1. Lineage (GTDB taxonomy): Bacteria > Chloroflexota > Dormibacteria > DASZGP01 > DASZGP01 > JAXDLW01. The sequence continues at coordinate 1,970 of JBHEMP010000072.1, read as the reverse complement.
TGCGCATCGACGTCGCCCAAGGCGGTCCCCCCAACTGGGACCCTGCAGTGCCGTACCACGCCAGCTATGCCGGCCTGGGTGGTGGCCTGGGTATGACCCGGGCGCTGCGCGGCGCGGTGGTGGGGGCCACCGGGGCCGCGGTGGTCATCCCGGAGGAGTGGACCGGGGCGGTCCCCTTCATGGTTTGCAGCGACCTGACCTATGACTTCCAGCTCTTCTTCCTCCTGCTCGAGCTAGAGGCAGCCGGGTCCACCAGCCCGCGATGGGCGTCCACCCTCCAGTCCTTTTTCGCCGACCAGCAGGCCGCGACTCCGCGGGGCGCCCTGCGCATGCGGTTTTTGTGTCATCACGACACCATCCTGCACTTCGGCCTGGGCCGGCCCAGGGACATCTGGGGTGACGCCCGCGCGCGAGCCCTGCAGACACTGATGTTCCTGATTGATGGCGTGCCCCTGGTCTTCGCCGGGGAGGAGGACCGTGCGATTTTCACCGGCCGCGAAGCCGACCAGGACATGGTGAACTGGGCGGTGGAGCTGTCAGCTATGCCCGTTGTCTATGCCCCGGCAACATGGCCCCGCAAGCCGCAGACCGAGGCCGAGGTCCGTCGTCGTGTCGCTGCGCCAGGGGTGCCGTTGGCGCCGCTGATAAAGGAGTTGACGACCCTTCGTCGCCGTGTGCCGGCCCTGGCGGGGAGCACCGCTGACTACAGTTCGGCGCGCGCCGACCACGGGGTCTTCGCCTGTCTTCGCGGACATGGCCGGGGCCGCGTCCTGGTCCTGGTCAACCTCGGGGCAAAGGACGTGGAGAGCCGGGTGCACCTCACGCCGGGCCTGCGCCGACGCTCCTGGACCGACCTCGTCAGCGGGGCCAGCATAGGCCCGGGCGCTCGGGCCCTTACCGTTGCGGTCCCAGCGGCGGGATACCGGCTGCTGCAGCCCTCACCAGCCTGACCTGGCGGTCCGGCGGGTCCGGGCTCTTGCAACTGGCGGTGGGAATGGTATCTTTCCTTACTAATTGGCAGATCCGGCCAAATTTGGCGGCCCTGAGTGAGGAGGTGGGTCCCTGAATCCGCCCCAAAAGGTTGCCGAAGCCAAGGTGCTTGCCCCGGCTGAGTCGTCGGGCGCGATGGAATGAACGCGGGAGGTAAGCCTTAGGTGAATGCTGGCGGAGGGCTCGTAGGGAGGACCTGGACGCGGGTGCGCCCGTACCTTGACCTTGTTCTCCTGGCCGTGATCTTTTTGGGCTTGCTCTTTTTCGCCCCTCAACACCTGCCCGTCGGCATCGCTGGCCAGGGAATAGTCAGCGGGTCACTGGTGGCAGTGCAGGCCATCGGCGTCATCCTCGTTCTGCGCAGTAACCGCATCATCAACTTCGCGCAGGTTCAACTGGGCGCGCTGTCGGGGACGATCTTCTACGAACTGGTACGTCACTCCCAGTTCGTGCTCTTGGCGCACACCGTCTGCCCCCAGTGCTTCCCCGGGATCAACCCCGACACCGTTTTCCTGCAGTCGCATCCCAATGTCTTCACCGCCTCCCTCCTGGCCCATCACTACGGCGGGCTGGTGGCGGCCAACTTCTGGGTCAGCCTTGTGCTGGCACTTGTTGTCGCGCCAATCTTCTCGTTCGCGATCTATTTCCTGGTCGTCCAGCGCTTCAGCCGGGCGCCGCGTCTGATCCTGACCGTCGCTACCCTCGCCGTCGCCGAGGTAGTGGCGGCCCTGGGCGGTTCGGTCGGCGATCTTTTTGGAAACCAGCCGGGCGTGGACACGGGCGGCGCGATCTATCGCCCGATCAAGGACTTCACTTTCACCTTGCCCTTCGACAAGCTGCCGCCGCCCATTGGCGCGGGCGCGCTGCTGCACTCATGGGACCTGTTCGATGTGATCGCCGCCGTCGCGCTGACAACCCTGGTGCTGGCCTTCTTCCAGTTCAGCCGGACCGGGGTCGTCATCCGCGGCGCCGCCGACGAC
>JBHEMP010000071.1:0-8539 GCA_046262515.1 Candidatus Dormibacteria bacterium | reverse complement strand
CAGCCTGCTGATCCTCGTTGGCGTCGTTGAGTATTTCCTGATAACCCGTCGCATGGGGACGCCCGCCGCCCCGTGGGTCCTGTTCCCGCTGACCGCCGTCCTGCTCTTTCGCTTCCAGCTCAACAAGATCTCGCCGCTTATAGTCCCCGGTGCCGTCACCGCCGCGGTCGTCCTTGGCCTGGCCGGCTTTCTGTTTGCCCGCCGCCCGGTGGACGGCATGACCCGCTGGGCCTTTGCCGTGGGTGGATCGCTCTACCTCGGCTGGAGCCTCGGCTACTACTTCGCGCTGTACTCCATCCACGACCCCGACCCGGCGCGCGTGGGCACGGCGTGGCTGGTTGCCCTCGCCGGGTCGACAGTTCTTGGGGACACGGCTGCCCTGCTGGTCGGCGCGCGGTTTGGGAAGCATCCCTTCTTCCCCCTGGTCAGTCCGAGGAAGACCCTTGAGGGCGCCCTCGGTGGCTTCGTGGTCCAGGCCATCTTCTTCGCCCTGATGGCGACACTGGCGAACGTGCCCCTGCCGCACGGCGTTGTCCTCGGCTGCCTGGTGGCGGTCGCGGCGCAGGCCGGGGACCTGGTCGAGTCCCAGTTCAAGCGCGCCGCCGACCTCAAGGACGCAAGCTCGTTTGTGCCGGGGCACGGGGGGATGCTGGACCGCATCGACAGCCTCGTGCTGATCGCGGGGGTTGCCTACTATTACATCGCCTTGGTCCTGCACGCGAAGCTTCCCCTGTGAACCGTCACAGCATCGCGCTCCTCGGGGCCACGGGTTCCATCGGTCGCCAGGTCATCGAGATCATCGACGAGTTCAAGGACCGCTACGAACTGGTGGCCATGACCGCCGGGAAGGACGTGGCCAAGCTGGTTCACTACCACATGCTCCACCACGATGCCTACGCTGCGGTGGCCGAGCTGCCCGTCGGTCGCAGCCATCCCCCCCGTGGTATCGAGGTTGGTGAGGAGGCCATCCTCCGCGCCGCCACCCACCCGCGGGCCGACATGGTCATCATGGCCATCACCGGGGCGGCGTCCATCAAGCCAACGCTGGCGGCCCTGCAGGCGGACAAGGATGTCGCCCTCGCCAGCAAGGAGGCCCTGGTGGTCGCCGGGGAGCTGGTGATGGCCGAGGCGCGCAAGCGCGGGCGCTGGGTACTCCCCATAGACAGCGAGCACTCCGCCGTCTGGCAGTGTCGCTGGGGGGAGGACCTGACGACGATCTCAGGGATCACCCTTACGGGCAGCGGCGGCCCGTTCCGCAAGCTTGGGCTGGACAAGCTCCACGACGTCACGGTGGAACAGGCGCTGAAGCACCCGACGTGGTCGATGGGTCCGAAGATCACCATCGACTCCGCGACAATGATGAACAAGGCGCTGGAGTTGATCGAGTTGCATCACCTCTTCGACGTCCCGTACGACCGGATGCGGGTCCTGATCCACCCGCAATCCATCGTCCACGCGCTGGTCGAGTTCTACGACGGGTCGACCAAGGCGGTGATGGGCCTGCCCGACATGCGCATCCCCATTTCGATCGTCCTGGGCTACCCGGAGCGCCTCGGCCGGTACCCTGAACAAATGCGCCTGGAAAAGCTCTCCCGCCTCGATTTTGAGGAGCCGGACCCCGAGCGCTACCCCGCCATCGCCCTCGGGATCGAGGCTGGGCGGAAGGGCCAGACCTACCCGGCGGTCCTGAACGCCGCCAACGAGGTGGCGGTGCAGATGTTCCTTGACCGCCAGATCTCGTTTGACCAGATAGTTCCGCTGGTGGCCGAGGCCCTGGACGCCCACGATCCTCAGCCCGTCGAGGCGCTGGAAGTTCTCCTCGAGGCCGACGCCTGGGCCCGCCGCAAGGTCGGAGCCCTGGCCGTTTAGCAACCTGTGAACCCACTCCTGGTCGCGCTCGCCGTGGCCCTGGTCTTCGGCGTCCTGGTCACGCTGCACGAGTTCGGGCACTTCCTCGTGGCGAAGCTCAATGGCGTCAAGGTCCTGGAATTCAACGTCGGGTTTGGTCAGCCCCTGGTCAAGTTTGGGCGTGGCGAGACCAGGTACGCGGTTCGCAGCCTGCCCCTCGGCGGCTACGTTCGGCTGGCCGGCATGGACGACGGGGATGAGGGGCCGCGGAGCTTCAACCGCAAACCCGTCTGGAGACGCCTCAGCATCATTGCGGCCGGCTCCCTGACCAACCTCCTGCTCCCCATCCCGATCTTCCTCATCGCCAACCTCTCGATGATGGGGGGCCCGCTGACCGTGGTTTCCCTGCAGGACCATAGCCCGGCGGCGGCTGCGGGGGTTCCCCTCAACGCGCAGGTCACCGCCCTCAACGGACGCGGCGTCGAGAGCGCCAATGACCTTCGCCGGGTGATCCGGGGGAGCGGAGGGCACCCTGTTTCGGTGCGATATCGCGATCCTGCGGACGGCTCCAGCGTGGAGAAAACCATCACGCCCCAGGGCCATGGCGGTGTGTACCGGATCGGCGTGGGTACGACCGGCGGGGGCTACGACGTGCCCGGCGCGTTGGGTGATTCGGTCGTCGCGGACCGCGAGGCCATCACGGCCACGCTCGGTGGCTTCGTGACCATCTTCACGGGCCACGTCCCCGGTGGCCTCGGGGGTGCCTGTGGGCCCTCGGGCCCCGTGGGCATCGTTCGCGCCACCGCCGCGGCGGCGCAGGCAGGCTGGATCTCGCTGCTCCAGTTCATGGCCTTCCTGTCGGTGAACCTCGGTATCCTCAACCTGCTGCCCCTGCCCGCGCTGGACGGCGGCCGGCTGGCCTTCCTGGCGATCGAGGGGGTCCGTCGCAAACCGGTCGATCCCGCCAAGGAGCAACGTGTCCACTACATCGGCCTTCTGGTCCTGCTGGCGTTCGTCGTATTCATCAGTTACAACGACCTCATCCGCCTCGGCATCCCCTTCGACAAGCTGCTGAACCAGTGCTCCGGCTAGTGCGTAACCACTGACATGGGTGAGCAACTCCCGGTCGTGCAGGACGGCCACCTGAGCGGCGAGGTGATGGCCATCACGGGCCTCGTTCCGCGGCGCAAGACCGCCCCCGTCCGCGTTGGTGACGTGATCATCGGCGGCGCGGCACCGATCTCGGTGCAGTCGATGACCAAGACCGACACCCGCGACGTGGACGGCACCGTGGACCAGGTGGCGCGGATGGCCGACGCCGGTGGCGACGTGGTCAGGATCACCTGCAACAACCGCGAGGCCGGCACGGCGCTGATCGACATTGTCAAGCGCACCCGCCTACCGATCATCGCGGACATTCACTTCGATCACCGCCTCGCGCTGATGGCCCTGGAGGCCGGCGTGCATGGTCTGCGCCTGAACCCCGGGAACATCCGCGACCGGGACAAGATCGTCGAGGTCGTGCGGGCCGCAAAGGAGCGGGGGATCAGCATCAGAATCGGCGTCAACGCCGGCTCCCTCCCACCCGACGAGATGACCGGCGCCGGGTATGGCGGGCGGGAGGCGGTCGAACGCGGCAAGGGGGAGTTCAACATCCCCGAGGGCGAGGACGGCATCGACGACCTGGTCGAGATCGAGTCGGCTCCCCCACGCCCACCCGAGGAGACCGCGGAGCGGATGGTGCGCGCGGCGCAGGGTCATATCCGCATCCTCGAGGCCAACGACTTCGGGATGGGCATGATCAAGGTCAGCCTCAAGGCTTCCGACGTCCCGACGACCCTGCTGGCCTACCGGAAGTTCGCGGCGCTGGGCAACCCCTACCCGCTGCACCTCGGTCTGACCGAGGCAGGACCGCCGCCGGCCGGCACTGTCAAGAGCGCAGTCGCCCTTGGCACCCTGCTCGGCGAGGGTATCGGCGACACCATCCGGGTCAGCCTCACCGCCGACCCGGTGGACGAGATCCTCACCGGCAAGGAGATCATCAAGTCGCTGTCGGCGCATCCGATCGGGCCCAACCTCGTCGCCTGCCCAACATGCGGACGGCTGGAGATCGACCTCTTCAAGCTGACCAAGGAGATCGAGCCCTACATGGCGAAGATCAAGCGCTCGATCACCGTCTCGGTGATGGGCTGCGTCGTGAACGGCCCGGGGGAGGGTGCGCACGCCGACATCGGCATCGCTGGCGGCAAGGGGCGAGGCATCCTCTACAAGCACGGCCAGGTCGTCCGCAGCATGGACGAAGCCGAGTTGCTGCCCGCCATCATCCGGGAACTGGAGCAGATCGCCGCCGAGGACGCGGCCGGGGTGCCCGCCTAACCTCCCACGCCCTCCGGGCAGCCGCTAAGCTAATTTGGCCGTGACCGACCAGCACCGCGCGCCCACAGAAGCCGATTTACCGGAGCGGGAACCCGAGTACGTTGAGTTCATCCGCAGGAAGTCCGAGGACTTCCCCGGCTGGTACAACGACGTGGTCCGTAAGGCGGAGCTTGCCGACTACACGCCGGTTCGCGGTTGCATGGTCATCCGCCCCTACGGCTGGTCCCTCTGGGAGAACATCCGCGACGCCCTCGACAAAATGATCAAGGACACGGGCCACAGCAACATGTACTTCCCGCTGCTGATCCCGGAGTCCCTCCTGATGAAGGAGGCGGAACACGTCGAGGGGTTCGCTCCGGAGGTGGCCTGGGTGACCCACGGCGGGACCCAGAAGCTTGAGGAGCGGCTTGCCATCAGGCCGACCTCAGAGGTCATCATCGGGACCCTCTACAAAAAGTGGATTCGCAGCTACCGCGACCTGCCGGTGCTGATCAACCAGTGGGCCAACGTGATGCGCTGGGAGATGCGGACCCGTCTTTTCCTGCGTACATCGGAATTCCTGTGGCAGGAGGGTCATACCTTCCACGTCACCGAGGACGAGGCCGCCGAGGAGGTGGACCGCATGCTCGAGTGCTACCGCGTCCTGGCTGAAGACTGGCTCGCGATGCCGGTGCTCATGGGTAGGAAATCGCCGGCGGAAACCTTCCCGGGAGCCACATACACCAGGGCGATCGAAGCCCTGATGTCCGACGGCAAGGCCCTGCAGGCCGGGACCAGCCATCACCTGGGACAGAATTTCACGCGCACATACGAGATTGCCTTCGCCGACCGGGACAACCAGCGCAAGTTTCCCTACACCACGAGCTGGGGGCTCTCCACGCGGGTCATCGGCGGGTTGATCATGTGCCACGGTGACGAATCGGGCCTGATCATGCCGCCCCGCGTCGCCCCCATACAGGTCGTGATCGTGCCCATCTACCGGGGCGACGAGCAGCGAGAGGCCGTCATGCACACGGTCGGCAAGCTGCGCGACCTGCTCCAGCCGGTGGCCCGGGTGCACGTGGACGACCGCGACGAGAAGCCCGGCTTCAAGTTCAATGACTGGGAACTTCGCGGCGTGCCGCTGCGCATCGAGCTCGGGCCCCGGGATATCGAGGCGGGCAGCGTGGTCGTCGTCGACCGCATCGAACGCGAAAAGACCCAGCTCCCTATGGATGGGATAGCCGATCGAGTCGCCTCTCTGTTGACCGAATTCCAGGCGCGGCTGTTCGCGCGCGCCCTGCGCATGCGTGAGTCCTACACGGTGCAGGTCGCAACGCGCGACGAACTGGTGGCGGCGTTTGCCGATTCGCGGAACTCGCTGGCTCACGGTACCTGGTGTGGAAGGGCCGAGTGCGAGGCGGATGTCAAGGACGTGACGCCCGGCGCGACCATACGTGTGCTGACTGGCGAGGCGCCCGCGGCGGACTGTGCTGCCTGCGGTGGGCCCGGCGAGTCGAGCGTCTACTGGGCCCGGGCCTACTGACGGCCCCCGGCGCCCCCCGCGGAGGTGAGGTGCCGATAATTGCGAAGTGACCTTTGATGACCTGCTGCGCAGGGCGGATTACCTGGATGAGGGCGACGTTGCGCTCCTGACCCGGGCGTATGAAACCGCGTCGAAGGCCCACTTCGACCAGAACCGCCTCTCCGGAGAAAAGTACATCCAGCACCCGCTGGAGGTCGCGGACATCCTCGTCGGGTTGCGGCTCGACGCCGAGACCCTGGCCACCGCCATCCTGCACGACGTCGTGGAGGACACGTACGTAACCCCGGACGACCTGAAGCGCGACTTCGGGCCGGAAATCGCCAAGCTGGTCGCGGGCGTGACCAAGCTGGACAAGATTTCGATGGCCTCCGCCGAGAAGGCCGAGGCGGAGAACATCCGCAAAATGCTGGTCGCCATGGCGGAGGATATCCGCGTGGTCATCGTGAAACTGGCCGACCGCCTGCACAACATGCGCACGGTCTCCGCCCTCCCCGAGGCCCGCCGCCTTCGCATGGCCCGCGAGACGATGGACATCTTCGCGCCCCTGGCGCATCGCCTCGGGATGTGGCAGCTGAAATGGGAACTGGAGGACCTCGCATTCTCGGAGCTGGAGCCCGCGCAGTACCAGGCCGTCACGGGACAGATCAAGGTCAAGCGCAAGGAGCGCGAGGCGTTCGTTGCCGAGGTGACCGAGATCCTGGGACGCGAACTCGAGCGCATGGAAATAAAGGCAGAGATCAGCGGACGCCCCAAGCACGTCTACTCCATTCATCGCAAGCTCGAGGCCACGGGCAAGTCCTTCGACGACATCTATGACCTGATAGCGATCAGGGTCGCAGTGGCCTCTATGAAGGACTGCTATGGCGTGCTGGGGGTTATCCACTCGCTGTGGAAGCCGATGCCGGGACGCTTCAAGGACTACATCGCGATGCCGAAGTCGAACGGGTACCAGTCCCTCCACACCACCGTGGTCTCACACTCCGGCGAGCCTATGGAGATCCAGGTGCGCACCTACGAGATGCACGAGACCGCCGAGGTCGGGGTCGCCGCGCACTGGCACTACAAGGAGGGGGGCAAGCGGGACAACCGGATGGACGAAAAGTTCGGCTGGCTGCGCCTGCTCATGGAGTGGCAAAAGGAGATGCTCGATGCCGAGCAGTTCGTCGACCAGATCAAGGTCGACATCTTCCAGGAGGAGGTCTTCGTTTTCACGCCCAAGGGCGACGTGCGCAGTCTCCCCGCGGGCTCCACGCCGATCGACTTCGCGTACCGCGTCCACACCGAGGTCGGCCACCACTGCATCGGCGCCAAGGTCAACGGTCGGATGGTCAGCCTCGAAACCCCGCTGGCCAACGGGGACATCGTCGAGGTCCTGACGACCAAGAGCGCCCACGGCCCGAGCCGTGACTGGCTGAACTTCGCCAAGAGTTCCTCCGCCCGCGAGAAGATCCGGCAGTGGTTCAAGCGCGAGCGGCGCGAGGAGAACGTGGTTCGCGGCCGCGAGCTCCTGGACAAGGAGCTACGCCGGCTGGAGCAGCGCTCGCTGGGCGCGATCGACGAGGTCCTGCTCAAGGCAGTGGCCCGTGATTTCCAGTACCACGACCTCGGCGACTTCTACGCCGCCATCGGGTACGGGGACCTGAGCCCGCAGTCCGTACTCCTGAAGCTGGTCAGCCGGCAGCCCTCGACCGAGACGCCGCTGTCACAGCTTCCCACGACGCCCAAGGAATCCATGACCGGCAACGTGCACGTCCAGGGCACGCGGAACCTGCTCTCGTCCCTGGCCCAGTGCTGCAAGCCCGTGGCCGGCGACACCATCTCCGGCTACATAACCCGCGGCAAGGGGGTCAGCGTCCACCGCGCCGACTGCGTCAACATTCGCAACGCCCAGTACCCCGAGCGCATCGTCGAGGTGCAGTGGGACCGTGGCGCCCGTGAGATGTTCCCTGTGTCGCTCAAGATCGAGGCCTGGGATCGGACCGGCCTGCTGCGGGATATCGCGACCGTCATCGCCGAGCAGAACACCAACCTGACGGGCGTGGAGGTCCAGGTCTACGACGACAAGACTGCGGTGATCAGCGCCGGCGTCGAGGTGGCCTCCCTGACCGACCTGTCCCGGCTCCTGGTCAAGATCGAGCAGGTCAAGGATGTCCACACCGTCGCCCGCGACAACTGAACCGGGCCTCGCCTGATGGCCGTTCGCCGTTACGCCGCCCGGGTGGTCGTGCTCGACCCCGACAACCGCGTGCTGCTGTTCAACTGGGCCACGAAGAAGGCCGGCACCAGCTCCTGGACGACCCCGGGCGGCGGCCTGGAAGCCGGGGAAAAGTCCCGCGAGGCGGCGATCCGGGAACTCCGCGAGGAGACCGGCATCGTGGTCGCCTCCGTGGAGGGGCCAGTCTGGCGCGGCGACCACTTCTTCCGCTCGGGCCCCGACCTCTACCACCAGCTCGAGAGCTTCTTCCTCGCCCGCACCGAGGCCACCGATGTCGACACCAGCCGCTTGGACGAATTTGAGGCGGCGGCGTACCTGGGCCACAGGTGGTGGTCCATGGGTGAGATGGAGCAATCCACGGCGGCCATCTACCCGCGCGGACTGGCCGGGCTGCTCCGAGACCTCCTGCGGGATGGTGTGCCGCCAAAGGTCCTGGCCATCAAGGGCTGAGTTCCCGAATACAATCCGGGGGTGCCTCCGGTCCGTTCCGTCGCGGGTATGCGCGACCTCCTTCCCGCCGAGATGGCCACCTGGTCGCACCTGCGCGAGGTGGCCTCCGACCTCTGCGCGCAGCG